>DATHHO010000287.1:0-35052 GCA_035317125.1 Puia sp.
CAGGCGGCGAGGCTGGTAAAGCGGCCGGTGAAGCTGACGCTGACCAGAGAGCAGATGTTTACGCTGGTGGGCTACCGGCCGTTGACCATTCAGAAGATCGGACTGGGCGCTTCCAATGACGGGAAGCTGGTTGGGATCACGCATGAATCGCATTCCCAGACGGCGGTGTATGAAGAATTCACGGAAAACGCGGTGGCGGTGTCCCGGTTCCTCTACAATAGCCCCAACGCCAATACGCGGTATAAGGTGGTGCCGTTGCATGTCGGCGTTCCCGCGCCTATGCGGGGGCCGGGCGAAGCCACCGGTTCTTTTGCGCTGGAATCCGCGCTGGATGAATTATCCTATAAACTGAATATTGACCCCATCGAATTGCGTCTCCGCAACTATACCTATACGGACCCGGAAAGGAACCTGCCCTGGTCCAGCAAATTTTTAAAAGAATGTTATCAGCTGGGAGCCGAACGGATAGGTTGGGACAAGCGTTCCGCGAGTCCGATGTCCCAGCGGGACGGCGAATGGCTGGTGGGATATGGCATCGGATGCGGCGCCTTCGGCGCCTACCGCAACAAGACCTCGGCAAAAATAAAATTATTACCGGATGGCACGGTGAATATACAAAGCGCGACCAGCGACATCGGTCCGGGCACGGCCACTTCCATGGTCCTGATCGCCGCGGACATCCTGGGCCTGCCGGCGGATAAGATAACCTTTGAGCTGGGAAATTCTTCTTTCCCAGTAGCCCCGACACAAGGAGGTTCGCAGACGGTGTCTTCGGTAGGTTCGGCCGTGCATGACGCCTGCATCGCCCTGAAACAAAAGCTTTATGGCTTATCGGGTCTGCCCGAAGACAGCACGGCGGCCATCGATTATTCCAGCGTTTTACAACAGCATGGTCTGCCGGT
This sequence comes from Puia sp., assembly GCA_035317125.1. Classification (GTDB taxonomy): domain Bacteria; phylum Bacteroidota; class Bacteroidia; order Chitinophagales; family Chitinophagaceae; genus Puia. Next base: position 903 of record DATHHO010000287.1, read on the forward strand.
ACTGGAACTGACCCTGGAATCCCAGGCCGGCGAGGAGTCAAAGAAATATTCGATGTATTCTTTTTCCGCGCATTTCGCGCAGGTGCATGTCCATCCGCTGACAGGGGTTGTAAAGGTGAAAAAGCTGGTGGCGGTGGTGGATGCCGGGAAGATCGTAAACCGCAAGACGGCGGGCAGCCAGATGATCGGGGGCGCGGTCGGGGGCATCGGCATGGTGCTGACGGAAGAGGCGGTGTTCGATGACCGGTATGGCCGGTATGTAAATGGCAATTTCGCCGATTATCATGTGCCGGTGAATGCGGATATACCGGACATCGAGGCGATCTTTATCGACAAGCCGGACCCGGTGATCAATCCGGTCGGCACAAAGGGGATCGGGGAGATCTCGCTGATTGGCGTGGCAGCGGCAGTGGCCAATGCGGTGTATAATGCGACGGGCAAGCGGATCAGGGAGCTGCCGATCACGCCGGATAAGCTGGTCTGACCAGCCACGAATATTCAAAAGGGTTTTGTACATTTAGGTTCTTTGCCAGCTAACCATGATCAACTATTATGAAAGGGCTAAAGCACAGCCCGAAATATTCAAGCAGTTTACATACAAGGAACTTCTGTTTGTAAACTACGATTGCCCACTGGTGCTGACCAAGCTGGATAACTGGTCGCAACACAATTATTTTCTTTATGTAGTGACGGGCAAAAAAGGATTTCATACCCCCGATCGCTCATGGCTGCTGACAGAAGGGAAGGCCGCATTTATAAAAAGAGGAGCATGTATCATTGAAAAATTCTTCGATGAGATCTTATGTCTGATCGCTTTTTTTGTGCCCGATGATTATCTGCGCACTTTTTTACGTGACAATATGTCCCTGCTATCCAAAAAGGACTTGCCGGCTGTAACCAATGAACTGGTTATCGAACTGGAAGTGACCGAAGTCATGACCGCTTATTACCAATCCGTGATCCCTTATTTCTCATCCGATGTCAAACCCCCGGAGGAATTGCTGGAATTGAAGTTCCGCGAACTGTTGATCAACATCATTACCAATCCCGCCAATAATGCGTTGAACGCCTATCTGCAGACCTTGATGCAGATAAACTCCGACAATCTGCAACACATAGTAGAGGCCAACTGCTATTATAATCTTCCGCTGACGGCCTATGCAAAATTGTGCAACCGCAGCCTTTCTTCTTTCAAACGTGACTTTAGTAAGGCGTATAAAAGCTCACCCAGTTACTGGCTGCAGGATAAACGTCTGCTCTATGCCCAAAAACTCCTCCTGACCACCGATAAGCCCGTAAGCGATATCTCCTTCGAAAGTGGGTTTGAGAACAGCACACATTTCAGCAAGGTGTTCAAGAAACGCTTTGGCGCGGCTCCTCTCCAATACCGCAAGCAAAAGCTCGCTGCCCATTTTTCCTGAATCTTGTTGAACTCCCCGGACAGATTTTTGGCCTGTAAGACAAATCCATCGGTCGGGACATCTGCTATCTTTATCCCACTGACAGCACTTTAACCAAAAACTCTTAAACGTTTGTTTATGAAAAAAAAACTCTTCATCTCCGTATGCATACTTATCCTGTTCATCTTTCCCGGATGCACGAAAAATAACCCACGGGTACCTTCTCCTGAAAACTATCCTGCCGATGTTGCCGTTGCCTGGATGAAACTGAATATACGGCTCACCCTGACCACACCCGGCTTTAATTCCGTGGCCTCGGACCGGTCTTTTTCTTACGCGGGACTCACGCTCTACGAATCCATTGCAAAAGGGATCAGGGGCAGCACCTCTTATCTTCCCCAGGTAAGCAAGGACCCCATATTAAATTCGCATGACGACCGGTCTTATTACTGGCCGGCTTCCGCCAACGCGGCAATGGCCGTGATCACGAAAGACCTTTTTGGAAATGCGAGCGTGGCCGACCAGGGCTCCATCGATTCGCTGGAAGCCAGTTTTACCAGCCTTTTCCAGTCAAAGGCGAAAGCGCAGGATCTGCAAAATGCCGTAGCTTATGGGCGGGCAACAGCCGCGGCCATATTCGATTGGTCAAAGACCGACGGAGGACATGAGGCCTATCTGCACGTGACCGCACCGGGTTATGTGCCACCGATGGGCAACGGATTGTGGATCCCGACGCCTCCTGCTTTTGGGCCTCCTATCTATCCTTTTTGGGGGGAAAACCGTTCGTTTATTCCCGGTCTCGCGGACCAGACCCAGCCTCCTGCGCCGACTCCCTATTCCGTTGCTATCCATTCGCCTTTTTATGATATGGCCAGCGAGCTCTATACCATTTCCTTATCCCTTACCCATGAAGATTCCATCATTGCAAAATTCTGGGCCGACATACCCGGCAATCTTAATGTGCCTGCACACGCAACGAATATCCTTACGCAACTGGTGGTTCTAAACAGATACGATCTGGAAAAAGCCGCTAAAGTGTATGCAAAGCACGGCATTGCCATGAATGAGGCCAGCATATCCGTATTCCGGACAAAATATACCTACAGCCTGATAAGGCCCATATCGTATATCCGGGACGTGCTGGGCCATTCCACCTGGAACACCGTGATACCAACTCCTCCACATCCTGAATACTCGGCAGCCCATGCCGTCGTATCAGCGGCGAGCGCGGCCGTTCTTGAAGATTTCTTTGGAACGAATTACCATTTCTCGGATCATAGCTATGAAAGCAGCCTTGGGGTGCGCTTCTTTGCATCCTTCGATGCCTATGCGCAGGAGGCGGGCCGCTCGCGGTTGCTTGGTGGCATTCACTATGCGCCTTCCATCGCACTGGGGCTGGTGCAGGGCAGAAAAGTAGGGAAGATGGTGAATGCGCTGAGTTTTTGACGACCCGGGGCGCATGCAACAGGGTTAAAACATAAGGATATAGGATCGGTCTGCCGGATTTTTATATCTTTATTCAAACAGCGCATCCATCGTTAATTCGTTCTGTACCTGCGTTTGCACGTAATTATTTTTAACAAGTCCCCAGGTCGTGATAAAGATCAGATGGACCGCTTTTTTCGTCCCCGTGACCTCTTTGAAAACCCGGATCTTTTTTTTCAGGTCTTCCGCATAGCTCTTGCTGATCGTAAAGTTATCTGTCGAGAACTTGATCTCAAAAATATCAATGACCCTGTCCGCGCGATCGATAAGCAGATCGATCTGTGCCCCTTCGTCACCGGTACTGCCCGACCATGCCGAGGCTTCCGTCTTCATGCCGCCAATGCTCAGACCTGATTTGATCCTTGAAAGATGTTCCAGACAAACCTGTTCGAATGCGTAGCCACCCCATGTGTTTTGCTTTGCTGTATCCAGCTGGCTGATCCAGTAGTTGGAGTCGGTGGAATGGAAATTCCTGATCCATTGAAAATAAAAAAGCGAATAAAAATCTGCCAGTTGATAGAAGCTGTTTTTTTCTTTTTTTCCAAAAGAGCGGTATCTGCGGATAAAATGACTTTCTTCAAGCTCTCTTAAAATGCGGGTAGTCCCCCCTCCATTGGGCATTTTAGAAGCCTTCAGCAACTCCTCCCGTGTAAGCCCTTTTGCTTATTACTCAGGGCTTCAATGATCTGGATATGTCTTTCGGCTTTCTGGAAAAGAGAGTGGTAAAGATTATCAAACTCTCCCCGTAAGATCCCGGATGGGGTAAAGCAGAGCCTGTCAATATTCTGCGCAGCGCTTTGTTTCGGATCGATCTGCGATAAATAAAAAGGGATTCCGCCCATCACCATATATAATTGAACGATCTGATATCTGTCGAAACCGGCCCCGCGGCTGCTGAAGTATTTTTCGCATTCTCCGAGTGTAAATGGTTGCAGCGGGATCCTTTCTGTTACCCGGTTGTGCAATCCGCCTCTGCTGTTCAGTAATTTGTTGATGATCCAGCTTGCCGCCGACCCACAAACGATCAGCAGGATATCCGCCCTTGCGCTGGCCCAGGAATTCCAGAAATGCTCTAATGCAGGTAAGAAGCCTGAACCAGTCGTATCCATCCAGGGCAGTTCGTCAAGGAATATTATTTTTTTGCCATTGCTTTTTGATTCCAGCAGAGCGGTAAGTTGCGTAAATGCCTCCAGCCAGCTGGTCGCCAGTGGCCGTTCATTCTGGGGTGAATCGTATCGCTGCAACGCAATGTGAAAATTCGATAACTGGGTAGCTGTATTGACATTGGCCATCCCGGTTACCTGAAAATCAAATGAAGGAAAAGCGTTTCGTATCAGGAATGTTTTCCCTACCCTTCTTCTGCCATAAATGGCAACAAAGGAGGAGCTTTCCTTTTCTGCATGGGTCTTTAGCCTTGCCAATTCTTCCTGTCTTCCAATAAGCGTTTCCATGTCAACGATTTGGCTTAATATCAATGAATTATATGGATGGAGCCAATTTAATACGAGGATTTGGCTATATCTATGTAAATATACGACTTATAGCCAAATCTGGATTCAATTTTGGCTACAACTAGGATAATTGTCGAGTTTTAGCCAAATCTATATTGGATCGATTCTGGTTATTCAGGGAGAAAAGAAGCTGGATTCCCGTCATTACTTGTAATTTGGCCGACATAAAATCCATGATATGCTACTCCAGAACAAAAATGCAATCATCTATGGCGCCGGCGGCTCGCTGGGCCGTGCAGTTGCCACCGCATTGGCCGGTGCCGGCGCAAGGGTATTCCTGACAGGCCGCAATCTCAGTTCCGTCCAGAGAACAGCAGATGAAATCCTTGCCTACGGTGGCAAGGTGGAAGTGGCTCAGGTGGATGCAATGGATGAAAAGGCGATCAACAGTCATATAGATCGTGTTATACACGCCGCGGGTACGGTGGATATATCCTTCAATGCCGTCGGGGTCGATGTTAAACAAGGCATCCCGTTGGTCGATCTGGCCATGGACGATTATGTGGGCCCGGTAACGTTGACGATGCAAACCCGGTTTCTGACCGCAGCGGCAGCCGGTAAGGCAATGATGAAACAAGGATCGGGGGTGATCATTTCCCTCACCGCAACGCCGGGCGGAATAGGCTATCCTTTTACGGGCGGGTTTGCGGCGGCTTGCTGTGCCGTAGAAAGCTTCTCGAGGAACCTCGCTTCGGAGCTTGGTCCATATGGCATACGGGTGGTGAATATCCGGAGCGGTGGCTCTCCGGATTCAAGCGTGTTTAAGGAAGCGATCGACCGGGACCCTGTCCTGATGGATACTGTCCTCCGGAAGATGGAGGGAGACACCATGCTGAAAAAACTCCCGCTGATGGCGGATATTGCCAATACCGCTGTATTCCTCGCATCCGATATGGCTGGAAAAATAACGGGCGTTACTGTGGATGTGACCTGTGGTACGACCGCGGGATTAAATTACCGGATGCCTCCCATAGCAGGCTGATTGGGAATGGTCATGCCAGGTACAGGAGCTTTAACCAATTTTGATCCTGGCTATTTATCGAGATAGTCGGGTGGGTACAATTGCTGACCGAACTTTTCCGCGATCTGCTGGAATTTTTTTATCAGGTCCGGGCCCAGATCTGGCGCCGGTAAAAAAACACCTGCCGACACGGGCTTTCCTAATTCCCCGAACATCTTTTCCATTCCGGCGGGAGTAATGATGCACAGCATATGAGCAATAATCTGGGTCTCATTTTTAAACTGGTGTACCATTCCCCCAAGTGGGATATTGACGAATGAACCTTTTGCGGCGGTATAACGCCCGGATTCCGTCCTTACTTCGATCTCCCCTTCCATAATATAAAACGCTTCCTGATAAGTGGGGTGGGCATGCGGGCCGGGGCCTCCGTGGGGAGGTATCAGCATATCGATAACGGTATACGCGCCTCCGGTCTCTTCTCCCGAGATCAGGATGCGGTAGGTGTCGCCAACGACGGACAGGCTTGGCCCATCCTGGGCATTGACAGTAGTGAGTTGTTGTGCTTTGTTTTCCATGAAGGATAATGGTATAAAACTCATGCCATGGTCATCCGGAGGGAGGACTCAGCATAAGATCCTGCTTAATCGCAAAGATTTTATACTATCTTTCTCTTTAAAGCGTATTTTTTACAATGAAATCTAATTCTCTGGCTACAAAGCCGCACTATCCGATCCTCGACGGCTTGCGGGGCGTGGCCGCCATCCTTGTTGTCGCCTTTCACATTTTTGAGCCACACTCGACCAGTCATCTGGATCAGATCATCAATCATGGCTATCTTGCTGTCGATTTTTTCTTTTTGCTTTCGGGTTTTGTCATCGGGTATGCCTATGATGACCGCTGGGGCAGCCTGACGATCGGAGGTTTTTTTAAACGTCGCCTGGTAAGGCTTCAACCCATGGTGGTTATGGGAATGATTATAGGAGCCCTGTGTTTCTATTTCCAGGATTCTGCCATGTTCCCTGCCATCCATACCATACCGGTGGGGAGGATGCTGATCATCATGCTGATCGGGTTTACGCTCATTCCGGTACCGATCTCCATGGACATAAGAGGCTGGCAGGAGATGCACCCGCTGGACGGCCCCGGGTGGTCGCTTTTTTTTGAATATATCGCTAATATCCTGTATGGCCTGTTCGTCCGGAAGTTTTCGAAGACTGTCTTATCCATCCTTGTGATCCTTGCGGGAGCGGCGCTTGTCCAATATGCGGTGACCAGTAAAACCGGAGATGTGATCGGCGGCTGGTCACTCGACGCGCTTCAGCTGCGCATCGGGTTTACACGGATGATGTACCCTTTCTTTGCCGGCTTGTTGTTATCCCGTATCGTGAAACCGACGCGGATCAGAAATGCTTTTTTCTGGTGCAGTTTATTACTGGTTGTCGTTTTTTCCATGCCAAGGATAGGCGGGCAGGAACATCTGTGGATGAACGGTCTTTATGACTCGCTGACCATCCTGGTGATGTTTCCCTTGATAGTCTGGATGGGCGCGGGTGGCGAAGTAACCGGAAAATTCGCATCCCGTGTGTGCAAGTTTTTCGGCGACATCTCCTACCCGATCTATATCACCCATTACCCGCTGATCTATATCTATACCGGATGGGTAAGCAACCATCGCGGCGTTGCGGCAGGCCAGGCATTGCCGTATGCGCTGGCCACTTTTGCCGGCGCCGTGGTTATCGCCTGGGCCTGCCTGAAACTTTATGATGAGCCGGTAAGACGCTGGTTGCAGAAGCGCTGGCTGCGTTAAATCTGAACGACCAGCCGTTTGCCATCCGGAACATCCGCATCCCACAATTTTTCAATATCCCGGAGCGCTGCGCGTTGCAGGAGTTGCCGTTCGGTATATACTGTTTTTGCCACTATCAGATCCTTACCTGTCTCAAATATATAAAAATTTACGGTCAGGTGGCGCCATGTTAATAAAACCAAAAAAACGATGAACTTTTAATTATAAATTTGCCGGCTGGCAATACCCTTTTATAAATCAATACCTTTTTAAACGTTTTTTAATATGGAAAATAGAAGAAATCATAACTCTACCGAAGTGCCCCGGATGTCAGAGATATTTCCTCAGGCGGTTATTGCGGACAAATTTGTCTTTCTGTCGGGAACGCCCGGTCTTGTTCCTTTAACCGGAAAGCTCAGTGAAAGTTTCGAAGAACAAACAAGACAATCCTTCTTAAATATAAAAACCATACTGGAAGAAGTGGGAAGCGGGCTTGAAAAAATTGTAAAGACGACTGTTTTTATGGTTGCCGGTAATGACTTTGCCACGCTGAACAAGGTGTATAGTGAAATTTTTCCGGCAAATGCTCCGGCACGCAGCGCCCCGCAGGTCATGCCATTCCCTGGAGGTATCCTGGTATCTGTTGAATGCATTGCGCTTTTGTAGGAATGATCGATCCCGCCAAAGGATTATCATTTTTATTTAAAGCTTATCTTCCTCACCCTGTTATTCATCGCATCCGCCACAAAGAGGTTCCCTTCGGCATCTATCGCCAGCCCGGCGGGGTAATTGAATTTAGCGGCGAGTCCTTCGCCATCGGCATACCCATCGGTGCCGCCTGCAATGGTCGATACGACTCCATCCGGGGTTACCTTTCGGATACGGGACCCATCGGTCAGATAGAGGTTTCCATCCTTATCGATCACCATATCGTAAATATATTGGAATTGCGCTATGCCGGGACCACCGTCCGCCGTTCCGTTCGTCCCTAGACCGGTAAACCGGGACACCATTCCTGCGGGAGTTATTTTGCGGATACAGTAATTCCCATTGTCCGCCACGTACATATTCCCTTGCCTGTCAAAAAGGATACCGTTGGGATTCAGAAATTCTGCAACCGATGTATCCCCATCCACAAAACCTTTGGTCTCCTTCCCGGCAAAGGTACTTACCTGCCCGGCAGCACTGATCTTCCGTATGCGGCCATTATTCGTGTCATCGATAAAAATAGTTCCTTGTGCATCGATGGCAATACCGCCCATGCCCTGTCTGAACAGCGCGACAGATACATCTCCGTCCTTAAATCCGGATGCACCGGAACCTGCATAGGTGGACACTACCCGGGATGGAGTTATCCTGCGGATACGGGAGTCTGCCATGTCCATCACAAATACATTACCACCGGGATCTACCTCGATCCGGTAAGGATCTACGAATTGGGCCGTGTCACCGAAGCCATTCCGGGTACCGAAGCCCCCGTCACCGGCCAGTAAGGATACCTTGCCGTCGCTGATCTTGCGGATACGTCGACCGTTGTAATCCGCTACATAGAGGATGCCATCAGCAGAAATGGCGACATCGATGGGGGTGTGAAATTTGGCGGATAATAAGGGACCGTCGAGGTAAGCATCCGTTCCATCACCGGCGAAGGTGCTGACGATCACTTTTTTTTCAGGCGCTGGCGGAACCGGAATGCCCGGGGAATTGCCTTTTCTACATGCGGCCGCTACGGCCGTGAAGAGAACAACGTATAGGATAATGTTTTTATATTTCATGATAGTCAATTTTTGTATTGACATTGAGCAGAAATCCAGGCTTATCGTTGTACGGGAACAGATCAATTTTTTTACCGGCAGCTTTCTCTTTACTAACGGTATGATTTTCCTGTTATCCGGTGGGACCCTGCTTATCCAGCGAAATGGATCCGGGAAATAGCCCTGTCGTCTCAAATCCGGGGAATCGTGTAGTTCTTCATTGCAGTTGGTCTTTTAAGTCATATAATTGAACGTATCAGTCATCAGCGGCAGTCCGGCAATGGCTACTATTGCAAAAAATAAAGTATGAATCCGAACAAAGTATTATGGGAAAAGGGCGACTTCACAAAGATCGCCGAAACTATGCGGGGGAGCGGTTCTGCGCTCGTCGCTCAACTGGGGATCACAAAAGGGCTTAAGGTACTGGATCTCGGTTGCGGTGATGGCACCACGGCCATTCCCGAAGCAAAACTCGGAGCCGAGGTCCTTGGGGTTGATATCGCAAGCAATCTTGTGGATGCAGGTAAGATGCGTGCAGAGGCGGAAGGGCTTGCCAATTGTACGTTCCGTGAAGGGGATGCAACTGATTTACATGAACTGAATGATCATAGTTTTGACCTCGTCGTAAGCATCTTTGGCGCCATGTTCGCGCCTAAGCCATCCGATGTAGCCAGGGAAATGGTTCGTGTTACCCGTCCTGGGGGAAGGATCGTTATGGGGAACTGGATACCGGGAGATCCCACTCTGGTGGCGCAGATCCTGAAGATCAGCTCTGCCTATACCCCGGCTCCGCCTGAGGGCTTTATCAGTCCTATGTTGTGGGGAGTGGAGAGCCATGTAATCGAACGATTTACCAACGCGGGCGTTGCAAAGGAGGACATATCATTCGTAAAAGACACTTTTAACTTTGACGCCTCCTGCAGCCCGTCAGCATTCGTAGACAGGTTCAAAAACTATTATGGTCCTACCATGAATGCATTCGAGGCAGCCGAAAAAAATGGTAAGGCGAAGGATTTGCAGCATGAATTAGAGGCCTTGTTTACCCGCCAAAATACAAGCGGCTTGGGCGATACCACGTTCATCCCGGCAACTTTCTTAAAAGTGACGGTTATTTGCAGATAGACCAGCATAAAAAAGTCCCGATCGTAGATCGGGACTTTTTCCCACATGTGTACCACGTAGGGGACAATCAGTTTTTGACTATTTCAATCTTTGGAGATCCGATATGTTTGGTGTCTTTTTCTCGCCCTTGTTGGATGGGATCATTGGGTAGATTTTTCAAACCTTTTTCGATGGTCACTTTTCCTGTTACTCTTATTTTTTTACCATTAAGTCTTTTTGCTTGTTCATAGCCGATATTTACGACGTATCCATTCAGATAGATCCCGTCTTTGGTTGCGTTGGCCATGTCAAGTCTAGCTATGAAAGTAGCAACCTCCAATTTCTTGCTGGATTGTTTTTTTAAGGTGTCCTTTGTCTGTGAAAAAGAGACCAGATGGAAGATAATAAACAATGTGGCAAGTATATATCTCATAACGTGTTGAATCAGGGATGTCAATGAAGGGCACACCATGTCTCACCGATTAAGACTAATTTAGGCATTATACTGACAATTTTTACACTAAATTTGTCAGTATAAGATAGGAGTAGATTATTTATTACTTTTTTAATGTCTTAATATGAATAAGATCCTTTCACTTATTTTGTTTCTGCTGCTGGCATCCAGTGCTATCGGGCAGGCTATCGGTAATGTAGATAAAAAGACTAAGGAATTCTCCGTGCCATCCGAACTTAAGTTCGAATACACGGTATTTGGCTATGAGTTCGCCAATAATACAACCCGTAAAATGATCTGTTTTTCTTCGAATGTCAACAGTGTGAGGGGCAGCACATGCCCGCTCGGTGCTTATTTCGACACGGACAAGATGAAATCCGGCGACAAGATCTTATACCTGGCGCCGGCGGGACCTTTTGCGAGAATGAGCTTCGTTGCTGCTGGCGGCAAGAAAACGCTCTTCTATCTGCCAAAATCGAGCTTGAAAATAAAGTGATTTATTTTAACAGGATATCAGAAACTCTTTGAGTGTAGTCTAATTACCCAGTAATCGTCTCATAATGAGCGTTTTATGGGCACTCCCCTTCTTGAGAGTCAGTTGATTTGATCATATTTTACAATTGGGCATAAGTAAAAATACCGTCGAAACCTACCTGGACCTCCTCAGCAAGGTTTTTATAATTTACCGTCTTCCAGCATACAGCACTAATCATAGAAAAGAAATCTCCAAAGGTTCAAAATGGTATTTTTCTGACAATGGAATTCGTAATGCTATAATCAATGATTTTAAGTTATTATCCCTCCGAAATGATGTAGGAGCCTTATGGGAGAATTACCTGATCTCTTTGAACGTATTGCAAAGGATAATTATTACAGTTGGATAACTCAGTAAAACTACTCTTTTGCGCCGGCGACAACGGTCAAAAACGGGCAATAAGTGTAACGGAAACGAACTGTTTTGTAGAAAAAGAAATACACAACTACTTGTAAATCATACTTCTTTGTGATTGGCATCCTTTTGCGTGGAAACAGAATATATCCCCCTTTGCTATGTTCAAAAATTATTTCAAGACGGCATGGAGAAATTTATTAAAAAATAAAACGTCTTCATCCATCAATATCAGCGGGCTTGCCGTTGGCATGGCCGTAGCTATGCTCATAGGTTTGTGGATCTGGGATGAGCTCTCGTTCAATAAATACCACCAAAACTATGACCGTATTGTCCAGGTGATGCAAAAGGAGAAATTTCTTGGAGCCACCAGGGTATGGGACCATATGCCCTGGCTTTTGGTAAATGAACTTAAAACCAGCTACAAGGATGATTTTAAACATATTGTTACTGCAATATCAACGGAAGGTTATTCGCTGTCATCCGGGGAAAAGAAATTATCAACGCCGGGATTATTTATAGAAGCGGCCGCACCGGAAATGCTCACGTTGAGGATGCTGAAAGGTAGCTGGTCAGGCCTGGGGTCCCCGCATTCTATCCTCTTATCGGCATCTGTTGCCAAAGCGCTTTTTGGCGATGCGGATCCTGTGGGCAAGCCCGTAAACCTGAATAACAACTGGGATGCACATGACAAATCAGATGTAAAGGTAACCGGCGTATTTGAAGATTTGCCTCAAAATACACGTTTCAATGGGGTAAAGTTTTTTTTACCATGGGAATTATATGCTGCGAATAATAGCTTTATAAGATCCACCGGCTGGGAGGATCACCGTTTCGAGATATATGCCGAACTGCAGCCCAACGCAGATCTTTCCCGCGTTGACGCAAGGATCAGGGATTTTGAACTTAATATTATTAAACAGCTGAACAATAGCAGAGATGAGGTAGCTGCCAATCCCAGGCTATTTCTGCATCCAATGAGCAAATGGCACCTGTATGCTGATTTTAAGGATGGCCTTGCTGAACAGGGCGCTGTGCAATTCGTGTGGCTCGTCGGTATCATCGGAGCGTTTGTATTGTTGCTGGCCTGTATCAATTTTATGAACCTGAGCACGGCCCGTTCTGAAAAAAGGGCCAAAGAAGTTGGCATCCGTAAAGCCATCGGTTCGCTGCGCGGGCAATTGATAAGGCAATTTTTCAGCGAGTCATTTTTGGTTGTCGCGCTTGCGTTTATACTGGCGCTTTCCCTTGTGGCTATCTCTTTACCATGGTTTAATGATCTGGCTGCAAAGCAAATGTACATTCCCTTGACAAATCCCTGGTTCTGGCTGATGAGCGCCGGTTTTATCCTGCTTACCGGTTTATTGGCCGGAAGTTACCCAGCTTTGTACTTATCTTCTTTCAATCCTGTTCAAGTACTGAAAGGAACGTTTCGGGCAGGCCAGCTTGCCGCTGTTCCGCGCAAAGCCCTGGTGGTATTACAGTTTAGTATTTCCATCAGTTTAATGATATGCACCATCATCGTTTATAACCAGATCATTTTTGCCAAAAACCGTCCTGTTGGTTATACGCGTGATGGCCTGTTGATGATACCGGTGACATCTCAGAATTTCACGGGCAAATTCGATATCCTTCGGAGCGAACTAAAGAAAACAGGGGCCATCACCGAAATAGCCGAATCTGAAAGTGCGGTAACAGCTGTATCGTCACACAATGGCGGGTTTACCTGGAATGGCAAAGACGCCGGTGTCGAGGAAGATTTTGGAACCTTAACCGTTAGCTATGAGTACGGGAAAACGATTGGCTGGAATTTTTTAGAAGGAAGGGATTTTTCAAGAGAATACAACACGGACTCCTCGGGATTTGTGATCAACGAAACGGCGGCTAAATTCATGGGACTGAAGCAGCCTGTGGGCGAAACAGTGAGATGGAAAAGTAAATGGCTTGGGTTTGACAAGGAGTTTAAAATTATAGGCGTAATCAAAGATATGCTGATGCAGTCACCCTATGAGCCGGTAAAGCCGACCATTTTCCGCCTCGGGGGCAATGCCAACTGGATTTACGCCCGGATAAACCCGGATCTGAGCGTAGCCAATGCATTGTCAAAAATCGAATCGGTTTTTAAAACCCTTATCCCGGCAACACCCTTTGAATACAAATTTGCGGACGATGAATTTGCCAAAAAATTCGCCACCGAAGTACGCATCGGCCAATTGGCCAGCCTCTTCGCCATACTCGCGGTTTTTATCAGTTGCCTCGGTCTGTTTGGCATGGCATCTTTTGTGGCTGAGCAGCGCGTCAAGGAAATTGGTGTAAGGAAAGTACTCGGCGCATCTGTTTTTAACCTGTGGAGGCTGCTGTCAAAAGATTTTGTGTTGCTGGTGGTTCTTTCCCTGGTCATCGCTGGGCCAACCGCTTATTATTTCATGCACAGATGGCTTCAGAATTATCAATATCGAACAGGGATTTCGTGGTGGATCTTCGCGGCGGCGGGCATTGGGTCTATATTCATTACCGTATTGACGGTAAGCTATCAAAGCATTAAAGCAGCATTGCTGAACCCAGTGATCAGTTTGAGGGCAGAATAAATGACTTTCAAAAACGTATAATACAGCCAGCCAGATGTACATCGAACTTGTAATAACAAATGGGTTCATCCTTTGAACCACAGTAAATAACCACACCAGAACATTCGACTATGGACGACAAGCAGCGCATCTGGCGATTGATCAGCAGAAGAATGACCAGGGAAGCTTCCTGGGCGGAATTGCAGGAATTGCAAGACCTGCTGCGACATAACCCGGACATGCAATTTTTCGTGGAAATGCTCACTCAACTGCGGAGGCCTGCAGAAGAAATAAATGAACAGGAGGTAGAGCGCATATATGAATGGCATATACGGCGTCTGGAACAGAAAATGCAGGGAACGGAAAGAGCCGGACAACCGGCGGGAAGGAAACGGCTGATGAGATCGAATCCGTTCAGATTTGTTTATAACGGCGCCGTACTGAATAACTATATTAAAGTTATTATAAGGAACCTTTCACGCTACAAAGGATTTTCGTTCATTAATATTTCAGGACTGGCGATCGGTATGGCAAGCGCCATCCTTATCCTGTTGTGGATACAGAATGAAATGAGTTACGATCGGTTCCATGAAAAGAAGGACCGTATTTATGTGCTGTACAATCGTGCGATGTTCGATGGCAAACTCGAGTGTTGGGCGGGCATGCCAATGGTGATGGCGCCCGTATTAAAGGCAAACTATCCACAGGTAGAGGAAGTTTCGCGATTGAATGGTGTTGGTCCTTTTGTGCTGAATATTGGCGACAGACATTTTGAAGCAAATGGAATGATCGTCGATCCCGGCTTTCTGAAGATCTTCAGTTTTCCTTTGGTTAAAGGGCGAATTGAACAGACCTTGAATTCTCCGCGCTCGATGGTGATCACAGAAAAATTTGCAGAGAAAATATTTCCCGGTGAGGATGCTATGGGTAAGGTGATCAGGATAGACAGCAATGCCTATTTTAAGATCGAAGGAATTGTAAAAACATTACCCAACAACACAACATTCGATTTTGAATACCTTCTTCCCTGGAGTTATATGAAGGAGGTTCATTGGGACAAACAGAGCTGGACGGATAATTCGATACGGACATTTGTATTATTAAAACCCGGAGTTTCCGAAACAGCTGCGAACGCCCGGTTTCGTGATATCATAAAGGCGCATGCCGGAAAGGTCAGCAATGAAGTTTTTTTGCATCCTTTGGCGAAATGGCAGCTCTATTCAAGGTTTGAAAATGGAAAAATAGTCGGCGGCGGGATTGAAAATGTAAGATTGTTCGGAGCCATCGCGGGGTTCATCCTGCTTATCGCCTGCATCAATTACATGAACCTAAGTACGGCACGGAATGTGAAAAGCGCGAAGGAAGTTGGGATCCGGAAAGTAGTTGGAGCCGGGAGAGTGTCGATCATTTGCCGGTTTTTGGGTGAATCGATCGTGATCTCCTTATTATCGGGGCTGATCGCGGTGGTCGTCGTCCAATTAACCATTGAGGGATTCAACTGGCTGACCTGGAAACAGCTCATTGTTCCGTATGACAACCCGTATTTTTGGTTGGCTATCGTTGGATTTGCTCTGATAACCGGTTTGATCGCCGGGAGTTATCCTGCATTTTATTTGTCAACCTATAAGCCGATCAGTGTACTTAAAGGCACATTCAGGACAGCCTATAATTTAGTCAGCATAAGAAAGGTCCTGGTAGTTTTTCAATTTTGTTTTGCAATTGTATTTATAATCTGTACCGTCGTTATTTACAGGCAAATCAATTATGCCAGCAAACGTGCCCCTGGTTACAACAGGGACCATCTGGCATTCGCCTATATCAACGGGAATGTCAATAGTAAATATCAGCTGATCAAACGCGACTTGCTGACCAGTGGCGCAGTTACTGCCGTTACGAGGTCGAACTCGCCGATCACGTATATATGGAGTGGCGATGATAATTATAAATGGACAGGTTCCGATCCCCGGAAGAAAATCCATTTTAATGAATTCCATGCCGATAACGATTTTGTGGAAACAATGGGATTAAAACTGATTTCAGGACGTACGATCAACACGGCTGTTTATCCCACAGACTCCACCTCCATTTTACTGAATGAATCAGCGGTAGCCGCTATGGGTCTGAAAGATCCCATCGGACAAATTGTAGAAAACCCCCAGGGGAACTGGACTGTGGTGGGTATCGTAAAGGATTTTGTTCCCGGCTCGCCCTTCTTTTCCGTACAGCCGATGATCATACAGGGGCCAAAGAATTGGTTTGGGGCAGTGACCTTCAGATTGGATCCGAATTATAGCTTATCCGACAATATAAAAAAAGTCGAATATATTTTTAAAAAATATAACCCGGAATATCCGTTCAATTACAGATTTGTCGATGAAGCCGATGCGGAAAAGTTCGAAGGCGAACGGCGCACAGGGATCCAGGCGGCCCTTTTTGGGGGGATGGCGATCTTAATTTCCTGTCTTGGTCTTTTCGCGTTATCTGCTTATATGGCCGAAAGCCGCATCAAGGAAATCGGGGTAAGAAAGGTACTTGGCGCAACGGTTTTTAACGTATGGAAATTGCTGTCAGGGGATTTTGTGCTGTTGGTCATTATTGCATTTGTGATCGCATCGCCGATTGCTTATTATTTCATGCACAATTGGATTCAGAACTACAGCTATCGGACGGATATTTCCTGGTGGATCTTTGCTATTGCTGGCGCCGGGGCGTTGGTGATCACGCTGTTAACGGTGAGCTTCCAGGCGATAAAAGCGGCCGTTGCTAATCCGGCCCGTAGCCTCAGGAGCGAGTAGTCTTTCCTGACCCTGAAACCCTGGCGCTAAATAATTATCGGGCAGATGACCTGCACATCTAGTTGTCAAACTCGCTGCCCGGCACAGGACGCAACTTAAATTAATATGAAAATACTTTTACTGATTGCTTTTTTATCGTGCTCAATGCTGGTATTAAAAGCACAAAATTCAACGAAAATGGAAATTAATAAAGATTCATCAGCGATCGTCCAGGTGCTGGAAGATCATTACTTCAAAGGAATTTATGAAGGGGATATTAATATCCTGCGGCAGATCTACTACCCCGGCACCTTACTGTTTGGAGATGTGAAAGGTCAGCCTTACGCTAAAACCCTCGATCAGTATCTTGACGGTGTTGCCCACCGCCAAAGCCCGAAAGATTCCGGCAAACCTTTTAAAGGAACGATCGTCTCGGTCGATGTGGTCAACTCTATAGCAGCTGCCAAATTGCATGTTAAGATGTACGATTTTGAATACGATGAGTTCATCTCCTTTCACAAGTTCGACAACCATTGGTTGATCGTCCATAAAATGATCACTGATATCAGCAACTAAAAACAAACAACATGAAACGTACAGCAAAAGCTCATTGGAATGGGAATCTTAAAGAAGGTATAATATCATGAACACTTCAAAAGTATGGTATGTAACCGGGGCCTCTCAAGGGCTGGGACTTGTTCTTGTAAGAAAACTGCTTGAAAATGGCTACAGGGTTGCTGCAACTTCCCGCGATGCACATACACTGGGCCAGGCGGTCGGCTTGTTCGACAAGGACCGTTTTCTTCCGCTGGCTGTCGATTTGAACAACCTGGATTGCATTGATGAATCCATACAGCAAACGCTCGCAACATTCGGCCGGATCGATGTGGTGGTTAACAACGCGGGTTATGGAATGGCCGGAACAATAGAAGAAATAGCAGAGCAGGATATCAGGAACATTTTTAATGTTAACGTGATGGCAACAATAGATGTCGTAAAGAGTGTCCTGCCGGTAATGCGCAGTCAGCAATCAGGGTATATTATAAATATCGGTTCAGTGGCTGGTTTTGCAGGTTCTCCCGGCTGGTCAGTTTACTCGGCCACCAAAGCCGCGGTTGCCGCTTTTTCTGAAGTTATCGCGCTGGATGTCAAAGAGTTTGGAATTAGGGTTACTGTAGTCGAACCATCGGGTTTCCGGACAGGTTTTTTGACCAAAAACTCACTTGCACTCATCACCTCTAAAATCGAGGGCTATGAAGCGGTAAAAAATACACAAGACCGGTACCTGTCTTCGGACGGAAAGCAGGCAGGCAACCCGGATCGTGCAGCGGAAATATTTATGGAATTAGCTGAAAGCCCCGAACCGCCAATGCACCTGTTTCTCGGGAACGATGCCTATAAGCGCGCTTCAAAAAAGCTGACCGATATGTCCGAGGAACTGGAGCAATGGAAATCCATAACCACCGGGGCAGATTTTAAATAGTGACTGTTCTTTCCAGGTGTCCAATTGGTTAAATCGCTATTTTATTGCGCCAAACGCAGCGAAGGATGAGTTCTTATGTAAGATATCTATTTTACCAAATCCAACTTTCGCCAATAAAGCAAGCTGATAATTCAGCGAGCGGGGAGTGTCTTCATACTGTACATAATCCAATACTTTCTGACGGTATCCGGGACCACCCAGGGTCTCCAGATAGCTGCTATATTTATCTTCAAATAGCTTGGTGATGAGTTCGGAGTGATGCGCGATCAGGTCAGACACCCAAAAGCTGCCTCCGGGTCTGAGCGCTTTATATATTTTTGTAAACATCGATTCCCAGTCGTCGTCATCGCGTAAATGATGCAGCGTGGCCGCGGCAAGAATAATATCAAAATGATTGTCCGGCAGGTCCAGGTTCCGCATGTCGTCCTGGATTAAAGTTACCGTACCCTTCGTTTTCGGCGAGACCCGTTCCCTTGCTTTTTGCAGCATGGGCATGCTCAGATCGTTCAGCACGCAGTTTAAGTCAGGGACCTTACTCAACATCTTCAGGGTGTAATTCCCCGCACCGCAACCGATGTCCAGCAGCTCTATAGCATGGGGGGTCGCATACTTTGCCGCTTCCGTGCATAACTCCATGGTCAGCGGCGCGTCGATAGTGGTTTGCTGGCCCGTTTCGAGGTTTGAAAAACGTTCGGTGTCCTTGTCAAATCTTTCCCTGATCTCCTGGTTGGTTGCTTTTTTTGAATAATCCGGCTTCATACTTAACGGTTAATTTGGTAAAGTTACCACAAGGCAACAAAAACGCAGCGCATAAATGGTTTATTGAACATTGTCGGGGAAACCGGCGAAGGGGTCGCCTTTCTTTTTGAGGCTCGGGAGGATGGTGTCTTCTATAAAATTGCTTATTTTTAGGTGGGCTTTCTTAAAATCTATTTTATGCAAATAAAGAGTTCGTTTTTGTTGACGGGGATGCTGTTGTTTTGCTGTCTTGCAGTAAGCGCAAATTTGGAAGTCAGCGCAGACAGACCCGGTAAGGACAGTTTGCCGCCTGTGGAAACAAAACCCGGATTCGCCAACTACAAACCAGCGTTCGTGGGCCAAACCAGGGTTGCCGGCGCCAAAACCTCTACTCCCTATAAGGTGGAGAAAATTGCCAGTAAACTGGGCAATCCCTTTGCTATCGTACCCATGCCCGACGGCCGGCTGATGGTGACCCTCAAATCGGGCACTATGGAGATCCATGATAAGAATGGCGCGCTGGTCAAAAAGATCACCGGTTTGCCGGAGGTCGTGTACGCCGGGCAAGGTGGTCTACTGGATGTCGCCTTCGATCCTGATTTTCCCAGCAATAAGATCATCTACTGGAGCTATTCGGAAAAATATGAATCGGGTAGTGTGGCTGCCGTTGCCAAAGGCAAATTGAATGAGACGGAAGGCAAAGTAGACAATGTTACGGTAATCTTTCGGGCCACACCGGCGACGAAGGGTAATTTGCAATTTGGTTCCAGGCTGATTTTTGACAAAAAAGGCGATCTTTTCGTCAGCCTCGGCGAAAAATCTGCAGCTGAAGTCCGGGTGCAGGCCCAGGAGTTGAATTCTTATCTGGGAAAGATCATAAGAATAACGAAGGCTGGCAAGCCCGCCGCAGGCAATCCGTTTATCAATCAGTCGGGTGCGAAGCCGGAGATAATTTCTTATGGCCATCGCAATCCGGAGGGATTGGACATCGACCCATTGACCGGTGATTTGTGGGAAGCCGAATTCGGGCCGCACGGAGGCGACGAAATAAACCTGATCCGTCCCGGCAAGAATTATGGCTGGCCGGTTCTTTCCTATGGTCTTGAGTACTCCAACGACAAGGTCGGCGAAGGCATTCAGCAGAAGGCAGGAATGGAACAGCCGGTCTATTATTGGGACCCGGTCGTCTCGCCAAGCGGCATCTGTTTTTACAAGGGAACGGCGATTCCTGAATGGAAGAATAATTTGTTCGTTGCTTGCCTTAGCGGGCAGCATGTGGATCGGCTTGTCATCAGGAACAATAGGGTAGTAGGCGAGGAGAGGCTTCTCGAAGACAAAAAGCAGCGGTTCCGGGACGTTGCCTATTCGGATAATGTACTCTACGCGATTACGGATGACGGTGATATATACCGGATTGTGAAGTAGTAGATGGGTGAAAACAAAATGCAGATAAGCACAAAATAGATATCTTCGGGAAATGCGAATTGATATTGGTATCAGCCGGTGGGGAAGGGTTCCCGCCATACTTGCCGGTACGCTGGTATGTGTCTGTATAGGATGTTCTTCCCATAAATTCATTCCGATCCATAAGGCCAATGGGTCGGCAACAGGGGGTACCGATTTTTTCAAGACGGTGACTACCTGGCATTGGAAAGAACGTGATTCCCTGGCGGTCGGGCTGATCCTGTCGGGGGATGTGCCCAAATTCCTGCAAAGATTCGTCCGGATCCACACCCGTATCACTGATTCGGCCACTGGCAAAAAGATCAACGCCTGGTACTATGTTGCCCCGGATTACCTCAGCATCGGCACAGATGACGATTGGGCGCGGGTGCCCCTTACGCCGATTGCGGCGCAAAAAATTGCGGACAGCCTGGGGTGCTTCCTGCCAACCCGTAAAATGGTCAATGATATATACGTAGCGGCAAAGGTAAAGCTGGAGCCGGTACCCATGTATGCCTTTCGGGACAGTAGTATCACCATGTGGCAGCATCATCTGATCGTGGAAGGACAACGAAAAGGACGAAAAGGGCTGATCGCAGGTATCAAAAAGGACGTGGTGATATCGGGGAAGATATTGAGGGACGAAAAACCTAACCGGGTGGCCATCTACGGCTGGCATAAGCTTACGGGTGTTGCGATCCAACCGCTGTATACCGGGCATGTGAACTGGTATGCCGACTACAGCCATGGCATACGGCTGGTATATAAGACCGTCTGGGTTAATGGCGAGCCTATGGATTATACGGATGTGTTGAGAAGTCCCAGCCTGCATGGGCTGCTGTGCGACGAGGAGTACTGTGACTTTTACCGGTATCCATATTGAGCGTGTTGAAAAAAGGTTTGACATAAGTTTATCCAGGAAGCGAATAAGTCCTATTGAACGTGTTACCAAAACTGGTGAGCAAGTTATATGGAAACAAATTTGTCAGACTGAAGATATGTTTACCTTACTTATTACTTTGTTTGGATAATCGTAAATGCGTTTTCAACCCCCATCAGAATGTCAAGACAGCTTAAATTTTCAGGAATGCTATTGTTCTTATTGGGTCTGCTGACAGGATTTGTAACAATGAGTTTGAAAAACCCGAGAATGGGCTTGGCGGCTCACCTTGAAGGTGTAATGAACGGCTCATTCCTGGTCATAGCAGGTGTTGTATGGAACGAACTTAGACTTGCCGGACCTTTGAAGAAGACTGCCTTTTGGACGTTGATGTATGGAACATTCGTCAACTGGATCGTTACGCTGATCGCTGCTTTTTTAGGGACCTCCAAAATGACTCCAATTACAGGTCAAGGATATACCGGCGCGCTACTTCATGAGAACATTGTTAGTGCCGGCTTTATTTCTGTTGGATTCGCAATGGTATTTTCGGTTTCGGTAATTACATATGGCCTAAGGGGAAAGATCAATTAAGCAATTATTTACATGGTAATACTTCAAATTGGGAGTCTGCCGTTACGGCATCTTCCGGCCGACCAGGGTTCAGATTGCGGAGATCTGCCGCAAGATGGGGATCAGAAGGATGACTTTGCCAAATCAGCTTGTTCCACTAAGAAAAACAAAGAAAATCAATATATTAATCAAGCTGTTTGCGGAGTTGATTCCTTAAAAAGACGCTATTTTAAGGAATGTAATCCATAAAAAGACTCATTTTTCCGGAAGTCGTTTTTACCACAAGGCATAAGAATGGCAAATTTCATCTTGGATCCAACAGGTAAACAGAGAATTGGCGGAGACTTCAAATTTTGATGAGCTATGATCTATTGGTACAAAAGGAAAAGCCTTGCAAATTTGCAAGGCTAATGTGTACCGTGTCGGGGAGTCGAATTTCACCGCCGGTTGCCGTTTCCGGGGCTGGCCATTCATTCCCTGAAAGGCGATCTGGCCGGATTTTGGAGCGTCAGGGTCACAGGAAATTACCGGATCATTTTTCGCTTTGACGGCAGGAATGTATCCGAGATCGACTATATTGATTATCACTAAAGGAGGCAAACATGCTTAAAAGACAAAAACCACCTGTTCATCCCGGCATTATTTTGCGCGAGGATGTAATTAAGGAGCACGCATTGACCGTAACGGATGCGGCCAAGATGTTGGGTGTCACCCGGACGGCGTTGTCGGATGTTCTGAATGGCAAAGCGGCCATCAGTGCCGAGATGGCATTTCGGATCGAAGCTGTTTTTGGCGGAACGGCTGATATATGGACCAGGTTGCAGATGAAGTATCAGAACTGGTTTGCATCGGAAAAGGTCCAGAGATTGAAACTAAAACCCTTTAAGCCGCAAGCGGGTCAGCATGGGTATGCCTGATCCGCCTCATCCGGAATTTGAAAGCCAGCGGTATAGATTGGACCGCTACATAATTATCGGATAGATCAATAACAGGGAAGTCTTCACTGACGAGTTGCCAGGAATGTAGACGGCTGAAAATTCTTCAAGCAAGCGGGGCGATTTCTGACTGGGATTATCGGGTTGTCATCCTTGTAATTATAATACAAAATGTTCGATTTGCAAGGATGTTTTTGAATTCAAAACGAAAAGAGGAAAGCATAGATTACCTGTAGCTATCAATAAAATACTATTGCTGTATTTTGCATATTCAATCTAATTTAAATTTTTTTGTGTGACAATTGAAGAGCAACGTCAGCTATATTTATCAAAAACTCCAAAAGGATTTATGGAATTCTACTTTGATCGAAAAGATCAAGGTAATGATGCATTGCCAATATTCAGGTTTATAGCCATAAAATGCTGTGAGATGATGGGACGCGAACTAACAAAAGATGAAATAGAATTTAAGGAAAAGTACAATGCAGAGTTCGGACCTCTTGATGTATCAAATTTTATGCTTTCTTGCCATTGGATCCAAGCAGATGTTAAAGATGGAAAAACATTAGTCAAGAACGTTGTATCAGATGTGAGAAGGAACATAATTGAGCTAAATCCTCAAACGGAGAAAAACATTTCAGGCATAACAGAATTACTACAAGCAGTTCTTGAGAATTTGACCTTCGCAAAGAATGACATACCAATTAAAGGGGTTAAATACAATAAACAAACATTTCAAGAGCTATTAAAGGGCATTCATGCGTTTCAAGGAAAAAGGTATAATCTTCAAAAGAATATTTCAATTCGACTTAGCCAGAAAGTTTTTACACATATACTAGTAGGCCATATATCTGAGTATAAGATCCATCGAAAAGGCTACCAGACTCTGTTTGAAAAGGTGCACACTTGTCAAGATCTCTTAAATCTTTTTGATCGGGTTATTAAATTTATCGAGCCAGATATTGTTGAACACTTTTCTCGAACAAAAAACGAGTTTAACAAAACTGATATAGTAATAGATGGAGTTATGTTTGGAATCCATATTAGCCAAAATGGAGATATTAAGACCTTTTATGAAAAGCTTAAATCTATTTAGGTCTGGTGTGAGCTATTACCAAACAGAGCTTATTGGTTCGCATTATCCAGAAAACCGCTTTTTAAAAGAGAAAGTTTTGAATCAAGGAGATAAAGGAGATTGTCTCTCTGGACGTATTGGCTTATCAGATTGCATCGATTTCATAAAAGAAAAAATGCTCCAAATCCAGGGCATTTTTCTTTTCGTACCGCAAGAGGGAGTTTTTTCGAACCATTTTCATTTAGATTTAAAAAAACTTGCTGAAATAGTTATGCTATAACTAATTGATTATAATGCAATTGAATGTTTAATCGAAATATTTTAAAACGATCTGCAAAAAAGGTGAAGATATGCCTTGCAGTATTATTACTTATCTGATATGGGTTAAAACACCCTTTTATTTCCAACTAGATATTAGTAACGTTAGTCTTTCGATATAACCTATCTAACTTCAGAGCGCTATTATGGAAAAAATTGATGTTGCCTATCAAAAATTTGAAAAGATCCTTGATGAAATTTCCTCATATTCTGATACTATATTTTCTGAGCAGGATTCAAGGATTAAGATAATTGATAGGATTTTGCTGGAAGTATTAGGTTTTAATTATGCTGATATTTCCACCGAACCTAAATCGGGAGACGGCTATATTGATTATTTAATAAAATTTAATAATATTCCAAAATTTATCCTAGAGGCTAAAAGAGATGGGCTCAAATTTGCTATTGACGAAAGTTACAGCGGTAGGTATTTCAAATTGAATGGCCCCGTTTTCAAAGACCCAACTATACAAGCTGGGATAAAGCAAGCGATATATTATTCTGCTATGGAGGGTGTAGACCTGGCATGTCTTTCAAATGGCAGAACATGGATAATATTTCGAGCAAACCGAGTAGCTGAAAATAAAAACGTGTTTGACGGAAAGGGGTTTGTATTTGCTTCATTAGAATCATTAAAAAAGGAGTTTAAATTGTTCTACGAATTGCTTAGTCCAGATGGTATCAATAGTCTAAAATATAAGGCAATATTTCAGGACGTTGATGGCCTAAAATTGCGATCAAAGCAGGACGCGCATATTATTAGGGATGAGAATCACCTAAGTATCATGGATAGAGGAAAATTTTCATATGAGATTGATCGTGTAATGAATGAATTCTTTTCAAAATTAAACGGAGAAACAGACCCTAATTTATTGATAAAGTGTTTCGTAGAAACCAAGGAAAGCTATGCCGCAGAGCAAAAATTGAAAAGATTATCTGAAGAGTTAATCACTAAGATCAGAACATTAGAAACACAGGAGGGTGCTCTTTTACAGGAATTAATTGAACGAGTTAAAACGACTCAACGACATGAATTTGTTTTGCTAGTTGGAGGAAAAGGAGCTGGTAAATCGACTTTTGTAGAGAGATTTTTTAAGATTTCTCTTTCAAAGAAAATGCGGGATCAAATCATTTTAATTCGTATAAATGTTGGTGAAAGTAGTGGAGATATTAACAATATTATTGGTTGGTTAGATCAAACAGTTTTGGAAGAGTGTGAAACGATCCTCTTCGACGGAGCTCCAACATACGATCAGTTAGTTAGCATTTTTTTTTATGAATATAAACGCCTTAGTGAAGGTAGTTGGCGGGTTTTATATGAGAGCAACAAAGAACAGTTTAAAATAGAATTTGGAAAACATATTGAACAACGGCGAGAAACTCGGCCGATGGAGCATATAAAAAGGCTAATAGGAGATATCACTAAGTCGCGATTTAAAATTCCTTGCATCGTATTTGACAATGCTGATCATTTTGGCATTGATTTTCAAGAGAAAATATTCCAATACGCACGTTCTATTTATGAAAGAGAGATTTGTTTAATTATTGTTCCAATAACCGATAGGACGAGTTGGGAATTGTCTAAACAGGGTGCGATACAGTCCTTTGAAAATGAGAAATTATTTTTGCCAACACCTGCCCCGAGCAAAATTATTGAAAAGAGGATTGAATATCTACAAGAAATTATAACGTCCGATGAACAGACAAAGGTTAAATATTTTTTGGGTAAAGGGATTAAGCTTGAAATTTCAAATATTGAATATTTTGTTAAATGTCTACAACAGATATTTCTGAAAAATCCATTAATCTTAAAATGGGTAGGTAATCTTTCAAACCTAGACATAAGAAGATGCCTTGACCTAACAAGGGATATAATAGCGTCCCCCCAATTATCATTTGAAGAGCTATTTGCAACTCGATTTACAGGACGACATGAAGAATTTCCCATTAAAGAATATAAAGTAAAAAATGCCATCATTAAAAAGACATATACAAGTTATCCAACTGGGCATCACTCATTTGTGCAAAATTTATTTTTTGCAATCGATAACTTGAATTCTTCTCCCATACTTTCTATACGAATTTTGCAACTTTTGCTTGATAGGAAGAATCAGAGAAATAAGGAGGACGATTTTCTTGCGATTGGGACTGTTATTGAATATTTTGGAAATATGGGAATTGAAAGCATGACTACTCTAAATCATATGGATTTTCTTTTAAAAAAAGGTCTCATTAATTCATATGATCCTACTATTTTAGATATTAATCAATCAAAAAAGGTTGAACTCTCTCCAAGTGGTCATGAACATTACGCTTGGGGGTTTTATGATGATGATTATTTGTTCATGATGATTGAGGTAACACCAATTACTGACCAAGATTTATACAATTATATTAGTGAATATTATTATAATTGGAATTATAAAAATAACATTATACTTCATTTTCTTAATTTCTTGGAGGCTGAGGATAAGCAATTTTGTATTATTCCGGATCATTTATCCTACTCGGGCCAAAAGCAGATTTTAAATAGATATAAGTGGCGAAAGCAAAGACTTGAACGATTTATTTCAAAATCCAGTTAGCTGATTCGATAGGCAAATTATTGGCAGAGTTCTAAAGGCCTAAATTTAAGATGGCAAAATATTTATTTACTTGTAAAAGTGAGCAAATAGAACAACGTTTCAGTAAAAAAATAGGCTATAGGCCAAAGACAAACAAATTGGTTAAGATTTCCGAGAAAATAGTGTCCATCCACGCCGCGCTGGATCTGGCAGTGGTTATTTTGTGAGACCCTAAAGAGTTAAAAAACTATACGTAATTCGTAATATATTATTCACGAATATATTAACCTTCCCCGTTTGGAATTTTTTCCTCTATTAGTCACATTTTGTTAACAGTTTTTATATTTAAATGTGTTGTCAGGAAGAGGCGGTATATGACGGTTCAAAAAAATATAACCTTAAGGAACGACGACGTCCTCCACCGACAGGTCATGGGTATTTAACACGGGATTTTCACTAAATTCGAAGGAACCCAGGTTTCCGGGCAATTAACTCACTTCAACTGAATTCAGGTGAATGCATACGATACCTTAGAAGGAAAGCTCAAAGATGGACAGATGGATGAAAGAGTATTTTATAACTTGATCGGCGAATTTAGGAACGAATTTTTGAGTCAGGAAAAATACTCGGAGCGCATAGCATTGCACCGCCGACCGATTCATCTGAAAAATGAAATTTTGCGAAAACTGTATGACTACAATCAAGTTATGCAAAACAGACCTGAGATGAGATGCATGGATCTGGACGATAGGGGCTTAACCCATGTCCCTACCGTTATAATTGAACTAAGAAATAGAGACAAGCGTCTACGGTCATTGTTTGATGCAGTTAAGGCGTATTGTAGCTGGAGTGGGAGTAACCTTCTCACTATAGCTGTCCATATAGCAGAATACCGAGCTATCTATAGGCTAATTAACCGTTTTCAGCGAGAGACGATCTTACCTTCTAAAAAATTGAAAGTTCCTCTTTATACCCTTGAAGATTGGTTACAAAGTAAATTTTTTAGGGAAAAGACCTTTTCTGATGAATATGTTGCTAATGACAGCGAGAAATATCTGGACTTAGTTGGTATGGGGAAAATGACCTATGAGGAATTAAATAAGATTCAGGATGCCCAACAGAATGCCTATAACTATTTGATTTCAAGTTCATTAGAGATTAATTGTCGGTTTCTTCGCCGGCAAATTAAAGAAACACTGGATCTCGACGAGTTTCTTAAGCTGAAACTGGAAGCAGTAA
Source organism: Puia sp. (assembly GCA_035317125.1). Lineage (GTDB taxonomy): Bacteria > Bacteroidota > Bacteroidia > Chitinophagales > Chitinophagaceae > Puia. The sequence continues at coordinate 28,833 of DATHHO010000287.1, forward strand.
ATCAATTTTTTACTGCCAACCTACCAATTCATAAGGAAATAATGTCGCATCGCAAACATCGAGGTATCAAGGTAGGGGCAAAATTCCTACTACCAGAACACTACCAGTCATATGTCAATCGTTCAGAGTTGGATGTATATAATTTGGTGACGTCTTCCTACCGTGTTAACATGGGCGGGCATCTCGTAACGTTTCCAACGTCGGAACAACTACAGTATGCCAAAATGGAAGTAGAGATAGGGTGGTATCGCATCTTGATGGCATATAAAGCGCAAATGAGATATGAAAAGATGGTGTCGGTGAAGGATTTTAAAGAGTTGATTGAAACCTATGGAAGAATGGAAAGTTTAGTAGAAGAGTATACGCAAGGGTTGAAGTTTGCACCAGATAGGGCGCTCTTCATTCAGACACGAATCAATAACTACGAAAGTGTTTTACCCATCTTTCGATCTTCGATAGGCATTCGAGACAATCAAAATAGCGAGATTAAGGTTCAAACCGGCGAATACAAAAGGATAGGGTATGCGTGGGTAAATAATGGATACAATGCCAAACCTAAAGACTTGATAGTGTCGACCCGAAATAACGCGACTCTGTGTCCAACGGTACAGACCGAAGACAGATATCAGATTTATAATCAAGTGCTTTCTAATCTTGCGGAAGGGGGTGCCATCGCATTTCATCTCGCCTACCTGCGGGAACAGCTTGGGAATACAAATGATTCGAATAGGTTCTCCCGGCGGCCTGACCCTTTCTGGCAAGGTAGTGACGAGCAGCGACTAAGGCTCTTCCATGCATTGGCCGCCGAATCTTTCCTGGACTCATCCAATGCCGACTATTTCCTAATGAATAATGTAGTACAGTGGAAACAGGATGGACGGGCTCTATTCTACATGCTTAATGAACTGAAGAGAAAACCATATAAAATGTTACTCACAAGCGAAAACCTTGGGCCACTCGTACAGCATAATTTCTTGAATAAGAAGGGACAACCCTTCAAATATGTTCGTCAGAATATGAGCGGAATGATTAATACGAATAAGGCGGAAAAGCCACGGTTAGCACTCGCAATCGATATGGTGCTTCAGTCTATATTTCCCAAGTAATCGAGTGTTCAAAAACTATACGCCACTATACAGTATAGTAATGTCTATTGTTGCCCTGCCGGTGTTGCTCGTTCTTTGTCCTTAGAATACTATTCCATTTTCAAAGGAAACAAAAAACAAAATTCTACACTTACAGGAAATGATTACTATGTCAAAAAAAAGAGAATCCCTTCAGTCCAACTATGACCTTTTCCGGGGAAAATTGGTTTTCACCAATGAACCGCCCTGGCTGCGTCTCACCCTGTCAGCTCTCGTGTTGGCTGGAGCCCTTATTCTGGTGGCCCTATTGCACCGACATACACTTTCCGCCGTCGGCATTCGCTGGTTATCTAGTTTGATCAGTAAAATTCGCTCACCCTGAATGTTATTCATCGCCCACTTCTTCATTTCGCTCCTTTTCTTGGGCTTTTCTAGGCCAGAGCGGTAGATCGATTAGATCGAGAAGGATAAGAAATCCTAATAATAAAATTGAAACCCAATTTATTATTAGAGGTTGTGAACACTGGTGAGGCTTTATCCATGTTCAGAACCTGCCAAAAGACAGCGTACCTTGAGAAATTGCATTTATGATTTTAATAAGTCCATAAAAAAAACCTCTAAAGCATCGGCTAATTGGCCTATTGTACTTAGTGTAACATTGACCTCCCCATTGCAAGCAGAGGGGAAAGACGCAAAGGGACGACGTAAAATCCATAACGGAAAAGATCAATGAGGCCAATGATGATATTGCCGGGGGCAGGCAAAAATTATTGAGGGATGAAATAGACCACCTGGATTTTAAGATCATTAAAAAGGAGAGGGAGGAATTGATCAGCGAACTGGAAAACAAGTTGGTTAAGATTTCCCAGAAAAAGGTGTCCATCCATGCCGAGCTGGATCAGGCCGTGGCCACTTTATCGAATCTGGACAAGTTATATCAGGACGGAGACGTTAGAAAGAAGCGTTATATAGCCAGTTCGATATTTCCCGAAAAACTCATTTTTGACGGGCTTTCTTATCGAACCGCCCGGCTTAACGAAGTGGCCAGTCTGATATACACGCTGGACACGGGTTTCAAGCAAAAGAAAAGTGGACAAACCGATCAAAAATTCGATTTGTCCACTTTGGTACCGCGTAGGGGAGTCGAACCCCTCATTCCTCCGTGAAAGGGAGGCGTCTTAACCGATTGACCAACGCGGCGTTTAATCTCTGAACTTCGTCCTGGCCACCGCCAAGGGACTCGTCCGCTATCTTCGCTTGTTCAGCTCGATAGCCCTAACGGTTTTTTCCGTAAAAGGAGTGCAAAGATATAGGTAAGGGTAAAATCGGCCAAATTTTTCGCTGTCTGTGGAAGCAATTCTTTTTCCGGACAGCTTTATGCGCCGGGGCGATCACCATGTCCTATCAGTGCGGCACCTGCTCTGCTGGAATCAAGCCTTGTCTCCACTCGAATAACGACTTCGCCTCCGCTGATCTTCGGGGCGCCGGTAGAGCCGTGTAACCTCCTGTTTCCGGTCAGCGCCGTGGCCTCAAAACGGCATTTCCTCCATTCGCCCATTTCTATTATCTCCAACCCTTATTCCTGCAAAACAAGGTGTTGGACATAAGATTATTAGATATCTTTTAAAATTGATAGCCAAAATTTTACAATGCCATAACCCGGCAAAAATGTAACTTCGCTTCCTTATTTTTAAAATTCAAATTGTCTAATCATGAGCTCAGTTAAAGTTGCTATCAATGGTTTTGGCCGGATCGGGCGGTTGGCCTATCGCCAGATCTACAAAATGGAGGGAATAGACGTCGTGGCGATCAATGATTTAACCAGTCCAAAAGTATTGGCTCATCTGCTGAAATATGACAGCGCTCAGGGCCGTTTCGAGCAGGATGTAAAAGCTACCGAGAACTCTATCGTCGTCAATGGCGATGAGGTGAAGATATATGCTCACAAGAACCCCGCTGAAATTCCCTGGAAAGCACATAACGTCGACGTCGTGCTCGAATGTACCGGCTTTTTCACCGATAAGGAAAAGGCAGAGGCGCATATCACCGCCGGTGCCCGCAAAGTAGTGATCTCCGCACCCGCTACCGGTGACCTGAAGACCATCGTTTTCAATGTCAACCACGATATCCTCGACGGCAAGGAAACGGTCATCAGCTGCGCATCCTGTACCACCAACTGTCTGGCTCCCATGGCCAAGACGCTGAACGATAAATACGGCATCATCACCGGTCTCATGACCACCATCCATGCCTATACCAACGACCAGAATACCCAGGACGCCCCCCATCCAAAGGGCGACCTCCGCAGGGCAAGGGCCGCCGCGGCCAATATTGTCCCCAACAGCACCGGCGCCGCCAAGGCGATCGGCCTTGTGTTACCGGCGCTGAAAGGCAAGCTGGACGGCGGAGCACAGCGTGTTCCCACCCTCACCGGCTCCCTCACCGAACTGGTGACTGTGCTGGGAAAGAAAGTCACCGTCGAAGAAGTCAATGCCGCCATGAAGGCAGCCGTCAACGAAAGCTATGGCTACACCGAAGACGAGATCGTGAGCAGCGATATCATCGGCATGACCTATGGCTCCCTGTTCGACGCCACCCAGACCCGCGTGATCTCGGCCGGAGAGCATCAGCTGGTGAAGACCGTGAGCTGGTACGATAACGAGATGAGCTATGTCAGCCAGCTCGTCCGCACCCTGAACTTTTTCGCCACCCTGATCTCCAAATAAGTTTGACAGTCACCTCCGCCACAGGCCACCGCATCCTATGCCGTTACCTGTGGCGGAATACTTTACTACCTTATATTTTTTTATGAGCCAGTTCAGCCAGCACAATTTTGCCAATGAAAAAGCCCTGATCCGGGTGGATTTCAACGTTCCCCTCAACGACAAATTCGAGATCACGGACGATACGCGCATGCGCGCCTCGGTCCCCACGATCCAAAAGATCCTGTCAGACGGGGGCAGCGTGATCCTGATGAGCCATCTCGGCCGGCCCAAGGATGGCCCCACGGACAAATATTCACTGAAGCACCTGGTCCCGCATTTAAAGGAATTGCTCAACAAGGCTGCCGGACAAGCGGGTGCTAAAGCTAACGCATCCGCATCTCAGGGCGCTGGAGCGGCGGGCGGGGCTTCCGCAAACGTCCCCGTATTATTCGCCAACGACTGTATCGGGGAGCAGGCCTTCCTGACGGCAAACATGCTGCGGTCCGGAGAAGTATTGCTGCTGGAGAACCTGCGGTTCTACAAGGAAGAAGAAAAGGGTGACAAAGCCTTCGCGCAGAAGCTCGCCAAGCTGGGAGACGTATACGTCAACGACGCCTTCGGCACGGCCCACCGCGCACATGCGTCAACGGCAGTGATCGCCGAATTCTTTCCCAAAGAAAAAAGGATGTTCGGCCTCCTGATGGAAAGCGAGGTCAGCAGCGCCGAAAAGATCATGCACAAATCGGAGAAGCCTTTCACCGCCATCATCGGCGGCGCCAAGGTCTCCGACAAGATCCTCATCATCGAAAATCTGCTGGAAAGGGCCACCGATATCATCATCGGCGGCGGCATGGCCTATACCTTTATGAAAGCTCAGGGTGGAAAGATCGGCAACTCTCTCTGCGAGGACGACCGCCTCCAGACCGCCTCCGAATTAATGAAAAAAGCCGAGGCCAAAGGGGTGCGGATCCATCTCCCTTCGGATAGCTGTATAGCCGATAAATTCGATGCAAATGCCAACGACTCCACCGCCCCGAGCAATAATATCCCCGATGGATGGATGGGCCTCGACATCGGCGAGAATGCCATCGAGCAATTCACCAACGTACTGCACCGGTCGAAGACCATTTTATGGAACGGTCCTATGGGCGTCTTTGAAATGAAGAAGTTCCAGCGCGGAACAAAGGCCATCGCCAAAGCTGTCGCAGAAGCTACGCAGAAAGGCGCTTTTTCGCTGGTAGGCGGGGGGGATTCCGTTGCGGCGGTCAACCAGTTCGGCTATGCCAATAAAGTAAGCTATGTATCCACCGGCGGCGGCGCCCTGCTCGAATATTTTGAAGGGAAAGTATTGCCCGGCATCGCGGCGATCAATGGCTGACCTTGAGCACGATCTTCCCGAACTGCTGCGCATTTTCCATGCGGCGGAAAGCGGCTTCCCCATCTGCAAAGGGAAAGACCTTATCGATCGCGGGCCTTATCGCAAATTTATTTACAAAGCCGATCATCGCATTGAAATCTTCCGGGCTTCCCATCGTCGATCCCAGTATATTTAACTGCTTCCAGAAGATCCTTCTCGCCACCAGACTGGATGGATTGCCGCAGGTCGACCCATAGAACACCAGCCTTCCGCCTGGTGAGGCCAGCTCCATCAGGGCGCTCATTCCTTCCCCGCCTGCCCCGTCGATGGTAATATCGAAACCACCTGCCTGCTCCTGTAAAGATTCCACCCAGTTGTCCTGCTTATAATTTACGCCGCCTTTGGCGCCCAGCGCGATGGCCCTGGCGATCTTCTCATCGTCTCCCGAGCTGACATAGACGCGCGCACCGGCTGCCAGGGCAAACTTCAGGGCGGACAAGGCTACCCCGCCGCCGATGCCGGTGATCAGCACCTTTTCCCGCGCACGCAGCTGCGCCCGGGTAAACAAAGAGCGGTATGCCGTCGCACCTGCAAGGGGGAGGGCTGCCGCTTCTTCAAAGGAGAGGTGTTGTGGTTTTTCGGCCAGATTACCCGCGGGCACCTTTACATATTCCGCGAATGTGCCGTCATCGGGCAGGCCCAGTATCTTAAATGTTTGCTGATCCTGATGCGTGGGACTGTTCCCCCAGCCGATGGCGGGGTTGATGATCACTTCCTTGCCTATCCATTCCCCGGGTCCTTCCACGACCACGCCCGCTCCATCGCTGCCGGGAATGATCGGGTATCTCAGGCCCGCATACTGCCCTTTCTGGATCCATACATCGCGGTGGTTGAGCGCGGCCGCATACACTTTTACAATGGCCTCGCCCTTGCCGGCATGAAGCGCCTCCCTTTCCTGCATCACGATCGGTCTGTTCTTGTCGGTTATGACCAGTGCATGCATAGGCTTCAATATTTAAAGACCTTTCCTCCGGCCATGACTTCCTGTGTTTTTTCATCGAAGGTTACTTTTT
>DATHHO010000288.1:0-50851 GCA_035317125.1 Puia sp.
ATGGCCATATCCGGGTCTTTGACGCCCAGCATCCGGGACAGGCTTTCATTGATCACAAATTCATTCACGCTGTCGGCCTTCCGGAGGTTCCTGCCGGCCAGCAGCTTTATCCGGTAGATCGGTATGAAATCTTCGTTGCCGGCTACCTGGGTGACCCCGAAATCCTTTTCATCGGTCCTTTTGAATTTTAATTTCATTCCCCTCGTATTGTCCGTCATCGGCGACACCCATTGCAAGGCCACCTGGTCGACGCCGGGTATCTTTCTGATCTCATGGGCCACCAGGGCGACTTTGGCAAAGCCCTCCCCTCTGGGCGTTTCTGCGGTGACGACGGCATCGGCGGTAAACCCGAGATCCTTCTCCCGTGCATAACGAAGCTGGTTAGCCATCACCATGCTTCCGATGATAAAGACCAGCGATACGGAGAACTGAAAGACGATCAGTGTCTTTCTGAGCAACCATTTTCCCCCACCCCTCTCCGTGCCTGCCCCATTCAGGATCAGCGCCGGAAGATAAGAAGACAAAAGTCTTGCAGGATAAAGACCGGCAAATAAGGTAGTCATCGTTGTCAGCAGGATCAGGAATAATATTGTCGAAGGATCAAAAAAATGAAAGGATACTCCGCTTGGGACAAATCCCCGGAACGCAGCGAGTACCGGCACGACCAGGGCAGTAGCCAGCAACACGGCAAAAAAAGTCAGCATAAATGTCTCTGTCAGGAACTGAAAGACGAGGCTCGTCACGCTGCTGCCCAGTACTTTACGGACGCCCACTTCCCTGGCCCGCTGGATGGATTGCGCGGTCGACAGGTTTATAAAGTTGATGATGGCAAGGATCAGGATAAATAATGCGATCCCCATCAGACCGTATAAGGTGGGTAAATGAGCGGTCCTGGTCTGGTTTTCAATAACGTCCGCATTGAAGTGGATATCCGACAGGGGCTCCAGCCAAAGGGTTAATCTTGTTTTTGGACCGGCATGTGTGCTGACCAGCGTCGCCATTTGTGCGTTCACCCGGGCTGCAGGGGTGCCCGCCCGGAGCTTTGCAAAGGTCCATACGGACATATCTGCCTGCCCCCAGGAGTTTTGGCTGATGGTATTCCTCAGAAAGCTACCGGGCAAGGTGCCCGCCGAAATAAAGTCGGTAAACGCAAGATCGGTGGGTTTTTCCCAGTCTTTTACAATCCCCGAAACATTGACGTTAAGAGAGTCGTCATAGATCACCTGCTTCCCAAGCATTTTATCCAGTGGTCCCTTGCCAAAATATTGACGTGCCCTGTTTTCCGTCAATACGACGGAGAACGGGGCTTCCAGTGCTGTTGCCGCATTACCGGCGAGCCAGTCATATTTAAAAATATCGAAGTATCCCGGTTCGGCGATAACCGTAGTTATATAATTACTACCCCCGATCCTGCCGTCAAACATCCCCGGAGGCTTGTCCCCGTTAGGTACGCTTATTTTCACATGGTATGGAATGATACCCGCTATCTTGTCCAGACCGGACAGGCTGGCAGCGCCTGTCTGTGATAAAGCCAGGGGCAATTTTGCAAAATGCAGCTTATCCCCGGTGCTTTCCGTTACATCACCCATCACACGGTAGATCCTTTCCTTGCCAGGATGAAAAGCATCGAAGCCGAACTCATAGCTGGTTATCGTGTAGATGACCAGGCAGGCGCATATCCCTGATGAAAGGCCAAGGATATTGATGGCTGTATAGATCTTATGCCGGGAGATCTTTCGCCAGGCAATTTTTATATAGTTTCTGAACATGCTGTTACGGGTTGAGTGATGACGGCCAGGACTTTTACAAAGCGCAAAACCTCGGGTTAAAGAGTAAAACCCGCGGTTTTTCCATACGGGAAATAAGAATTTATTAAATCCCGGGATTTATTAGTTAAACTAGAAATATAGTTTTATATTTAAACTATAAGCATAGTTTAACATGAAGACCCTTACCAAGGCGGAAGAACAAGTCATGAAAGTGCTCTGGAAATTAGCAAACGGGCTGCTGATGGAGATTGTGGAGCGTATGCCATCCCCCCAGCCCCATAAGAACACGGTGGCGACGATCCTCAAAACATTGGTGGACAAGGGATTTGTCACGATCGAAAACATCGGCCGGATCCACCGGTATCACCCGGCCGTATCCAAAGACGAGTATTCCAAAAACACGCTCACCAATGTGGCCAAAGGGTATTTCGAAGGCTCATTCAGCAACGTGGTTTCTTTTCTGGTGGACGAGAATAAACTGTCCGTAAAGGACCTCGAACTGCTGCTGAAGCAATTAAAGAAAAAATAATAAGCATTATGGATACGCTTGTTTCCTACCTGCTCAAAATGATCATCACCAGCGCCATTCTGGTCATTTATTACTGGATCGCGCTGCGGAACAAACGATTTCATCAGTACAACCGATGGTACTTGCTGTCGGCGATCGCGATCAGCCTGGTGGCGCCCCTGCTGCATTTCAGGATCTATCTGCCGGATCAGCCTGCATTTACAGCCTTCAATGACCTGTTGTCCCCCTGGTCCGTAACGTCCGCCGGATCGACCGCCGCCACCATGGAACGCGCGGCCCATTTTGCAGGAGGAGGACCCGGCTGGAGCAGCCTGTTATTTGCCGCCAGCGCATTGGTCAGTACGATCCTGCTGCTGGCCCTGGTTTCAAAAATAGCAGGGCTCCAACGGATAAAATCCCGGCACCCGGTCACGCACATGAACGGCTTCTGCCTGATCGAAACGGAATTGGAACAGGCTCCCTTTTCCTTTTTCAACAACCTGTACTGGAGAAAAAATATCTCCATGGAGGACGAGACCGGAAGGACGATCTTCCTGCATGAATTGACGCATATCCGGGAAGGACATAGCTATGATAAGCTTTTATCCCAGCTTGCCGCCTGTATTTTTTGGATGAACCCCTTCTTTTGGCTCATTCAGAAAGAATTGAGCCTTGTACATGAGTTCGCGGCAGATGAACGGTCCGTAAAAGAAGAAGATTGCGCTTCATTTGCCCGGATGCTGCTCCATGCCTATAGTGGAGGCCGGTACCTCGATCCCTCGCATGCCTTTTTTTATTCACCCATCAAAAGAAGACTCGTTATGATCACTACTCCCAAAAAAACGCCGTTCTCCTAGTTAAGAAGGGCCCTGGCCCTCCCGGTGGCGCTGCTGGTGTTTTCCTTCTGTTCTTTTTCCATCGCCAGGGCGCAATCCGACCAATCCTCCAAAACCGATGCTAAGCAAGCCAGGCTGCAAAAGGAAATGGATGAGCAGAAAGAAAGGGATGAACGGATGGCGAATGAAAACCGATCCTCTGCCGCCAAAGAGGCCGCGGAGCGAAAAGAACGCGAGTATTGGAAACACCGGGCAGAGGTGATCTTAAAAGACCTGCCCGGATGGCCGCCAAATACGGAGAAAAGGTAAAAAAAGGGGTCATTGAATTTACAACACGATAGTAAACTGGGTAAGGTTGTCCCGGGACCGTAAAGAAAAAGTAAAGCCATGCTGCAACAAGATCTCTTTCACCAGCGTCAGCCCGATGCCCTGCCCCTCTTTTTTTGTGCTGAAGAAAGGGCTGAATAAATACCCTTCATCCTGGCTGGTAATGCCCCTTCCGGTGTCGCTGACCACCAGCCGCCTGGGCGCCGCGCCATTCGTGGTGAAGGAAATAACGCCCCTTTCTTCAATAGCCTCCATGGCATTCTTTACGATGTTGATAAGCACCTGTTCCAGCTGTTGTTCATCGGCCAGGACGTAGAAGGGGCCGTCTTCAAGATAATATTCAAATGCTATTCCCTTATCGTTGGCGCCGGCCTGCATAAGCCGGGAAATGGAATAAATGAGCTTGTTAAGATCGATCTGCTTTATATGAGGTTTCGGGAGCCTTACCACATCGGCAAAGTTCCGCATAAATATATTCAGGTTATAATTCCGGTCGATGGCGACGCGGAACGCCTCCTGCAAGGAAGGATGCCCGCCGTCCCATATCCTTTCCGTCGCCAACGCCGACTGCAGGATAGAATTGACCGGACCTATCGTATTGTTTACCTCATGCGCCATCATCCGGATCACCCGTTCATAGGCTTTCTTTTCGGCGGCGAGGATCTCGCTCGTCAGTTCTTCGATCATCACAAAATGCCGGGGAAACCCGCTGTCGATAAAATGCGATTTCTGTAGCTTATAGGTATTGATGCCATTGAAGGTCACCGTTCTGGCTTCGCCGGACCTCAATTGCCCAACCTGGCTCATCACGGGATGTGCAACCGTACCGACCGCCCATCCCGCCACTTCTTTTTCAGGAAGCCCCAGCAGCTGCAATGCCCTGGGGTTCACCTGCTGGACCTTATCTTCATAATCGAGGATCAGGATCCCTGTGGGAGATCCATGTATCAATTTTTGCAGGAACAGGTGCTGTTGTTCCTGCAAGGTCCTTTCCGCCCTCAGCTCGTCGATCATCCTGTTGTAGACCTTTATCAGCTCGTCCATTTCATAGCTGCCGGTAAGCAGGAATTTCACCGTAAAATCCTTATCCCGTATGGCCTCCGTGCCCTGCATCAATAAGCTCAGCGGAGCGATGAGCCCTTTATACAATTGCCGGGACAATAACAGAGAAAGGATGATAAAAACTTCCGACACGATAAAAAAAAGCCTGTTCTTCTCAAAGATCAACCAGGACAACACCAGAGCTACAAGGTGCAGGAGGAAGACGAACAAAATATATTTAGTCCGGAGTTTCATCATAGGGGATATTATATTTATCCAGGCGCCGGTATAAGGAACTGCGCGTGATGCCCAGTGCAGCCGCTGTCCTTGTCACTTTATGATGATGGAATTCCAGCGCCTTTCTGATCATCAGCACCTCGGCTTCTTCCAGGGTCAGGGTGCCTACGTCGGGTAGTTGTATAGTGCCCTTTTTCCCGGGTGACAATTCCAGCTCGGCCCTGAAATCTTCGGTATCGAGGTTGTCCTTCCTGCACACCAGCACCGTACGCTCTACCAGGTTTTTCAGTTGCCGGATATTACCGGGCAGCGGCAATTGCTGTAGCCATTTCATGGCATTCCGCGTCACGGAAAGCAAAGGACGGTTGTAGATCTCTTTCAGGTTGCCGATAAAAAAACTCACCAGCAGAGGAATATCCTGCTGTCTTTCGCGCAGGGCAGGTAAATGAATAGTGATCAGATTGATCCGGTAGAGCAGGTCTTCGCGAAAAGTTCCTTTATCCACCATTTCGGCAAGCACTTTATTCGTCGCGCACACCACGCGCACATCGACCGTCCTGGTGCGGCTGCTGCCCAACACTTCATAGGTACGGTCCTGTAACACTCTCAGCAATTTTACCTGGCTGCCCGCGTCGAGATCGCCGATCTCATCGAGGAAAATGGTGCCTTTATTGGCCATTTCGAAACGGCCGGCCCGGTCCATTTTGGCATCGGTGAATGCCCCGCGCACATGCCCGAACATCTCGCTTTCGAACAAGGTGGCAGAAATACCGCCCAGGTTCACCTTGACAAAGGCTTTATTGGTTCGCAGACTGTTCTGGTGTATGGCTTCGGCGATCAGTTCCTTACCCGTTCCGCTCTCTCCGGTGATCAGCACGGCGGCATCCGTCGCCGCGATCCGGCCAACGGTCTCCAGCAGTTCCATCATGCGCGCGTCCTCACCGATGATATGCCTGAAATGATACAGGCTGTCCAGTTGCCTGCGCGTATGGGAGACCGGTCTGATCGCATTCAGGTGGAGCAAGGTCCTTACCGATTGCAGCAGGTGCTCGTTGTTCCAGGGCTTATTGATAAAGTCATTGGCGCCCAGTTTCATGCCCCGCACGGCCAACTGGATGGTCGCCCATCCGGTTATAAGAACTACGGGCAGGTCCGCATGGATCGCCCTGATCTTCCGCAATAAGATCATCCCCTCTTCACCGGATGTCTCGATGGAAAAATTGAGGTCGAGCACCACCAGGGCGACAGGATGCCGGGCCAGAACATCCAACGCTTCCTCCTGAGATGACGCGGATAAAGCCGCATAGCCCTCCTGCCCGAATAAGAGCAATAAGGAGGTCCTGACGGCAATATCATCATCGATGATCAGTATCATAATAGTCACGCAATTTAATACATTTTAATCCTCATGCAACGCAACGGCCGGATAAATGCCCGCTGCCTGTCTGCCGGGATAAAATGCGCAGACAATGACCAATGAATAAATAAACAGAACGGCCAACAGCAAGGCAGAGAGATAAACGCCCGAGGCAATATTGAATATATTCAGCAAAGGGAATTGCACCGCAAAAAAGGAACCGACGAGCAGCGACATGGTCGACAAGACCAACGCTTCCGCTATCAATTGCAGGGAAATGGCATGGCCGCTGGCCCCGACCGCCCTCCGCAGGCCGATCTCGCTTCTGCGCTTATTGATGTTGTACCACAGGATGCCGAATAATCCAAGCGCCACATTGATGATCAGAAAGCCTGCAAAGACCATCAGGATGATTATAGGCCCCAGCATCTGTCTGTTTTTATAAATACGTTGCTGATCCATGTGCAGGATATCGATGCTGGTGCTCCGGATGATATTGGCAAGGGCTTTATACAGACGGCTCTCAAATGCGGCGCCCGTGCCCGGCCGCACTTTTATCAGCAGCGCGCCATCCCTTCCCTGATTGCTGGTATCGATCCGGACATAAAAACCATTCCCAGGCGCCGAGAAATCCCCCTTGTCTTTTAATTCAGGGATCACCCCCACGATCCTCATGTTCCCCGGGTTCGGGGCCCCTTCATAATTAATTAATTTTCCAACGGCATTTTCAGCACCAAAAAACCGCTGTTTTAAAGCTTCGTTGATCACGACGGCTTTTTCTTTGGAAATATCGTCTTCTTTCGAGAACCACCTGCCTTCCGTCAGGTTGATGTTCAGTGTCTTTTTATAATCGTCGTCCACCCGGTAGACCTCCGTCTGCTCCGTTATTTTATTACTGATAACGGAAGTCCCCATGTTCGCATCGCCAAAGGGAACGTTGATGCTGGAAAAGCTGACCGCTTGCACCTCCGGCAGGGATTGGATCATCCGCTTCACGGATGCGTTAAAGGACGCGATGCTGTCGGCATCCTGCATCCCCTGCGGATCGTTGTATTTTATACTCCATACATGATCATAATCGAAGCCCTTCGGGAGGTTATAGTTCTTATAGTAATAGACGAGCAGGGTAAACACGGCAAACATGACAATAAAAGAGATCAGCATTTCCAGCATCAGCAGGAAGTTCTGCTTTTTCCTGTTCCAGATCAGTTTGAATAAATGCGCTATCATAATCATCGGGTTGTAGTATGAACGGAATGGTTATTGTGCCTTCAATGCCTCCACTACCTGCATGCTGGACATCCGCCAGGCGGGATAGACACCCGATAGCAGCCCAAAAATAAGGGACAGGAGCAGACTGAAAATGAGCACATTGACGTTGATGGAGAGATGCAGGTTATCGATAAGATCGCTGCTGTTCAGCGCCTGGATGGCGATAAAAGAGAACAGGATACCGATGGCGTTGCCAATAAAGGTCAGGATCAGGTTCTCTATGATGAACTGGTACACCAATGTTCTGGAAGAGGCTCCGAATGCTTTGCGCACACCGATCTCGGAAGAGCGCTCGATGATGCGGCTGATATTCATATTGACCAGATTCAGGGTCGGCAGCAGCAGGAATAGAAATAAAAATATCCCGGTCAGCGCAAAAAAAGTGCCCAGTCCCGCGCTTCCGGTATGATCATCGATCATGTTGCGGGCAAACCATTCCAGATAGGTATCCGCGGAAGTATACAGGACGTCGAATATTTTGCTGTTGAGCGGTACTTTGGCGGCCATCCGGCTATACTCTTCTTTCATGCCGGGAATATCGGCCCGCGAACGTAAAAGAATAATGCCGTTGTAACCTCCGCTTATATCGGTATTATGAAAATTCTCTTTCGAAAGCGTGTAGGGTACATAAATATCCGCATGTGCGAACAACTGCATGACAGATACATTTTGAACAACACCGATGACCCGGTACCGGACATTATCCGTTTCTATATATTTCCCTGCCACAGACACGCCCTTTCCAAAATAATTATCCCGTGTTTCTTCTGAAATGACGGCGACTTTTTCCCCGTTATCGACTTCTTGTTTCGCGTAGGGCTTCCCTTCGATAAACCGGAACTGCAGCACTTCCCAAAACTGGTCATTGGTATATTTCAGATCGATCACCAGTTTCTTCTCGTTCGTATACGAGCTGGTGTGGCTATTGCCCGACGCAATGGCCAGCTTTTGCGGGATCTTCAGTGGGGATACATAATGATCGAGGAAATAGAAGCTCGGGCCGCCATTGATATCGGAAGGGTTTTTTGTGCTCCGCAGGCTTATGTTGTTTACATATAATTCCCTGTCCCTTGCCGTATCCGGATATCCGGCGCCGATAAGGTTATCGATGAACGCGGCAAGCACGATCAGTATGGTCAGGGTAAAGCTTATGCCGAACAGGCTGACAAAGGTGAAGAATTTCCTTCTTTTCAATACGGCGATCGCTATTTTAAAATAATTTTTAAACATATAAAAAGTTTTACAAGACCTGACTTCCGTCAAACAATCTTACGAGGCGATGTGTTTTTTTCGCCATGTATTCATCGTGTGTTACCATTATTATGGTTGTTCCTTCCGCGCGGTTAAGATGGAGGAGTACATCCATGATCTCATTCCCCATTCCGCTGTCCAGATTGCCGGTAGGTTCATCGGCAAGAATGATCTCCGGCTGGCCTACAATGGCCCTGGCGATGGCCACCCGCTGTTTCTGCCCTCCCGATAATTGCGTGGGGAAGTGTTTCATCCGGGTGCTCAACCCTACTTTCCCCAATGCCTCCGCCGCCATTTTTTTTCTTTTCCCGGCAGTGCCGCTCCGGTACAGGAGGGGCAGCTCCACATTATCCAATACTTTCAGGTCGTTGATAAGATGATAGCTCTGAAAGATGAACCCGATCTTCCTGTTCCGGAAATTAGCCAGCTGCTTGTCCGAAAGATGGTCGGTCTTCTGGTCACTGATCTTTATTTCCCCTTTTGATGGGGCATCGAGCAGGCCGATGATGTTGAGCAGCGTGCTTTTGCCGCAACCGGACGGACCCATGATGGAAAGGAACTCACCCCTGGCGATATCGAGGTTGATGCTGTTGAGGGCAAGGGTCTCTACCGTATCCGTCCGGTATATTTTCTGGATATTCTGCAGCCGTATCATAGTTGATTGTTTTGTGTTTTTAAAATTTCAGTAATAGATCACCCGGTCCTGTTCAAAATCATAAAGGGATAAATAACGAAGCTGGTAGTATGCCCCCCAAAGATCGCGCAGCGCTGCGATATGATCCCTTCTCGCCTGGTCCTTATCCCGGAAGGCAATGCTCAGATCGGTCACGCTCAGATTACCCAGCACATACCGGTCCCGGGCTATCTGGTATTTTTCACTCGCAATGCTGTCGGCCCTTGCCGTGAGCAGCACCTGGCTGCGCATCATATCGAATAAGGTCACCTGAGTAACGATCTGCCGGGTGAACAGTTGCTTATCCTGCTCCACTTCATAGGCCATCAGCTGCATATTGGCTTCCGCCGTTCTTACTTTTGCCTTCGATCTGCCCCAGTCCAGCACGGGGATCGACAGCCCCACCTGGACCAGCTGCTGGTCCTTCAGCGACCGGTACACGTCGGGAACGGAATTAGCGGAATTGGAGAACCCTACCTGAGCCGTCAGGGTGGCGTTCAGACGGCTGACGCTTTTCGCCTGGGCGATATCCCGCTGCGCCTCCGCAATGCGCCTTACAAAACCTATGGCATCGCTCCGGTTGGAATAGGCCTGTTTAAGGACCCGCTCGGTCGATACCACCATATTGATGACCGCATCCGGTGGCAATAAGGTTATCTTATCCGTATCGTTCAGCCCGGTATAGGTCCGCAGGTTCAGCGCGACGATCTCCATATCCCTGCGGGCGATACCCGCCGCCTTTTGCGATGTGAGCTCTTCCAGCTGGAGCTGTAATACTTCGTTCTTCGAGATCTTACCCAACTCCAGTTTTTGGTTGGCGATACCCAAAATTTTATGGGTATTGCCAAGGTTCGTTTCCGCGATCTGCAGGTTCACCTGGGCCAGCAAAAGGTCGAAGAAATAACCGCTTGCCGTAATGGCGATGTTTTCCATCGCTTCGATATAGGCCTGTTTGCTTTCATTGTATTTCAGCGGTTCGATCTTCCTGTTCCATTTCAGGCTGTTGTACTGGAACAGCGGCTGGCTGAGGCCTATCCCCAGCGGCACACTGTTGTACAGCACATTGTGCCTGTCAAAATCGGTGAAACGTTGCAGTTGTGTGGTGCCATAAATAGCCCCCCCCGTCTGTTCGATCGTCTGGCTGAAGGAAAGGCCCAGCGATGAATTATCATAATGCACGGGCTGGAACTGTATAGTGCCATTGGGCTGTACCACCTGGTTAAACGTTTTGCTGTAGCCGGGCAATGTGCCGTTCAGAGAGAGCTGGGGCTTATAGTCGGACAAATAAGTCCGCCATTCCCAATATTTGGTTTCTTTCACGGTAGCAGCCTGCTTAGACGCTATGGAGCTGGACCTGGCCATCGCAATGACCTCGGGCAAGGTCAGCGAAAGGGTATCCGGATGGGATTGGGCGTACCCTTCGCCGCAACAAAGCAATAAAACGAATATGGACCGGATATTTTTTTTCATGGCCTGGTGATCGTGACTTCTTTTACATTTTTGAACGGGCTCATATCCGATGTAATGATGACATCACCCGGTCTCAGATCTCCGGAAACTTCCACATAATCGAAATTGGTCATCCCCACCTGCAGTAGCCGTTGCATGGCCTTCCCTTTGCCCAGTACAAATATGCGTTGTTCGCCGATGCCCCTGAATGCCGGGCCGTTTGCTACCCGCAGCACATTATTTTTCGAGGAGGTGATCAGGAACAGATCCACTTTCATATTTGGGTGCAGCAGCTTGTTTTCCCGTTCATCCAGTTGAACATCGAAGGAAACGATACTGTTCTGCACGGAAGGCTGTATATTGACGACCACTCCCTTTATCTGGTTGTCGTTTACCCGTATGATGGCCGGCATGCCGATATGTAACTGCCCGAGATTATTATCCGTTATGCTCCCCTGGACCTTAAAGCTCCTCAGATCGGCAATCCTCGCAAGGGCGTCGCCTTCTTTCACCGAGGCCCCGATATTCTTGTTGATCCAGGTAATGACGCCCCCCCGCCGGGCAACGACATTGGCGAGACGCAATTTGCGACCCAGCTCATTCAGGTCTTTTTCCTGGATGGAGGCGGCAAGCCCGGCCTCTTTTATTTCTATCTGCATGGTCTGCTGCTTGTTCTTTATTTCATTCTCCAGCTGTTGCTTTTCCAGCCGGGCCACATTTAAATTCAGCTCCGCTTTCTCGATATCCGCCTTCGTACCCCCGCCTGCGGTATAAAGTCGTCTGGCGTTCTCGACATCGGCCGTGTAGCTGTTTATGCTGAGCTGCTTGATATGGTTATTGGACTGGATATCGGAGAAGCTTTTGTTCAGATCGAGTCTTAGTTTCCGGATCTCGTTCTCCTTTGTTTCGACCTGGAACTTCAGCTTGTCATACTCGGCCTGGGAGGCCGATTTGTCCAGCGCCAGCATCGACTGGCCCGGTAATATTTTGCTGCCCGCGTCCATAAGGATGTCCTGGATGGAGGCATTGATCGGGCTGGTGATAGTCTCCTCGAATTCCGGCAATACTTCCCCCGTTGCATTTATGGTATTTTCAATAGCCCCTTTTTCAGCGACGGCAGTGGTGATCGCCGATCTGCTGACCGATGCGGCAAAGGAAGAGCGGAGTAAAAATGCACCAGCGCCCAGGACAACGATCCCTGTCAGCAGATAAAGGATCGTTTTTTTCCTTTTCCGTGCCTTCACCTCCTCTTCGATGGTCGTATCCATGGCTGTTTTTTGAAGGATAAGGGTTCAATGAAGATGCCAGACACAATGGTTTTATTATCAGCCGGTTAAAGAGTTCTTGCTGGGATGGAACGTCCGGTTCCGGACAAATTGTTTGATAATGGGAAGGAAATTATTTCTTTAGCTGCTGCACCAGCGCCTTATACGTCTCCCCGATAGGCAATTCCAGCTTCCCGATCTCGACGTCATTGGCGGTAAAGGCCGTGATATGCTGCAGGTTCACGATAAAGCTGCGGTGGATCCGCAAAAAGCCTTTCCCCTCCAGTTCTTTTTCCAGTTCGCTGATCTTGTATTTGGAGGTGATCAGCTTTTCTTTGGTATGCACATTCACATAATCTTTTATACTTTCGGCATATAAGATATCGCGGGTATCCACCTTGAAATATTTATGCGCCGATTTCAGATAGATGAACTGCGGTTCCGATGAGGACAGGAGCTCCGGCACGGCCTGGTTGATCGTCCCCAGATAACGCTCGATCGCCCGGAAGAACCGGTCAAAGGTTATGGGCTTCAACAGATAATCGATCACCCCCAGATCGAAGCCGTCCAGCGCGAACTCCCGGTAGGCCGTGGTTAAAATAGTCCTTGGCGGATTGCGCAATGTCTTCAGCAGATCGAGCCCCGTAAGCTGTGGCATTTTGATGTCGAGAAACAAAAGATCGACGGGCTGCCGGTTCAGGATCTCCAGCGCCCGGATGGCATTATTACAGGTGGCCACCACTTCAAAAAGATCCAGCTGAGCGATATGCTTTTCCATCAGCCGGATGGCCAGCGGTTCGTCATCCACGATAAGACATCTGATCTTCATGTTACATCGATATGGAGGTCAACGGTAAAAAGCGTTTCGGTCCGGGTGATCGATAATACATGCTTCTTCGGATAGATCAGTTCCAGTTGCTGTCGCAGGTTCGGCAGGCCGATATTGCCCGATGACCCTTCTCCCGGCATGGGCTTGTACGTATTGGACACCCGGAATCTGAGCTGCCCCCCGTCATGATCGAGACCGATATCGATCCGCACATCCCCGATATCCTGGCTTACCCCGTGCTTAAAGGCATTTTCCACAATGGTCAACAGGATGAGGGGCGCGATCCCGATTTCCTCCTGCCCACCGATCCGGAAGTTTACTTTCAGCCGTTCATCATACCGGAGCTTTTCGAGGCAAATATAATTGTTTAACAGGGTAAGCTCGCCGGACAGGGGCACCAGCAAATTATTACAGCGATAAAGGATATGGTCGAGGATCTCCGCCAGACGGCCGATGGAGGCGGAGGTCGCCGGTGATCCGGCCAGCGACAGGGAATAGATATTATTTAAAGTATTGAATAAAAAATGAGGGTTCAGCTGCGCCTTCAGAAGCTTCAGCTCGGTCTCCGCTTTTTCTTTTTCGAGGGTCAGGGCGCGCCGCTGGATCTCGAACTGGTCCTTCAGCAGTTTGATGAACAGAAAGAAAAAAGCCAGGGAAAAGATCCGGAAGAAATACACGAAGATCAGCTTGGGCAGATCGGTCAGGATATTAATATTGGTCTCGGAGGCCTTGGGAGCCTGTCCGGACAGCGGCTCGGCGATTCGAACCATGTTGAACCTGGCGAGCACACAGATCACATAGCTGCCGATGATGAAGGAGATCAGCGCAAGGCCATATCTTTTTGAAAAGAAGAATTGCGGGATAATGAAGTAGGTCAGGAAATACGTGGCGACGACCTGGTTGATAAGATATAGCCCGCTGCCCATGAACGCCCAGCTAAGCGTGAATTCATTGCCGTCATAATATTTAGCGGAGACCACCGAGATCAGCAGCACAACCAGCCAGAACAACAGATGGCTGACCAACCGATTCTTCTTCTGGTAAAAAAGTATTTGTTCAAAAATGCTCATGACAGACACAATGATAACCATTTTGGAGAAATACCCCACCGCTCGTCGACCAACAGGCGGGTTTGCCCCCTGAATCCGTGGAGTCAATGCATCAACCGGCTTCTCCGGGCGAATGCGCCTCTCTGCCGACCATCTCTCCTGTCCGGCAGGGGCCCGTTTTTCCTGTTCCGGTATGGACGAATATTGGACATGGATAAAATAAAACGATTTCTTCCAGCCTTCTTTCTCCTCATCGCCACATTGCCCGCAGGCGCCCAGACCAGGGATAAAAAAGACTCCAGCGGCAAGATTGCGGTAAAAGACTCCGTTCGTCTGTTAAAGACCGTCACTGTCACAGCCGACCGGCCGCTGATCGAGCGACAGATCGACAAGACCGTGGTAAATGTCGCGCAGAGCATCACCGCCGAAGGCTCCACGGTCCTGGAGCTGATGCAGAAATTGCCGGGGGTACAGATCACCCAGGATGGTCAGATCACGATGAATGGCAAAGGCGGGGTCAATGTATATATAGATGGCAAACCCAGCTATCTGTCGCCCGCCGATCTGGCGAGCCTGCTCGGCGGGATGCCGGGATCAACTATCCAGAAGATCGAGATCATGAGCAATCCTCCGGCAAAATACGATGCGGCGGGTACGGGCGGCATCATCAATATCGTAAGGAAGAAGAACCATAAGGAGGGTTGGAATGGCAGCGTGAACGGCAGCCTTGGACAAGGGTTCTATGACAGATATAACGGCGGGTTTACGCTGAGCTATAAGAATGAAAAATACAATCTCTTTCTCAACAACAGCTATTCCTTTTCCAGATCCCTGTTCAACAGGACGGTCAGCAGCGATATGTTAAACCCCAGCGGCTCCCTGCTCACCGGACAGGTTTCCGATAATGACGCCATCAGCACCGGAAGAAATTACCGGCCCACCATCGGTGTCGATTGGTACCTGTCCAAAAAGAATACGCTTACCCTCTCCGGCACGGCGGGCTTCGGGTCTTCCGACAACCGGACCCTTTCCCGGATGGACATCCTGGACAGCATGCGCAGCAAGATCAACCGGCTCGATTTTACCAGTGGACTGAAGGACCATCCGGTTAATTATTCCGCCAGCCTGCAGCTGACCCATACCTTCGATACCCTTGGAAAGACCTTTACCATCGACCTCGATCATGCGGACTACCGGAATTATCCGGACCAGACGAATCAGAGCATCCTGAATGATCCGCATGATCATTTTATCAGCGAGACGGATGCCCTGCTGCTCCAGCATCGCCTGCTGGACATCTATGCGGCGGCGGCCGGCTTTGTTCAGCCCCTGAAAAATAAAGGCAGCCTCGGGATGGGCATCAGGACAAGCTATGTCGAAGCGCATAATGATAATAGCTATTACGACCAGACAGGCGGGCAAATGCTGATCGATCTGTCGCAAAGCGATTATTCCATCAATTCGGAAAATATCAATGCCGCCTACGCCAATCTGAACGGAACCTACCGGAAGCTGACGATCCAGGCGGGGCTGCGCGCGGAACAGACCATCACCAAGGGCAGGCAAACGCTGACCGGGCAGCATGTCGAACAGGATTATGTGCAGTTGTTCCCAACGCTGTTCTTCGATTATCCGGTAAATGATAACAATGGGCTGAACATGCGGCTTGGAAGAAGGACGGAGCGGGCGGCCTATTCCGAAATGGTGCCTTTCCGCCGGCCGCAGACGGCTACCCTCTTTTTCCAGGGCAACCCGGATCTCCAGCCGCAGATCTCCTGGCATGGGGAGTTGACCTGGTCCTGGCAGAAAGCATTTTCCGTTACCCTGAATTACGATATTTACCGGGACTATATCCGTACCATGCCTTTTCTCGACAGCAATAAAGTGACGATCACCCGCAGACCGATCAATATCCAGAGCGCGCATGCATGGGATATAGATCTTAGCTGGTCTAAAAAACTGACCGGGTGGTGGTCGACGGATAATACGGTATCCCTGTACCAAAATTCCTTTTCCGGGCAGGCGGGTGGCTTCAGCCTGGACAACCGGGGCCTGGCCTCGGTCTATCTGAGTATGAACAACAGCTTTACCCTCGGTCATAAGCTCTCGGCCGAATGCAATTTCGAATATGACTCAAAAAGGCAATTCGTTACGTCCACATTCGGGGCTTATTCGATCCTGAGCCTTGGCGTCAAACGCCAGCTGTTTGGTAACAAGGGGTCCCTGACCATCAACGCGCATAACGTTCTCCAGAGCGAGGGTCATAACGCCATCGACCGGAACCTCGGCCTTTACCAATATTCATACTGGAATTTTTATACCCGGTCGGTCACTCTGAACTTCAGCTGGCGCTTTGGCAGCGGGAAGACGACAAAGACCAATATCAGCTCCGGCTCCGAAGAGGAACAAAAAAGAGCGGGCAACTGATGTGCGGGCGCTCCCGTCAGCTTATTCCGTCCTCAGGCTCTTCACCGGGTTCATCAGGGCTGCTTTTACAGACTGAAAGCTGACCGTGAGCAGGGCAACAGCGAAGGCCCCTGTTCCGGCAATAAAAAATACCCATCCACTTATATTTACCCGGTAAGCAAAATCCAGCAGCCATCGGTTCATAAAATACCAGGCCACAGGAGACGCTATGAGGATCGCTATGATGATCAGCGTCCCAAAATCTTTACTCAGCATAATGGTTATCTGGGTGACACTGGCGCCCAGCACCTTGCGGATGCCTATTTCCTTTGTCCTTCTTTTTGCGGTGAACATGGCCAGACCGAATAATCCCATACAGGAAATGAAAATGGTAATGCTCATCGCTATGTTCATCAGCCAGGCTGTTTTGCCTTCCTGGTCGAACAGCGAGGCGATCGACTCGTTCAGGAAACTGTAATTAAAGGGCTCTTCCGGAAAGATGGACTTCCACAGCGCCTCTACCCGGGCGATGATCGTCTTTACCTCGGCCCCGCTTTTCCCTGTGGAGGACAGCCTGATCGCCAGGCTTCTTTCCCCTTGTGGCACATGTTCGATAACGACGGGCCGTACGGCCTCATGAAAAGAGTTCTCATAAAAATCGGCTACGACTCCCACGATCGGATAAGGGCTGTCTCCACTGTACAAAAATTTACCCACGGCCTCTCCTGGTTTTGTAAATCCTAGCACCCTGGCGCAAGTTTCATTGACCACCAGCTCGCCGAGGCTATCGCTATGCACCATATTCCTTCCCGCTACCAGTCTCATCTGATAAAAAGGAATAAAGTCATCATTCCCCATTTCAACAGAAACATCAAGGTCTGTTGGATGATCACCTTTGTACTTTAACCGACCGCCGCTATGCGCAAAGCCCATGGGGGCATTTCCCTGTAAGATGACCTGATCGACACCCGCCACCCGTCTGACCTGCTCCGCCAATAATTTCATTTTACCCCGGCCATCGCTCCAGTTATTAACCGTCAGAATGGCGTCACTCCTAAATCCCTTGTCTGCATTGCGCATGAACCGGATCTGATTGCCCATGATTATCGCCCCGATGATGAACACCAGGGAAATAGTGAACTGGAAAACAATCAGCCCCTTCCTCAGGTTCCAGCCCTCGCTACCTTTTTGAGCGGCCAGGCCTTTCAAACTTAACACGGGCAACCAGGAAGAGAGCACCCGGGCAGGATAAAATCCAGCCAATACCGTCGTGATCAGGGTAACCGACAATAGGAAAATGACCGTAGGCAGATGGAACAGATGGAATGTTACGCCTTCGGGTATATAGGAGCTGAATGCCGCTAGAACGGGGCTTACCAGGAGCACGGAAAGAACGACAGCCAAAAAAGTGAGGATGAATGTCTCGGTCAGGAACTGGAAGATCAGGTTGCTCCTTTTGCTACCCATTACCTTCCTGACCCCGACCTCTTTTGCCCGCTGCATCGATTGCGCTGTCGACAGATTGATAAAATTAACGGCGGCTATGATCAGGATGAATAAGGCGAGGCCCATCAGGGCACATAATGTAGGAAGATGGGCCTTCCGGAAATTATCGCCATCATCCCCTCTGTGAAATTCATCGGTGAAATGAATAGCGCTCAACGGCTGAAGCCACATGCTCAGTTTTGCTCCGGGCACATCCAATTTTATATGTTCTTTAATAAACGATGCAAACCTGGCGTTGACCTGCGCCGCATCAGTCCCTTTTGCCAGTTTGATAAAGGCATACGAACCATCCGGGTGCAGGCTTTTCCAGTCATCGGTCGGGATCTGGTTTTTTAAAAAACTGTTCAGCGCCGTACCGATCGAGATAAAATCCGTATATCCGAAGTCCGTATTCCCGTTCCAGTCGGCTACAATGCCCGAAACGCTGACCTGCAAAGAATCATCATAGACGACTTTTCTGCCGATCATTTTGTCCAGGGGGATATCGCCAAAATATTTTCGTGCCTTACCTTCTGAAAGCACCACCTTGAACGGGGCATCCAGGGCCGTCTTTGCATTCCCCACCATCCATTGATATTGAAAAATATCGAAATACTGCGGCCCTGTAATAATACTGGCTGGCGAATAGGTGCCCTCGATCCTTCCTCCAAATTTTTTGGCTGGCCTGTCCCCATCTGGGATCGTAACCTTTGCACCATACAGATGATAGCCCGAGCTGACGTCAAACCCGGGTATTTCATGCTGGAAGCCTGCCACATCGGAAATAACGCTGTTCAGAAACCTTTTTTCACCGGAGCCCTTTTGCAGCTCACCTACAATCCGGTAGATGCGTTCTTTCCCCGGATGAAACCGGTCGAAGCTGAATTCAAAACTGGTGATCAGATAAATGACGAGGCAGGCACATACCCCCATGGCAAGACCCAGCACATTGATGACCGTATATATTTTGTGCCGGGATATATTCCGCCAGGCGATCTTAAAATAGTTTTTGAGCATACAGCAGGTTTTAGCTGCCGTTTATCGATCTAAAAAGGTGCCGGATCGATAGGATGCTGTTTATCAATAATTTGCATTTGCGCCATTGCGCAGACTGTCCGGTTACGATACTTCCGCCGTTCATTTTTATGGCCTCCTGGAAGTCCGGGGATCCCCTTTATCCATAATTCATCGGAAGCACGACTTCCAATCTATATCCCTTCCCCGGGCTTGATACGGTGGATACGCTGCCATGATATAATTCGGCCCTGCTCCTGATGTTTATGATCCCGACGCCGTTTGTTTCTTCCCCGATATGGCAGCCAATTCCATTATCCAATATATCGAGTATGATATCATTCTCCCGCCGGGTTAAACAAATTATCGCCTCGGTGGCCTTTGCATGTTTTATAATATTACTTAATTGTTCCTGCACGATCCGGAATATAGTAAGCTGGATCTTTTGATCAAGCTCATTTTCGTCAATGGTTTCCTTCTGGAATTCAACTTTTATCGGGTGGGTCATCTCCACATCGTGTAATAAATTCTCTACGCTGTCAAAAAGCCCGATGACCATCCCGGGTGTAGCCAACGTTTTGGAAATTCTTCTGATCTCCTCTATAACTTCCACAATATATCCCGAAGACTTGGCAAGGCATATTTCCCTGCTCTCTTCATCCGTTCTGGCCATTTCAATATATAGCTTGGCGGCGCTCAGTACCTGATTGAGATTATCATGCAGCTCCTTCCCGATCTCCGACCGCTCTTTTTCCTGCGCCTTCAATACGGCAATACTGATCTCTTTTTGCCTGGACAGACATTCCTGAGCCAATTTTTTTTCAAGAAGTTTCCTCGCCGTGATATCCTGGGTGGCGCCGATCATCCTGACGGCCCCTTTCTCCTTGCCGTAAAACAGATGACCCCTGTCCTGGACATGGGCATATTCTCCATCGGCCTTTTTAAACCGGTATTCAACCTCCCAGACAGGATCGGATCTTTCGGTGACGATCTTATTCAGCTTTGCAAGGACCAGCTCTTTATCATCCGGATGCACAAGGCTTTCCCAGAAACGCTGCGGGATAAGGGTATTCTCGATGGGATAACCAAAGACCCTTTTATGCCCGCCATCTATCCAGAACAGCACTTTTGACTGCAGATCCCATTCCCAGAGACAATCGTTGGTTACTTCCGCCACAAACCGGTACAGTTCGTTCAATATCTTCAGCTGCTGCTTCGGATGTGCGGGATGTTGTGAGTGCGCAGGCTGGCTGCTGCTTTTGAAGGAGACCGATAACGTATCGTCGAAATGATAGGTAATGACGTCGAACCAGGCCTTCTTCTCCGCCCAGTATTCTTCAAAATGTACCGGCACATCCTGTAGAAAAGCCTTATGCCAGGCGGTGAAAAATGATGGGGGAATGATCGCTGAAAATTTCTCCCAAATATTCACTCCCAGCATATCCTTCGCCCGGACCCCCAATAATTTTTCCGCGGCGGGGTTCCAATATTTTACCTTCCAGGCCCGGTCCACCTTAAAAAAACCGTTGGTAATCGGTTCAGCCGTCAGCTTGCTCTGAAAGCCGTTACCAGCAACCGTGTATCCAGAGCCGTCCATATTAGAAAGAAGTTTGAGCGTCATACCTGCTGTTAAGGATGAATATAAATTATTGGCTTCATAGGCCGGGACCTTCTTAAAATTGGAAAAACCCCGGTTATGTCGGGGCTTTTCACGGACTAAGCGGAATGGTCAAAACGGGTAATTCTTTTCCTCGGGATACCTTATGGTATCGATTCCACCCGATGACAAGTATCTTTTGTTAGCTCTTGTAAAGATGGCATTATATATATTCACAAATGTTATACGAATTAGGATAAAAGTTATAAAATTCACACGTATCTGAGGATCAGACCGTAAATCATAGAAATCATTTATATAGTTATGTAACACTTTAAGACCCGGGATGCCTCACCTTTGTAAGGTGGTTGTTATTTTGTCAACAGGTGAAGAATGGAAAAATATTTTAAAGGGAAAACAGTATTGGTCACCGGCGCGGGATGGGGTATTGGTGCTGCTACGGCTTTGCTCTTTGCGGGCTATGGGGCAAGCGTGATCGTATCGGATATCGACAAAAAAAGAGGCAAGGCTATAGTCGCCAGGATAAAAGAGCGGAAAGGGAATGCCGCGTATATCAGGACCGATACCAGCAGCGCGGAGGCATGTGAGAAATTGGTAAAAAGTACCATCCGGAAATATGGCAGTATCGATATCGCCTGTAATAATGCCGTCCTGTTTATGGAACCCGGGCATCCGGTCGCCAACGGCACGGAAGAATATGATCAGGAAATGTTCCGTATTCTCGATGGGACCCATAATTGCATGCAATATGAGATCGGGGCAATGCTGGAGCGGGGCGGGGGTGTCATCGTAAACACTTCTTTTATAATCGGACCAATAGGCTTTGCCGCATTAAGGCAATTTATAAATGCAAAATATGCGATTACCGCAAATATCGGATCGGGTATCGGGGAATATCCATCCAGGGGCCTGCATATCAATACGATTGCGCCAGCTTTTATAAATTCTGCCCTTTTTCAGGATATATTCCAGCGAGAGAAAGAGGGTCGGGAAGGCTCGTCTGCGATAAAGCCGGAAATGATAAAGGAAGTCGCCGCGCTGGTATTATGGCTGAGTTCCGGCGAAATGCATCTTTTGGAGCCCCTGGTTAATAGGAATAATTAAAAAGAAGGGCCTAAAGATCCTCCAGCATGGAGCGCCTTTTATATTTCAGCTTTTTAAAGTGAGAAGGGGTCAGCCCCGTTACTTTTTTAAACTGGGTTGAAAGATGCGCTACGCTGCTGTAGTTCATGTTATGGGAGATCTCGGTAAGCGAAAGCTCGTTATACACGAGCAACTCTTTTACGCGCTCGATCCGGTGGGAAATAAAAAATTTTTCGATGGTCGATCCCTGAACTTCGGAAAAGAGATTGGCCAGATAAGTATAATCATGATGGAGTTTCTGGCTCAGATGCTCGGACAATTTTAACAAAAGAGGGTGATCCGAATTATGCACCAGCTCGATAATGACATTTTTTATTTGCTGGATCAACACGCTTTTCTTGTCATCGAGTAATTCAAGACCTGACAGCAGGAGGTTTGATCTGATCTGGGAATGCTGTTCAGCTGAAATTTCATTGGGTATCTCTACTTCCCCAAGATCAAGTGCAGTATATTGAATGTCAAGTTTTTGCAACTCGGCCTTTACCACCATTTTGCAACGGAGGCATACCATATTTTTAATATAGAGCTTCAGAAGGGGTTGTTTTTTATGATAATTGCAAGCTGATCAGAGCCCCCCGTGAAAAATGGTAAAAATGTGGTGCTATCGGAATAAAGATAATTAATAGTCCCGGATCGGCATAAAAAACCCCGCAAAAAAAATTGCGGGGCTCAGTCTTATCACTGCGAATATCCTGAAGCTTACAGTGCCTGATCGTTGATGGTAATGGATATCGGATTACCGGCTTTCATAGGATGGATGCGTTTTTCGGATAATGGATTCGGACATGGTTTTCTGGACGACAAGCCCTCGATGGTCCGGCTTGCTGATACAAAGATGCAGGCGATTCGCCGTACATCCAAGGTTTTACCCACCTCATCCTGCCGTCTTCCTGATTGCCCTACGCCCCGTTAGGGACATACCCGTAGAGCCGAGTAGTTCCCCTCTGTCTGCCGGGTGTTTTTACAAACCGGTATGGTAAAAACGGTAATTTCATTTGATACACTCGCCCTTATTTCGTATATTCGTAGCTATATCAGACTATCTCCCAATTAATCCATGTTCAGCTAATTATCCTTTCTCTTGTTGAAGCTCTGCCACTTAGTCTAAGCCCTGATATATACGGTAGAAAAAAAATAATCGATAATGACCAAATCTTATAAAGATAAGGTGACCATCCTTTCATCCAACAAGTTTCCGGTTATTGGCATTGGCGCCTCGGCAGGTGGATTGGATGCTTTTAAAAGATTGATCAGGGCAATTCCGGAGCATTCCGGCATGGCCTATATTCTGGTACAACATCTTGATCCCGATCATGAAAGTATCTTATCCGATCTCTTGCAACGGGTTACAAAAATACCCGTGCAGGAAATAACGGACAATGTACATGTAGCCCCGGATCATATCTATATCATTCCGTCCAATAAGCTATTAACGGCTTCGGATGGGGTTCTCCAGCTTAGTGCCAGGCTTCCAAAAACAATAAGGAACCTGCCCATAGACGTGTTCTTCAGGTCCCTGGCCGAAGTCCATCAAAGTCATGCCATCGGCGTTGTGCTGTCCGGCACGGCCACAGACGGAACACTGGGGCTAAAAGCCATAAAAGATCAGGGAGGCATGACCTTCGCACAAGAGCAGCAATCCGCATCTTATGACGGAATGCCTCAGAGCGCCATCGACGCGGGAGTGGTGGATTTCATATTACCACCCGAAAAGATCCCCCAGCAATTATTGCTCCTGAAAAATACATCAAGGGCCAGCGCGGTCAACGAGAAAGGGAATATCGAACAAGGCCAGGAAGAGGGGTTCAAACAGATCATTTCCCTGCTCCGCATGAGAAGGGGCGTAGATTTTACCTTTTACAAGCAAACGACCATCCGCAGGCGGATCAATCGCCGGATCGCGCTGAGCATGAAAGGGACCATGGCAGAATATCTGGTCTTCCTGAAAGAAAATAAATTGGAGCTGGATATCCTTTATCAGGACTTGCTTATTCCCGTCACGCAGTTCTTCCGGGATCCGAAAGTTTTCGATAACCTTTTCGAAACAATATTTCCAGCGCTGGTAAAAGACCGGCAAAGAAATGAACCCCTGCGCGTCTGGGTAGCGGGTTGCTCCACAGGGGAAGAGGCATACACCATAGCCATTTGCTTCCAGGAATATCTGGCCGATAAAAAACTGAACCTGACGATGCAGGTCTTTGCCACCGATATTTCCGAAATAGCCATCACAAAGGCAAGGAGCGGGATCTATTCCGCAAATGAAATTACCGGCCTTTCTGCCGAGCGTCTGCAGCAGTTCTTTACCAGGACGGATGGTAAATTCCGGCTTGTCAAGACCATCCGGGATACCTGCATATTTGCGCATCATAATTATCTGAAAGACCCCCCTTTTGCAAAGATCGATCTGGTCAGTTGCCGGAACTCCCTGATCTATCTTGAGCCTTTTTTGCAAAAAAGGGCGTTGACTACTTTTCATTACTCGCTGAACGAGAAAGGGATCCTGGTCCTCGGCAAATCGGAAACGGCAGGACAGGCAGCAGAATTGTATGCAATTTTTGATAAGGCCAATAAATTTTATACCAGAAAGGCGGTAAAGAGCAATTATTTACATGTACAGACGGATCGAAGCGATAAAATAATTAATGGGACTCATACGAAAGCATCCCGGAGCGATGCCAGTAATGATGACTTTCAAAAAAGCGGAGATACCATCCTGTTGTCAAAATATGTGCCGCCTGGTGTGATCATAAATGGAGAAATGGACATCGTCCAGTTCAGGGGAGCGACAGGCATGTGGCTGGAACCTCAACCGGGCAAGCCAAGCTCCAGCCTGCTGAAAATGGCGCGCGAAGGCCTGTCCTTCGAATTACGCAACCTTCTGCACAAAGTAAAAAAGACCAGACAACCCCTTATAAAGGAAAACATTCCGCTGCATTTTGCGGGCAATGAGCGCCTGGTGACCATTGAGGTCATCCCTTTGCCGGATACCATCGACCCATACTTTCTGGTGCTTTTCAAGGACACGACCTTGCCAGCTGACGCTGCCGCTGAATACAATAAGGAAACCGGCAAACGGGGAAATCTGGATCTGAGACTTGGCAAGGAAATAGTCCGGACCAAACATTTGCAAAAAGAGCTGGCGCAGACCAGGGAGGATATGCGAAGTGTCACCGAAGATCAGGAGGCCGCCAATGAAGAATTACAAAGCGCCAACGAAGAGCTTCTCTCCGGGAGCGAAGAGCTGCAAAGTCTGAATGAAGAACTGGAAACTTCCAAGGAGGAGATACAGACCAGTAACGAGGAATTGATCATCGTGAACCAGGAGCTTTTTGACCGGAATGAGCAGTTGACCCTGTCCCGTCAGTACGCAGAGTCCATAGTGTCCACTATCCGGGAGCCGCTGATGATCCTGACAAAGGAATTAAAAGTAAGAAGCGCCAACAAAGCGTTCTACGATAAATTTCAGGTAAAAGAAGAAGACACCGAAGGGAGGCACCTGTTTGAACTAGGGAACAAACAGTGGGATATACCAGGCCTGCATAAAAAGCTTGAAAA
Source organism: Puia sp. (assembly GCA_035317125.1). Classification (GTDB taxonomy): domain Bacteria; phylum Bacteroidota; class Bacteroidia; order Chitinophagales; family Chitinophagaceae; genus Puia. The sequence continues at coordinate 25,085 of DATHHO010000288.1, forward strand.
AGTACTTCCGCAAAAGGCCAACATCGTCGACTTTGAAGGGACAGCCAATTTTCCCGGTCTTGGCGAACGCATCATGCTGTTAAATGCGATCCAGATCATCAGGGACCATAGTGAAGACCAATCGATCCTGATCGTGTTGGAGGATGTTACCGAAGGGAGGAAGAAAAGCAAGGAGGAAAAGGCCCTGGCGGAAGAACTGGAAAAAAGGGTCTTCGACAGAACGTTTTCATTGCATGAAGCCAATACGGAACTCCAGCTCTCCAATGAGAACCTGGCGCAATTTGCCTATATCGCTTCGCACGATCTTCAGGAGCCGCTCCGGAAAATAAGGACCTTCTCCACTATCCTCCAGGATAAATATGCCAACGATCTGTCCGATCCCGTCAAAGGTTTAGTGGCCAAGATCAGCTCATCTTCCGACCGCATGTCTACCCTTATCAAAGAGCTCCTGAATTTTTCACAGGTGCTGCATAACGAGGCGGTATTTGAGCAAACGGATCTTGAAAAGGTCCTGAGCAAGGTCATAAGCGATTTCGATCTGCTCATCGCCGAAAAGAACGTTGTCATTAACCGGAAACCTTTGCCTGTTATCGACGCCATTCCCTTTCAGATGAACCAGCTGTTCTACAATCTGATCAGCAATGCGATAAAATTTTCAAAAAGCGAAACGACACCGGTTATTACGATCACTTCGAAGATCCTCAACATGAGGGAGGCGGCAAAACACGCAAATATAAACCCAAAATATTCTTATTGTGAAATAGGGATAAAAGACAATGGCATCGGATTTAAGCAACTATCGGCAGAGAAGATATTTCTGGTTTTCCAGCGATTGCATGGCCCTGGGAAATATGCAGGAACGGGTATCGGATTGGCATTGTGCAAAAAGATCGTGACCAACCATCATGGCGAAATATCGGCCACATCAAATGAAAATGAGGGGGCATCCTTCAAGATCATTTTACCGTTGACCAGGTAACGGTTCGCGTGTCGGGTATCCCCAAACCTCTATCCGGCAGACAGGACTGGAAAGCTGACCATCAGCGTGCAACCCTTGCCAGGCTCGGAAATAAAATGAGCAACCCCTTTATAAAGGCCTGCCCGGCTGATAATATTCTTTATACCGATGCCTTCCGATTTCTTCGATGGATTAAAGCCCACCCCGTTATCCGCTATGGAGATCGCGACCACTCCCCTGATGCTGGAAAGGACGATATGGATCAAGGAGGCTTTCGCATGCTTACGGATATTGTTCATTTGCTCCTGTAATATCCGGAAAACGTTTAGTTTGAATTTCTCGCTCAGGCTTTCTTCGAGGGAATGGTCCAGCTTATACGTTATTTTCACCGGATAGGTTTCCATGGTGTCGTGACAGATCTCCTCGATAGCCCCGCAAAGGCCAAAATCAGCAATGGCTCCGGTTGTCAGCCCCTTGGTCAGTTTCCTGATCGCCTCGATGGCGGAAAGCGTGTATTCCGAGGAGTGGATCAGATAGATCTCCCCGTTCTTCAGATCCTTCCGCGCCATATCGAGATAGAGCATGGAGGCTGCCAGCAACTGGTTGATATTATCATGAAGCTCCTTGCCGATATCTGATCTTTCCATTTCCTTTGCCTCTGTTATGGCGTCTATGATCTGCCGCTTCCTGATCATGATCTCCTGCCCGAGAATACCCTCCAGTTTGTACATTTTGCTCATGTCATGGATCACCCCGATCATCCGTATCGCCTTGCCATCGTCGTTCCTTATCACATTTGCATGGCTGATGACCTGGCCGATAGTTCCATCCGGACAGGTGAATGGATAAGTGGCTTCCCAATTCCTTTTCCCGGATTCAAAGATCGTATTGATCTTCCCTTCGAGCTGCTGCCTCTCCTCCGGCTTAAATAAATTCAGCCATTCTTTAAACGTGATCGGATTTTCAGGTAGTTTAATTCCAAACACCTTTTCATAGTTGCTTCCAAAGCTGATCAGATGCGTGGCAATATCCCAATCCCAGATGACATCATAGGATACGTTAGCTATCGATCTTATCCAGTTATTATTGTCCGCCTGCAGGCAGTCCGACTTGGATTGCGCAATAACGATATTACCATCCACTATCTTTTGATATTCCACATCGATGTGCTTCTGCTTTGACATTCTTTCTCTCAGGTCCACAATGCTCATGATAGAGTAGTCGATACCGCACTCATTCTGAAAGATCACCGAACTGATCTGACAGGGCAACAGTCTTCCGCCTTTTGCTATTATGGATACATCGCCCTTTGTATGCCCTTGTTCCCTTCTCTGTCTCAGCATTTCTTTGTAACTGTCATCCGAGATGCAAAAAATATCCATTCTGTTCTTCGTCAATAATTCCTTTTTGGAATATCCAAGCAACCTGCAGACCGACTTGTTTACGGAGATTATCCTGCCATCGGCAACGGCAAAAATGATATTTGCCTGTAGCGAGTTGCAAAAGGCCATCTGATAAAGATTCCCGGAAGCTGCAAGCCCTTCCTTAATCGGGTCTTTTGCCTTTCTCTTGTAAGAGGTGATGGGTGCATGCATGTGAATAGGTATAAGTACTGGTTCGGTCGACAAACATATCTCATTTAACGAACTACTCCTTAATTATATTATATCCTGATATGATCATACCCACGTCTGGCACAGATCCGGACTACTTTTGGACATGGTTTCCTTCAGACAAGGTTAAAAGTTGGGGCGCCGGTATCAAAAAACCACATATTGCACTTAGCCGATCCGTGATAACCCCTTAAAAGATCAAATGATCATGCTGTTAACTTTTTATTCAGAGAATAAAATTTCTACTTTTAGATTACCTACATGGTTTGCTAATTTCTTCCTTTCCGGCAGAACCTGATCATGCTCTCCCGCTGCCGCAACACACGCTGTCACTAGATATTAAGGAGACGCATCGTACAGTACTAAACCCAGCCATATGAAAAAAAATCTACTCCCTGTCCTCGTAGTTTTATTTTCTCAGTTTGCCTGCCCGAACCCCTTGTCCGCACAAACGCCCAGCCTGGGCACGGTTGGAGATTTTGTCCTGTTTTCCGGTGTCGGAGCGGTGAGTAACACAGGAATTTCGCAGCTTACCGGAAATATAGGAACCAACAGCGGCGCCATCAGCAGTTTCGGCAATGTGAACGGCGTGATGCATATTGCCGATGCTGCGACCGCACAAGCGGCATCCGATCTGCAGAGCGCCTGGTATACGATCGTCAACATGGTCCCGACCACTGCCCATCTGCCCGTGCTGGGCAACGGGGAAACGATTTATGCGGGTGTAGATACCTTAGCCGCCGCGGGATCGATCGTCGGGTCGCTGACCTTTGATGCCCAGGGAAATCCCAATGCGGTATTTGTCATAAAGACCGGTGGTGCGCTGACGACCGCAGCCTCTGCAACGGTCAATCTCATCAACGGCGCTACGGCATGCAATGTATTCTGGGTTGCGGAAGGCGCAATTTCCATGGCTACCATGACGACCATGAGCGGAACGCTTATTGCGCACAACGGAGCCGTTGACATGGGGGCCGGCGGCACGCTCGAAGGAAGGATGTTTTCTACTACGGGAGCCGTTTCGGTTTATGGAACGCTGGCCTATATCCCCTCGGGTTGCGGTCGCCCCATCCTGACGGGACCACCTGCTCCCATCCTCAACACGATCGCCTGCTATGCCCTGTTTTCTTCGGCCGGTGTAGTCGCCAATGCCGGCGGAACCCATGTTACAGGTGATATCGGGACGAATCAAAACTCAGTTACCGGTTACAATCCATTATTTATAGTAGGTCTGGTGCACACGCTCCCGGATCTTTCCACGGCACAAGGCGCATCCGATCTGCAGAATGTTTATACCTATCTGAACGCGCTGCCTTATGATATCGAGCTGCTGTATCCTGCACAGTTTGGCAACAAGCTGGTGCTTACGCCGCATACTTACCGCATGAACGCGGCGGCCATATTTACGGATACCCTCTACCTGAATGCAGAAGGCAATCCCGATGCCATATTTGTTATTCAGATCAACGGCGCCCTAACAACAAGTACCTGGTCGACGGTCACGCTGATCAACGGCGCCCAGGCAAAAAATGTATTCTGGAAGGTCGAAGGCGCAGTGACCATAAATGACAATTCGACTTTTTGCGGCACGATCGTTTGCCACAACGGATCGATCAGCTTAAATACAGGGGTCGCCCTCGCAGGCAGATCGCTTACAACGCTTGGCCTCATAAATACCACCGCCATAACAGCCAATAATGCATTTGGGGGTTTCTGTTCCGTTACGCTTCCCATCGCATACGTGTCGTTTACCGGCGCCTGTGACCAGCAGAATATAGTACTGAAATGGAGCACGGCAACAGAAACGAATAATCAATATTTCACGGTGGAACGGAGCGCCGACGGAAAGAACTGGCAGACCGCCGGGGTCGTTGAAGGAGCAGGCAGTTCATCCCTTCCCCATTCCTACTCGTTTACAGACGGGATCACCGGTCAACCGATGTCCTGGTACAGAATAAAGCAAACGGATTTTGACGGAAGCAATAAATATGGGATCGTTATTACGGTCGGAGACTGCGGAGCAGACGAAAGTGGAATAGTAACGGTAAACCCAAATCCGTCCACGGGGAAATTCACCCTGTCCTTTACGGGCGACAAGAGCCAGGTCATGTCAACGGACATATTCAGTTCCGTGGGTGTGAGAGTGTATGAACACAAGGGTTTCCAGCCCAATCTTGATCTGTCCGACAAAGCACAGGGCATGTATTATGTCCGGGTTCATCTCAGATCGAAGACCATAAGCCGGGAAATTTTGGTGAAAAGATCATAGCACCGCAGGACAGGGGTGGTCAACTTTACAAACCCCACCCCCCACGTAATGGGCGATCTGCGGGCGAAGTCGTATTTTGTCCTCACAAAACACTCAGCTATGTGGTGGATCTATGCCTTACTCTCAGCCCTCTTCGCCTCGCTTACGGCCATCTTTGCCAAGGTGGGCGTCACGAATGTAAATTCCAATCTGGCAACGGCCATCCGGACGGTCATTATTGTACTGGTGGCATGGGGCATCGTCCTCGCAAGAGGGGAGACAAAGGGCATCGCGACCCTTTCCACCAAAAATCTTATTTTCCTCCTGGTCTCCGGCATCTGCACAGGCCTCTCCTGGATCTTTTATTTCAAGGCCTTGCAGGTGGGCAAGGTCTCGCAGGTGGCGCCCGTCGACAAGCTCAGCGTGGCGCTCACCATTGTTCTGGCGGTAGTATTCCTGAATGAGACGCTGACCCTGAAGACGGCCATCGGAGCGGCATTTATCATCCTCGGGACGATCATGATGATCTTGTAGATCGGGGTCGCCGACTCCACTCAATCCTTCCCGATAAAGTTCCCCTTTTCATCGAACAACAGGTCCTTCCCTTTCACCTCCGCCTCATACCGGGTCTTGCCCTCCGCATCGGTCACCTTTCCAGCCTCCGTTATTTTCGAGGCTGGATAATGCGCATGCACATAGGCCGCAACGCCAGACGGCAAGCTGCTGACCGGAATGGCGACTACCTTTTCCACAAAAGCTCCTCCGGGTGTGAACATCACGGAATTATCCTCTCCCGATTTTCCGCCCCAGTTCGCCTCGAAATTGCCTTTTTCTTTTTCCCAGGTGACGCCGGTCGCCGAAGGATATTTCTTTGCCAGGGAGGATCGCACAGCCACGGGTACATTTGCATCCTTCAGGCGCTGGGCCCAAACAGGACTTGTCAGGAGGCAGAGGGCCACCAGGATCGGCAAGCGTGATTTTTTCATATTGCTTTGTATTTATTTACCAAGTATACAAAGCAAATCTGTGGGAATTTTGAGGCGGAGCGCCGCAATAAACTTTGAGCGCGGCGCATTGTGCGGCCGCCGGTGGGCCTGGGGAGATCATCCTTTTTTCGATACCGTGCTGGCCCCGCTGGAATGCAGGTCCCGGATCACGGCATTGCCCTTATAGTAAACGCTGCTGGCTCCGCCGGCATGCGCGTTGAGTTCCTTATTTACGGTGATCCGGATATCCGAGGCCCCGGATACATTGGCGTTGCAGTTCTCCGTCACGAGGTCATAGCCCTTCACATCGCTGGCCCCGCGGGCTTTTATGGTCGTCAGCCCGGCTACGGTCCCTGTGATCAGCGCATCGGAAGCGCCGCTCTGGTCCAGGTTCAGCTCATTCACCCGCACGGCCCCCTTGAAATCGCTGGCCCCCGACAGATCAAGCTTCAGGCTGCTGCCCGTGATCACACCATCCACAAAGATATTGCTGGCCCCGGATGCAGCCAGTTTGTCGAGGGTGGTGAACGACACATAGGCCTTTACTTTCTTTGTGCCTCTGTTACCCAGCCAGTTATCCTTGTCCATTTTTATGATCAGGATCCCGTCCACCACCTCCGTGCGGATCCGGTCGCGCAATTTCAGGTCCGGCGCGCTGACGGCCACCGTCTCCCGGTCGCCCTGGCTCAGATAGAGATCGATGGCATTGGACACCTCGATGCCATGAAAGCCTTTTACGGTACGCAGCTCCACATTCGGGTCGTTGATCACCGTCTTTTGCGCCGACAAATTCCCACAAAGGGCTACACCGATCCAAAAAAAGAAAAATCTATTCATGTTCGTCTCATTATAATCTCATTGCTCCACGGCACCCAAACGCATCATCGGACACTTGCCCGGCTCTCCTATTTTCTCGACACACCGCCACCGCTGCTGGTATTGACATTCCGGATGACGCCATCGCCCTTATAATAGACGTGGCCGCCGCTGCTGGCCGATACGGATAATTCCTTCCTCACGGTGATATCTACATGCGCACCGCTGCTGGTCCTTGCATCGCAATTATCCGTCTGCAGGTCGAACGCATCGACATGGCTGCCGCTGCTGGTCTCTACCTTAAGGGAGGAGGCCGTGCCGGATATCGAGCCATGTGCGCCGCTGCTGCCGTCCACGGACAATTCTCCTACTTCCACCTTGCCGTTAAAATGGGCGCCACTGGACAGGCTCATCGCTAAATTACCGGATTTCAGCATACCGTCCACCTCGAAATTTGAACCGCTGGCCGCCTTGATCCCATCCAGTTTCGGGTTCGAGACATACGCCTTCGCATCCCTGCGACGATCGTTGTCCTTCCAGAATTTCCAGTCATCGCTATCATAATAGATCTTCAGCACTCCATCCACTACCTCCGTTCTTATCTTGTCCCGGACATCGGGATCGGCGGCGCTGACGGCCACCGCTCTTTCATTGCCCTGCGTGAAATAAACATGGATCCCCGCAGAAACATGGATAGCATGGAACTCGCCAACTGTCCGGCTTCTTGCGTTGGCATCGTGGACAACGGTCTGCGCCATGGCGCTGTTCAGGATCAGACAGGCTGCCAGTATAAAAGATATTCTTTGCATGATGAGTCGTTTATGGGTTGTTAGAAGATAGATTCGGATTGTTAAGCCGGAGCATGGCATAAGACCGTTGAGCGGTATGGCTCCAGCCAGACTGCTCAGCCTTTTTTCGTGACGCTGCTGGATCCTCCGGCGTTCAGCTCTTTCACCACAGCAGTCCCTTTATAGAATACGTCGCTGCCGCCGCTGGCCGTCACATTCAGTTCCTTGCTGACCGTGATATGTACATCGCTGCCACCGCTGGCCATTACATTGCACACCTGCGTCGAAAGGCCATATCCGTTCATATCGCTGCCGCCCGTGGCATGCACGGAGAGGCTGGACACGGTGCCCGAAATATCGACATCCGAACCGCCGCTCTGCGTAATGACCAGGTCGCCGGAGATGTCAACCTTTCCTTTCAGATCGCTGCCACCCGCCAATTCGATCTTCAGCTTTCCGCCTTTGATCCCATCCGCCGCATAGACATCCGAACCGCCCGAAGCTTTCAGGATATCCAGGTCCCTGAAAGAAACATAGGCTTTCAGCTTATGGTCGCCCCAGCCCCAGTGGTCGCCATTCTTATCGATATAAATATCCAGCACTCCGTCCTTTACCTCCGTCCTGATCTTATCCCGGTAATTGGCATCGGAGGCGCTTACGGCCACGGCCTCTTCATTACCCTGGCTCAGATAAAGGTCTATCCCGGCCGAGACGCTGATGCCGTGGAATCCTTTTACGTCGCGTTTTTCCGCATTCTTATCATTGACGACCTTTCCACCCTGCGCAAAGCCCATACAGGCGGTAAATACAAAGGCGGTCATCAGTACGATCCTGTTCTTAGTTGATTGGTTCATAAATCAGTTTTTTAAAAGACACGGGCAAATGAATAATGTTGCAGGGGCCTTCAAAGTGCCCTGATCTGGGACGCTGCTGTTTGCCCGAAAGTTACAGAATATCAAAAATAGGGCTATATTTGCGGCTCGACCCGTCCGGATTTGCGTCCGGCCGGGAGTTTCTCAGATTCCTCGGGGTGCTGTCCGTAAATGCGGACGGCTGAGATAATACCCGTAGAACCTGATCAGGGTAATGCCTGCGCAGGGAAAGGTGGTCATAATTTTGCTGTTTCACTATTCCTCCATTCCGCGGCATTCTCCTGCTTTTTAATGTATCGTTTGACGACCCATTGATCATTTTTCAATGTGTCGCCGAGTTTTATTCAGTCCTCAAAAAATGCCGGAAATGCACCTGCTTAAAAGATCATTATTAGCCCCTTGCCTGCTGGCCACCCAGTTTTTTATGGCCCCTGCCGCCATGGCACAGTCCGATGCGGCAAAAAATAAGACAGCCCTCCCGACCAGGGTAAGGGATACCCTGTTCCTCCAGCCCGTGGAAGTCAGGGCCCTGCGCGCGGGTGACAAAGCGCCTTTCACAAAGACCGACATCGGCAAAGGACAGATAGAGAAGACCAATCTGGGACAGGACCTCCCCTTCCTGCTCAATCAGACCCCATCGGTGGTCGTTAATTCCGATGCCGGCAACGGCGTAGGCTATACCGGCATCCATATCCGCGGGACCGACGCGTCCCGGATCAACATGACCCTCAACGGCATTCCGTATAATGATGCCGAGTCCCAGCAGATCTATTTCGTGGACCTGCCCGATCTCGCCTCTTCCGTGGGCAGCATTCAGATCCAGCGGGGCGTAGGCACCTCTTCCAACGGGGCAGGCGCCTTCGGCGCCAGCATGAATTTCTCCACCAACGAATTCAACGAAAAGCCTTACGCCGAGATCAACAACAGCTATGGCTCCTTCAACACCTGGAAGAATACGGTGAAGGTGGGGTCCGGTCTTATCGACGACCATTTCACCATCGACGCCCGCCTGTCCCGGATCAGCAGCGATGGCTATATCGACAGGGCCAGCAGCAAGCTGCAATCCTTTTATCTTTCAACGGCCTGGTTCAGCAAGAGCTCCTCCATCCGTCTCAATATCCTGTCCGGCAAGGAGGTCACCTATCAGGCCTGGAACGGGATCCCGGAAGCCAAGCTTTTTGGCGACAAGGCCGCCCTCGACAACCATTATGCCAACAACCTCGGCTCCCTTTATTTCACGCAGGCCGATTCGCTCAACCTGTATAATTCCAGCAAAAGGACCTACAACTATTTCACCTATGACAATCAGACCGATAACTATCAGCAGGATCACTACCAGCTGTTCTTCAACCACGCGGTAGACCAAAAAATATCCTTCAACACCGCCGCCTTCCTCACCAGGGGCCGTGGCTACTTCGAAGAATACAAGAGCCAGGAGTCGCTGGATAAATATCATCTCCCCGCACAGGTCATCGGCGGCGACACGATCGGCAGCACCGATCTGGTCCGGCAGCAGTGGCTGGATAATTATTTTTACGGCGGCATCTTCTCCCTCCAGTACAAGGACCAGCAGACGCAAATGACGCTTGGCGGCGGATGGGACCGCTATGATGGCAAGCACTTTGGGAATGTCATCTGGTCGCAGATCGGCAATATCCCGAAAGACTACGAATACTATAATGTACCCGCTCACAAGACGGACTTTAACATCTATGCCAAATGGCAGCAGCAGTTGTCCACCCATCTCACGGCCTTTGCCGATCTCCAATACAGACGCGTGGGCTACGACCTCGATGGCTTCGACGACACCGCCCTCAGCATAAAGAAAAGCTATGATTTTTTCAATCCCAAGGCCGGCCTCACCTGGAGCGGCCACGAATGGCAGGCTTATCTCTCCTGGTCAAGGGCAAGTCATGAGCCCAACCGCGATGATTTCGAGGCGGGACTCGATCAGCTGCCAAGACCGGAGACCCTGAATGATTTTGAGCTGGGGTTCGAAAAAAAGAACCTCCGTTATTCATGGGGAGCCACCGTGTACTATATGGTCTACAAGGATCAGCTGGTGCTCACGGGACAGATCAACGACGTAGGCACCTATACCCGTACCAATATTCCCGACAGCTATCGCCTGGGCGTCGAGCTGCAGGGCAGCGCAAAGATCACGGACTGGTTCACGGTCATGGGCAACCTGGCCCTGAGCCGTAATAAAGTGAAGAATTATACGGAATATATCGACGACTATGACAACGGGGGTCAGAAGAGCTTTACCTACAAGCGTCCCGATATCGCCTTTTCACCCGCCATCGTCGGCGCGGCTTCGCTGAATTTCACCCCCTTTCACAATTATGAGATCAGCCTGCCGGCCAAATATGTCAGCAAGGAATATCTTGACAATTCACAGAAGGAAGACCGCAGGCTGAATGCGTACTATGTGCAGGACCTGCGCATGATCTACACCGTCAGGGCGCCGGTGGTCAGGTCCGTCGACCTCGTCTTTCAGCTGAACAACGTATTCAATAAAAAGTATGAAGCTAACGGCTATACCTATGGATATTACTACGGGGGCAGCCTGATCACGGAAAACTTTTATTTCCCCATGGCGGGCACCAACTTCCTGTTCGCGGTAAATATTAAATTGTAGGGGCTATTGCGCTTTCACCACCCTGTCCTGCCAGGCCATCATGCCGCCGGTGAGGTTCTTCACGTTGCTGAAGCCGGTCATTTCGAGGATCTGGCAGGCCTGACCGCTCCGGTTGCCGCTGCGGCAGTAGCAGATCACTTCCTGATCCTTCCAGTCTTCGATCTCATCCACCTGCATCGTCTGGACCTTACCGAGGGGCAGCAGCACGCCGCCGATATTGAAATCCGCATGTTCGCCGGGTTCCCGGACATCCAGTAAATGTATGGTCTCGCCGGCGTCGATCCTTGCCTTTAATTGTTCAACGGAGATCAGTTGCATAGTTGAATTTATTTTAAAAAAAGATTAATTGGCGTTGGGCGCCGACGGGCCGGATGTTGTTGAATCCACCTGCCGTTCGGGTCGCTTAGATCCAAGATAGATGTCCATACTCTGCCCGGGCCGGATGGGGTTGGGCTTCTTTTCGTCGTTGAAGGGTGTAGGGCTCTGCTTGCGGACAAAAGAATTCGGGGTATCCGTAACATCGGGGTCGATGACCACGGCGCCGATGATCACCCCGGAAGAATCCATCCAGGCTTTTACCTGGCGATAGGTCAGTCCCGAAAGATCGGGCACCATAAATCCGGTCCCGCCGACGCCATTGCCCAGCACCAGGGTGATCGCGCTCCCCTGCTGGATCTTCATGCCGGGTTTGACATTATCGCCTTTATACAGCTGCTGCAACACCGAATTCTTGGCGAAGTCGGGCTTGAACACGGTATCCTCCAGATTCAGTCCATACTGCCGGAGCACCATTTCCGCCGTGCGGAAGCTCATGCTCACCAGGTTGGGCATCTGGACAAAAGGGGCCTGCGCCTGGTTGATCGTCAGGTAGACGGTGCGGTTCACCTTTACCAGATCGTCCGATTCGGGGAACTGTTTGACCACCTGTAAGGGCGGCATGGTGTCGGAATAAAGGGAATCCTGGATCTGGACCTCGAATCCCTGGCTTTCCAGGGTCTTTTTAGCCTCGGCAAAGGACATGCCCGTGACGGCCGGGATCTTCATGGTCTTTCCATGCCGGGTCAGAAGAGCCAGCGAGCCCAGAAAAAGTAATAAGATCAGCAATAAAACAACGACCCCTGCTACAAGATTGACCCAGAGCGGCCTGGTGGTGAGAAATTTGAACACGCCTTAAGATTTATAGATAAACGCAAGTGTAAAATAAAGATTTTATAGGACCCGGCCTATATTACGGCTCAGGGCATCCTCGATAAGGGCAGAATAAAATTCTTTCAAGGTCCAGCCGAAGGCCCGGAGTTGCTGGGGCACGATGCTGGCCTCGCTCTGACCGGGTATTGTGTTGATTTCCAGCATGAAAGGCTCACCCTTCGCCTCGTTGTAAATAAAGTCGATCCGGATCACCCCGTTACAGTTGAAGACCTGGTAGATCTTTCTGGCGGCCGCCCTCACCTTGCCGGCGATGGCCTCGTCCACCACGGCCGGGGTCGTTTCTTCGTTCAGACCGGGGGTATATTTGGCCTCGAAGTCGAAGAATTCCCGCTTGCTCTTCACCTCGGTGAAAGGCAGGGTGATGATCTCCCCTTTCGAGCGGAACACCCCGATGGTAAATTCCCGGCCCTCGATAAATTCTTCCACCAGCACCTGATCGTCTTCCCGGAAGGCTTTTTCAATGGCTACGCCCAGCTCTTCGGATGGCGTGTTCACCCTCGACATCCCGATGCTGGAGCCGCCGTTATTGGGCTTTACGAATACGGGGAACTGGAGATGCGCCGTGATCTCGTCGGGGTTGCCAAACCGGTCTTTGATCAGTACGACGGAGCGCGCCACATGGATCCCCGAAAAGGCGGCAACGGCCACGGTGAACCGCTTATTGAACGTCAGCGCCGAACTGGACGCATCGCAGCTGGTATAGGGCAGGTTCATCAGATCGAAATACCCCTGCAATTTTCCATCCTCGCCGGGCGTACCATGTATGCCGATCAGCACCGCCTCGAAAAGGACTTTCTTTCCATCGAAGGTCAGGGAGAAATCGTTCTTGTCCACTTCCGTCTTCTTCCCATCCTTGCTTTCATGGAACCAGCCCTCCCGGGTGATGTCGATCTTATAAACGGTGTAGAGACTATAGTCGAGGTTATTTTCTATCGTGATGGCGCTCTTATAGGAGATGACCGATTCGCCGGAATACCCGCCTGTAACGAATGCAATGATGGGTTTCATCTGATGGTTTTATGATTTTATTGGGTAGAAGCGCCCGGGCACAAGAAAGGTGAAGGCATAATCTCCTTCACCCTTTTATGACGGGAAATATCACCCGCCTATTTTCATGTAGCACGAGGCTACATTGGTAAAAAACTTGGTCTTGTTAAGGTACCTCTTTTTGCCAACCCAGCAAATTCCAGGGCCGGAATTTATGCACATCCCACAACTCCAGCTCATCTTTCGCAGCCACCGCGTCCCGTCATGCCGCCCGCGGTCAATACGCGACATACCCGTCTGACAGGCCTGGTCAGACCTATCCGGTCTATATGTGCAGACGTTCCTTTTTCGCCAGCAGCTCTTCCACCGTCTCCACGTACATCTCATCCGGTACGCAGCAATCCACAGGGCAGACGGCCGCACACTGGGGCTCTTCATGGAACCCCTGGCATTCCGTGCATTTGTTGGGAGTAATATAATAGATATCCACGCTGACAGGGGCGTTCCGGTGAGCGGCATCCACCACCGACCCATCGAGGAGGGTGAACTGACCTTTTACGCTGGTGCCATCGGTGATCGCCCATTCCACGCCACCTTCATAAATGGCGTTATTCGGACATTCCGGCTCGCAGGCGCCACAATTAATACATTCTTCTGTTATCTTGATAGCCATAATTTTCTAAAATTAGGGATGATTATGAGTTAATTTTGCCCAGCAAAGATAAAGCGATTGCTGTAAATATAAAGTGGATTTATGAACTTGGATCAACGAATTGATTTATTGGCCCGGCTGGGGAATTATATGTTGTCGGATGAGCAGGCCTGGCAGGAGACCAAACAAAGGGCCGGGAGCGCAAATGGCTGGTTCAGGCCTGAATTTATAGAAGGGGCCGTCCGCGGGCTTGCGGAAGAAATGTTGCAAAAAGACAAATTAACCGCCTGGGTGGAACAATATGGGCTGCCTCCGACAAACGGCTCCCCAAAAAATATCGGGCTGGTCATGGCCGGGAATATCCCCCTCGTCGGGTTCCATGACTTTCTCTGCATTTTTATCACCGGTCACCGGCAGACGATCCGGCCCTCCGCGAAAGACGAGGTGCTGATCAAACATCTGGTGGCGACAGCGGGTGGATACGACCCGGAATTCCGGGAGCTCGTCAGCTTTGCCGAAAGGCTGAATGGCTGTGATGCGTATATTGCCACCGGCAGCAATAATTCCGCCCGGTATTTCGACTTTTATTTCGGCAAATATCCTCATATCATCCGGCGCAACCGTACGTCGGTGGCGATCCTCGACGGGCACGAATCCGGCGAAGAGCTGGAAAAGCTGGCGGATGACGTCTATCTCTATTTCGGGCTGGGCTGCCGCAATGTCACCAAGCTCTATGTTCCGGAAAACTATGATTTTCTGCCCTTGCTGGAGACGTTTAAAAAATATAATTACCTCGCCGACTACGCCAAGTACAAGCATAACTACGACTATTACCTGACTATCCTGATCCTGAACAAGAAGCAGTACATGAGCAATGAGTCCATCCTGCTCGAGGAGAATCCCTCCTTTTTCTCCCCGATCAGCGCCTTGTATTATGAGGTATATACACCCGGCTCCGGCACCCTTGCCGCCCTTACGGGACATCCGGATATCCAGTGCATCGTGGGGCGCCGGCATACCCCGTTTGGGAGAGCCCAGCGGCCGGGCCTCACCGATTATGCGGACGGGGTGGATACCCTGGGATTTCTGACCGGACTTTGATCCGTATCCGGCTGTCCGGTGAATCCTACCGCGGATCCGGCGGCGGGCATATACTACAGGAACGGGGCATGAACTACCGGCTTTTCTTTGTAAATTTATGATAGTGGGCTTGGGTCGGCACCGTCCGCCGGACGGGTTTACCGCGGCGGATTACCGGACGCCATGTACGAAGAGCTTAGTAAATTATTTGTTAAACTGATTCACCGGTAGAAACAGTTATCGAATGTGTGCGTTATTTTGCTATCCAGGGCATGGCGCACACGAATGCCTGTTAACGAAAAATTATAAAAAAATATGAAAGCAAGACAAGTAGTAGCTGTTATGCTGATCAGTGCCACGACCGCTGTTGCTACGATGTGGGGCTACGATCACTTTAAAGGGGGCAAGACCTATTTTTATGCCCAGGATTCCGGTAAAGTACCCTCCAATTATGCAAAGTTCTTCGATGGCGAAAAAAGAACGGGAGCTGGCCCGGTAGATTTCACCGATGCGGCGAGCGCTGCCATCCCGGCCACCGTACACATCAAGACCAAGACTGTCCGCACCGTAAGCAATAATTTGCCAAAACGCAATCCCTTTTCCGATCTGTTCGGGATAGACCCCGATGATTTCTTCGGTAATGGGAATGGCATGCGGTCCATGCCTGAGATGGCATCGGGCTCCGGCGTCATTATCAGCAATGATGGCTATATCGTAACGAACAACCACGTAGTGGATGGCGCCGATGAGGTGACCGTTACGCTCAGCAACAGGAAATCGTTCAAGGCAAAGGTAGTGGGCGCCGATCCCAGCACCGATCTCGCCGTAGTGAAGGTCGATGCGCAGGGGCTGCCCTTCCTGCTCTATGGAAATTCCGATGACGTGAAGATCGGTCAGTGGGTGCTTGCAGTTGGTTATCCGCTCAACCTGGAGACGACGGTCACCGCAGGGATCGTCAGCGCAAAGGGACGGACCCTTGACATCAACCGGAGACAGAGCCAGACTCCCCTCGAATCGTTCATTCAGACGGATGCCGCCGTGAACCCCGGCAACAGTGGCGGACCGCTTATCAACACGGATGGCCAGCTGGTAGGGATCAACTCGGCTATCGCGTCGCCCACCGGTTCCTATGCGGGTTATTCTTTTACGATCCCCGTCAACATCGTAAAGAAGATCGTCAACGATATCATGAAGTTCGGAACTCCCCAGCGGGCATTCCTCGGCATTCAGTATCCGCGTGACGACATGAGCGAAGACCAGAAAAAAGAACAGGGTATCAAAGAAGGAGATGGAATATATGTAATGGATGCCGCTGCCGATGGCGCTGCTGCCCATGCCGGTATTCAGAAAGGCGACATGATCACCAAACTCAATGGCGTACCCGTTCTTACCGGCGCTGAAATGATCGGCCAGATGGCCACCTACAGCCCCGGTGAAAAGATCGTGGTCACCTACAAGCGGGACGGAAAAGAAATTAACGTTCCCATCGTGCTGCGCAATAACTCGGGCACCACCTCGGTAGTAAAAACATCCGTGCTCGACAAGCTGGGCGCAACGCTCCAGACGCTGAGCAAGAAAGATGCGACAACCCTCGATGTAAAAGGCGGTGTCATCGTGAAATCCGTGACGGAGAATGGCCTGATGGATAAATCAAGGATCCAGGAAGGCTTTATCATCCTGAAGGCGAATGGAGAAGAAGTCAGGACCGTGGAAGAGCTGCAGAAGATCCTCGAAAAATCTTCCGGCACCGTGAAACTGGAAGGGGTATTCTCCGGCTACGAAGGCGTTTATACCTATCCGCTGAAAATATCCGGCGGTCAATAAATAAATGGATGGTTTTTAAAAATAAGGCGGTCGTGAGATCGCCTTATTTTTTTTCATAGACTCCATAGCCCCATGCATCGAGCTCAATACTGCGGGCAGCGGAGAAGTCGAAGGACTCGTCCGTAAATATATTGTGCCAGGTCCCATTCAGCGAAAGCTCGTCCGCCCCGATGGTCAGGGGAGCGGCGGAAAAATTCAGCGTCACCAGCACTTCATGCTCACCCGCGCTGCGTGTAAATGCAAAGCAGCGGTCACCGGAATGCGTTCCGAGACGGTGCGTAACGGACGATCCTCCGTTCGCCCGCATGGCCGGATTTCTTTTCTTAAGCTCCAGCATGGCTTTATAGAACCCGTGCAACCCGCAGGGGCCCGACGCGGGCCAGTCGATGAGGTCCTTATCGAAGAATTTCAACCGCTTATAATTCGGCAGCTCCTGTCCGCTGTAGATCATTGGCAACCCCTCCCAGGTACAGCAGAGGACGGCAAAAACCCTCGCCGCCACTCCCATTCGTTCGTACTCACTGCCGCTGTGGGAGTTCTCATCGTGATTGGAGGTGAAATAAACGCGTATCGCCCCGGGCGGGAACATACCGCTGTAATACTGCAACACCTCATCGAGTCCATTCAGTCCGTATTCCGTTCTCCAGACAGCCTCCATCCGGTGAAGGAATTTCCAGGTATAGGTCGCGTCGAACACTTCATGATAGACGATCTCCTCGCATTCGGCGAGCCAGAACAATTTTTTCGATTTGTCCAGTTCAGCCCTTGCCTCCCGCCAGAATTCCAGCGGCACCAGCATGGCCATATCGCAGCGGAACCCGTCGATACCGTATTCGCGCACCCAGAATTGCATGGCCCCGATCATGGCCGCCTGCAATTCCTTATTATCATAATTCAGATCGATCACATCTTCCCAGCCATGCGCATCGAAAAAATTGCCTTCGTGATTCCTCCGGTAAAATTCCGGATGCTCCTTCGTCCAGCGATGGTCCCAGCCGGTATGGTTGGCGACCCAGTCGATGATGACCTTCATGCCCAGCTCATGCGCATAGTTCACCATCCGCCGAAAATCTTCCAGGGTTCCGAACTCGGGGTTGGTCGTCGTATAGTCCGAACAGGCATAGTAGCTGCCAAGGCTGCCCAGCCGCTTGTTTACGCTGATCGGGGTAATGGGCATCAGCCAGAGAATGTCTACCCCCATGTCCTTCAGCCGGGGCATTTCGCGTGAAAAAGCTTCGAATGTTCCTTCGGGAGTGTACTGTCGCAGGTTCACTTCATAAATATTGGACGTATAGATCCAGTCAACGGGAGAGAACAGGACGCTCATATTTTTGCCATTTTTGATCTGCGGGATAGGTACGGTTCCCGCATCCGGGGCGTTAAGATAATATTAATTCCGATTCCGGCCCGTTTCCCCCGGCGCAAAGTTTGCCGTATCTTTGCGCATTCCGAACATAACATGAAGGCATTCCAGGTCCCCATCATCTACCGAAGCCCGCTGATCACCGCGATCAAGAACAGGCGCCGGCAGCAGGATAAAATGAAAAAAGATTTCCTGCCCGCCTTGCTGGATCTTGGCAGCCTGCATATTTATCTTGCCCGTCATTTTGGATTTTGTTATGGCGTCGAAAACGCCATCGAGATCTCTTTCCGCACCATCGACGAGAATCCCGGTCGCCGCATCTTCCTGTTAAGCGAAATGATCCACAACCCCCAGGTAAATGCCGATCTGCTCTCGAGAGGCGTTCAATTCCTCCAGGACACCAGCGGCAGGCAGATCATCCCCTTCGGATCGCTCACGGCCGACGATATCGTCATCATACCCGCCTTCGGGACGACCCTCGAGATCGAGCAGAAGCTGAGATCCATCGGCATCCAGACCGAGAAATACAATACCACCTGTCCCTTCGTGGAGAAGGTATGGAACCGCAGCGCACAGATCGCCCGCAAAGAATACACCGTGGTCGTGCATGGCAAGCCGGGACATGAAGAGACCCGCGCCACTTTTTCCCACGCCGCCTCCGGCACCGCATCCGTCATCGTAAAAGACATGCAGGAAGCAAGGGTGCTGGCGGAATATATAAAGGGGACGATGCCAGCCGATTCGTTCTTCGCGGCGTTCAAGGATCAATACAGCGAGGGCTTCGATATACAAAAAAATTTACAGCGCATCGGCGTGGTCAACCAGACCACCATGCTGGCCAGCGACACCCAGGCCATCGCCGATTTTCTGCGGCAGACCATGATCGACCGCTACGGGCTGACGGATACTACGGTGGAAGAGCGTTTTGCCGACACCCGCGACACGCTGTGCTATGCCACGCTGGACAACCAGTCATCCGTTATGGGAATGCTCGAAACACCCGCCGACCTGGCCATCGTCGTGGGAGGATATAATTCATCCAATACGGGTCATCTGGTGGAATTGTGTGAGGATCGGCTGCCGACCTGGTTTATCAGCTCCGAAGAAAAGATCATCTCGCCGCAGGAAATAGAACATTACGATCTTCATAAGCGGCAGGAGCTCAGAACAACGGGATGGCTACCCGGCACTCCGGCTATCCAACCATCCGCCGGACCGGCCGATATGCAGGCGGCTCTTTCCGGACCGGCCGTCCTCCAGTCCCGCCACGCAAGCTCCCCCACACGCATCCTCATCACCAGCGGGGCATCCTGCCCGGATGCGCTGGTAGAATCCGTCATACGCAAGCTGGCCGGCTATTTCGGGGCCGGGCATCTGATAGAGGAACTGGTGGAGAACTGGAGCTAGCTGACCCTACACCATTTTAAATCCTTCGAGAAATTTTGTGTTGAAATCACCGCTGCGGAACCGTTCGTCCTTCATCAGCTGAAGATGGAAGGGGATCGTGGTCTTTATCCCTTCGATCACATACTCGGTAAGCGCGCGGTGCATGGTGCTGATCGCTTCTTCCCGGGTGCGTGCGGTGGCAATGATCTTGCCGATCATGCTGTCATAATAGGGGGGGATGGTATAACCGTCGTAAACATGCGAGTCTACACGGATGCCATGACCGCCGGGCTGGTGCAGGACCGTGATCTTGCCCGGTGAAGGCCTGAAATCATTATAAGGATCTTCCGCATTGATACGGCATTCGATGGCATGTCCCTGGGGCTCGTAATTCTGACCGCTGATCGTTTCGCCCGCGGCGATCTTGATCTGTTCTTTGATCAGATCGAAATTCACCACTTCTTCCGTCACGCAATGTTCCACCTGGATACGCGTGTTCATTTCCATGAAGTAGAAATTACGGTGCTTATCGACGAGGAACTCGATCGTTCCGACGCTTTCATAATTGATGGCCGATGCCGCCTTGATCGCCGCCTCACCCATCCGCTGACGCAGTTCGTGCGTCATAAAAGGAGAAGGGGATTCTTCCACCAGCTTCTGATGCCGGCGCTGGATCGAGCAATCGCGTTCGCTGAGGTGACAGACCGTTCCATACTGATCGCCCGCGACCTGGATCTCGATATGCCGGGGCTCTTCCACGAATTTCTCCATGTACACCCCATCGTTCTTAAAAGAGGCCGCTGCCTCGGCCTTTGCCGCATTATACGAGCGCTCCATCTCGGATTCTTCCCAGACTACCCGCATTCCCTTACCACCGCCACCGGCCGTGGCCTTCAGGATGATGGGATAACCGATCTCTTTTGCCGAACCGATGGCATGGTCAACGCTATTCAGCAGACCACCGCCGCCGGGCACCACGGGTACGCCGGCCTTGATCATGGTCTCCTTGGCGGTGATCTTGTCACCCATCGAGTTGATCATGGCGGGAGTGGGCCCGATGAATTTGATGCCATGCTCTCCACAGATCTCTGCGAAGCGCGCATTCTCAGCCAGAAAACCGTATCCGGGATGAATGCCATCCGCATTGGTGATCTCCGCGGCGGCCATGATATGAGGGATGTTCAGGTAAGAATCGTAACTGGCGGGCTTGCCAATACACACGGCCTCATCGGCAAACCGGACGTGCAGGCTATCTTTGTCCGCAGTGGAGTAAACGGCGATGGTCTTGATACCCATCTCGCGACAGGTACGGATAACGCGTAAAGCAATCTCTCCTCTGTTGGCAATTAATATCTTTTTAAACATTCTTTCGATTTGAGGGTCGGTCAGGCAGGTTCGACAAGGAATAGGGGTTGATCGTATTCGACCGGTGAAGCATCTTCGACCAGTATTTTCACGATCCTGCCCTTGACTTCACTTTCAATTTCATTAAAGAGTTTCATCGCCTCGATGATGCAGACCACTTTGCCCAGGTCGACCTCGTCGCCTACGTTGACAAATGAGGGTTTGTCGGGGGATGCGCTGCGGTAAAAAGTGCCGATCATCGGGCTTTTGATGGTCACCGTATTTCCGGCCGGGGCCTCGGCTGCCTTGGCGGGCTTTTCCGAGGAGGGGGCTGTTGCCAGTGCGGCCTGAACAGGCGCCACTCCATAGCTCACCGCAGGAAGGGACTGTACCGGCGCAGCTATTACCTGTTGGACGGGTTCTTCTTTCTGTTTGATAGTCAATTTAAATCCTTTCTCCTCGATGCTGACTTCTCCGATATTTGACTTGTTGATCATTTTGATCAACTCCTGAATCTGTTTAAAATCCATATTGGATGAATTTACAGGTTTGTTTGGGGGGCTAAAATAGGGATTAATAGCTAAATATCCATTTATTTTACCCTTTCCACATACTCGCCGGTCTTCGTATTGATACGGATCAGTTCGCCTTCATTGACGAACAGGGGAACATTCACGGTGGCGCCAGTTTCCACGGTTGCGGGTTTCAGGGTACGCGTTGCCGTGTCTCCCTTTACTCCCGGTTCCGAATAGGTGACCAGCATGACGATCTTATCGGGCAGCTCAACGCTCATCGGTTGGTCGGTCTCGGTATTGAGCAACAAGGACACTTCCTGTCCTTCCTTTAAAAATTGCGGGGCATCGATAAGCCCTTCTTCCATGGCGATCTGCTCGAAAGTCTCGTTATCCATGAAATTATACCCGGTATCATCCTTATACAGATATTGAAAAGCCTTTCTTTCCACGCGGACCGGGTAAATGGTATCCCCGCTGTTCCAGGTCTTTTCGATGGAACGGGCGTTGTCCACTCCTTTTAGCTTGGCCCACACTTTCGCGGCGGCCCGGGCAGTTTTGTTCTCACCAAATTCGACGACCGTATAAAGACTTCCATCCAGTTTGATGATCATGCCACGACTGATATCTGACGTATTTGCCATAAACCCTTTCGATTTTTAGAATGCAGTTTAAGATCTTGCCTATCTCGCCGGTCCAGATCGCCGGAAATAATTCGGCAGAGCGACCCTATGGCGAAGGCGGGGGGCAAATTTAAGGCAAAAACAGCAGCCCACAAAGACTTCCTGAAAGAGGGCTTCCACGCAGGCATCCCCGTCAGACGGGCATTTAGAGGAGACCGGCCGGATCAAAAAAAATGCTATGATCTGAGGACCATAGCATTTTTCCACCAATCCGTGCAATGAAAGCTATTTTTTCGAGGTAATGAGGATGACCCCATCTTTGCCCTTGTCTCCATACTTTTTAATGGCCTCGTCCCCTTTAAATACCTCCATACTGCCGATCGAGGTTGGCTTCAGCTTACCCAGCTCCTCGCCGGAGATTTCTTTTCCGTCAAGGATTACTAATCCTTTAAAGGGATCCTTCAATCTTATACTGACACCAGACTCGCTGCTCATCTTTACATGCTCTCCAGACCGGTCCAGGGTATCTTTCATATAATCCTTTGTAATGGTGACGTTTGTCACGCCCGGGGGGCCCATCTCCGGATGGATGCCCACATAGGTCTTGCTATAGATCAGCACGACCCCATTCCTGGCTTTTGATCCATATTTCGCCACCGCCGACTCGTCTTTCAGGACACTGATATGCGAGATCTCATCGGGCCTGATCCCTCTGACACCCTCGGCCATTTCTTTGTCATCGAGGATGTACAGCGGCTCGCCCCTGTCCCGTGCGGCCAGGTTCAGCTGGCTGATCATCAGATAGGCAGTGTCTTTGCCGGTATGCACGACACCGGGCACCGTATCGGTCATTCTCACTCCCTTCGTTTCAACTGCCGCAACAACTTTGGGGCGTTTTAGATGGATCACGGTCGTACCTGGAAGGAGGTCCGCGCCGGTCTGCCGTTCCTGAACAGGCGCCGCCACAGGGGGTGACTGCATGCCAATCGTGGTCCTGGTCCCCGCAGCGTTTGTGGCTGCCTGCTTATACTGGCTCCTGAAGGCCACCAGCAGTACGGCGAATAAGGGCAGCAGAAAAAGGAATTTCACCAGTTGAAGCCTGGCGCTTCTTATCTTGTTCATCATGATAATGCGTTTTTTTAAGGAGGAAAAATTGAAATTATTGGCCAGGCGATACCTTGGCTCGCCGATGACCTTCAGCAAATGATATTGATATCCTTTTTTATCGAGACCTTTTTCCAGCACTTTGCTGTCGGCGATAAACTCGAGGTTCTGCCGGATGGCATGACGGATCAGCCAGGCGAAGGGGTTGTACCAGTTCAGCGCGCAGCACAGTTCCGCCAGCAGGATGTCCAGGGTATGCCGCTGCCGGATATGCACGTATTCATGCAGGATGATCGCCGACCATTCTTTTTCGGTATGCTGGCTGGGATTGATATAGATCGCATTCCCAAAAGAGAACGGAATGATCGCCTCATCCACCTGATAGATCCTGAGTCCATCGTCGGTCATCAGCTTTGCCTGCCGCCGGATCTTAGACAGAGACAGCCAGCGGCTCATCAACCGCAGCAATAAGAGCAAGGTTCCCAGCGCCAGCCCCCAGAAGATAAGATCCCAGGCGCCCACGATCGGCGGCTTGTAGTTCCCGATCACCGGTATATACCCGATCACCGTCGCCCCTTCCCGTTCGCTCTTCACGACCTGGGCCACATTGATAAAGGGAATAAAAAAGGAGAGCAGCGAATACCCCAGCAGATACCAGCGGTTCCAGGCATAAAAGGTCAGCCTGCGGAGGAAGAGCTGATAGAACAGCCAGGCTGCCGAGAGGCTGATCGATAATTTTATCAGATAGAGGGCGAATAATGGCATAAAATAAATTTTTTGGCGTGCGTTTCGTCTTCTGGTGATCTGCGCAAAGTCCGGACCGCGTCTGGTCCTGGCCGCGTTCTTTAGTCAGCCTTCCGGCCTTCTTCGATCAGCCCGATGATCTCTCTGAGCTCGCGTGCGCCCAGTTTTTTCTGGTCCACGAAGAAGTTCACCAGCTCCTTATAGGAGTTGTCGAAATAATCCTTCACGAACCCGCTCATGAATTTCTTCTTGTATTCCTCCTCCGTCACCAGCGGTTTATACAGATAGGAGTTCCCCAGCAGCCTGCTGCCCAGATAGCCCTTCTTTTCGAGGTTCTTTATCGTCGAGGCGAGGGTGGTGTAAGGGGACCGGGGCTCCTCCATATTATCGAGGAAGATCTTCACATTACCCTCTCCCGTCTTCCAGACCGCCTGCATGGCTTGTTCTTCTTGTCTTGTCAGTTTTTCCATATAACTACGAAGTTTTCGTAAATCTACGAATAATTCGTAATAAACAAAAAATATTTTTACGAAATTTTTATCGGGTGTGATTCGTTAAACAGCATAGTTTTGCCGGGCATGGCCGGACCATCGCAGACGGCGGCATGCTAAATTATTCGTGAAAATTCCAACATTGTGAAAAAAGCATATCTCGTACTACTGATCCTGACAGGTTATCATTTTGCCTCCGCACAACAGGCGCAACAGACTGCCCAGCCGGCACAGGCCGCCCAGACGCCCCAGACGGACCCGGAGGCTCCCTATAAGAAATTCCCGACCATTCCGCCCTTCCACCTGCTGAAAGTGGACAGCGCCACCTACCTCACGAAGGATGATATCAAAAAACATCGCCGGACTATGGTCATGTTCTTCAGCCCCGACTGCGATCATTGCAAACGCCAGACGGATTCTATCCTGGCGGCTATGGATAAGTTCAAGGACATCGAGATCGTGATGGCCACCTACCAGCCCTTTTCCGAAATGAAGGAATTCAACGAGCATTATCATCTGGCCGACCATCCCAATATTCATATCGGAAGAGATGAGAAGTTCTTTCTGGTCCCCTACTACCGGATCCACAACCTCCCCTACCTTGCGCTCTACGACAAGAATGGCGACCTGATCACAACATACGAAGGGACCCAGAAGACCTCCACGCTGCTGAACGCGTTCGCGCAAAAAAAGGCGGAGGAATAGTCGGTATTGTTCATCACCCTCCCCTACCTTTGCAGCGCAAATAATTTTATCATTTTAAATATTTTCTGATGAAAGTAACGGTTGTAGGCGCCGGCGCCGTCGGCGCTACCTGTGCCGATAATATCGCCCGTGCCGCATTGGCAGAGGAGTTAGTGCTGCTGGATATCAAGGAAGGATTAGCGGAAGGCAAGGCCCAGGACATGATGCAGACCGCCGCTCTGCTGGGTTTCGATACCCGGATCACCGGCAGCACGAACGATTATTCGAAAACGGCCGGCAGCGATGTGGTGGTGATCACCTCGGGGCTTCCCCGCAAACCGGGCATGACCCGCGAAGAGCTGATCGGCACCAACGCCGGCATCGTGAAGGGCGTCGCACAGAATATCTTAAAACATTCTCCAGATACGATCGTCATCATCATCAGCAACCCGATGGATACCATGACCTATCTGGCCCTGACGGCCACGGGTCTGCCAAAGAACCGGATCATCGGCATGGGCGGCACGCTGGACAGCGCCCGTTTCAAATATCAGCTGAGCCAGCATCTTGGATGCAGCCCGGCCGATCTGAATGCCGTGGTAGTAGGCGGTCATGGAGACACGACGATGATCCCCCTGATCCGTCTGGCGACCTGGAACAGCGCCCCGGTGACAAAATTCCTGAGCACCGAACAGCAGCAGCAGATCGTGGCGGACACCATGGTTGGTGGCGCCACCCTGACCAAGCTCATCGGAACTTCGGCCTGGTATGCCCCCGGAGCAGCCGGAGCAGCCCTCGTATCCAGCATCGTACGCGACGAGAAAAAATTATTCACCTGCTGC
>DATHHO010000289.1:0-12506 GCA_035317125.1 Puia sp.
GAAAACTTAGAATAATGCCCAAATTTCTGGACGAAAATTTCTTACTGGCTGGCACGACGGCCCAACGCCTGTACCATGATTTTGCAAAGGACATGCCGGTGATCGATTATCATTGCCATCTTCCGCCCGACCAGATCGCGGAAGACCGGGTATTTGAGAACATCAGCCAGGCCTGGCTTTACGGCGACCATTATAAGTGGAGGGCCATGCGCGCCGGTGGAGCGGATGAGGGCTTTTGTACGGGAGACAGGACCGATTACGAGAAATTCGAAAAATGGGCGGAGATCGTTCCCTACACCCTGCGTAATCCACTGTATCACTGGACACATCTGGAACTGCAACGCTATTTCGATATAAAAGACCTGCTCAGCCCCGTTACCGCCGCTGCTATTTATAAAGCGTGCAATGAAAAACTGCACTCCCCCGGCTATTCCGTCCGCGGGCTCTTACAGAAAATGAAAGTAGAGACGGTCTGCACCACCGATGACCCGGTGGATTCCCTGGCCTTTCATCAGCAGATCCGAAAGTCCGGGGCCGGCATACAGGTCCTGCCGGCGTTTCGCCCGGATAAGGCCATGAATGTGGATGATCCCGTGGCCTTCAATGAATATGTAGCCAGGCTCGAAGCCGCCGCCGATATGAACATCGGGAGTTTCAGCCAATACCTCGAGGCGCTCCGAAAAAGACATGATTTTTTTGCAGAGATGGGCTGCACCGTTTCCGATCACGGCCTCGACCATCTGTATGCCGAGGAATATACAGCCGGCGAGCTGGAGAGTATTTTCAGCAAGCTGCGTTCCGGCAGGACGCCTGACGAACAGGAAAGAAAAAAGATCAGATCGGCCATGCTGTTCGAACTGGCGCTCTGGGACTGGGAAAAAGGCTGGGTGCAGCAGTTCCATCTGGGGGCCTTACGGAACAACAACAGCAGGGCCCTGCGCAATCTGGGATCCGACACGGGCTGGGATTCCATCGGAGATTTTCAGCAGGCCAGGGATCTGTCAAAATTCCTCGACCGTCTCGACACCAGCGACCGCCTCGCCAGAACGATCCTCTATAACCTGAATCCCGCCGATAATGAGCTGATAGCCGCGATGACCGGTAATTTCAATGATGGTTCTATTGCCGGAAAAGTACAGTACGGCGCTGCCTGGTGGTTCCTCGACCAGAAAGATGGCATGACCCGCCAGCTGAACACCCTGTCCAACATGGGCCTGCTCAGCCGTTTCGTCGGCATGCTCACCGATTCCCGCAGCTTCCTGTCCTATCCCCGCCATGAATATTTCAGAAGGATCCTCTGTAATCTCTTCGGAGAGGAAGTGGACAAGGGCGAGCTTCCGGGCGATATCGTATGGATCGGCAAGATCGTGCAGGATATCTGCTATTATAATGCAAAAAATTATTTTGGATTCTGACCTCCGGCGGGTCCTCCCGCCGCAACGCCAGATCTGGCCGGCGATTCCCGGCAACCCTTCCGGCCGATGGTTCCCACTGCCCAACGGTTCCCTCCGTCCGATAGTTGCCCCCTGCCCAACGGTTCCCCTCCGCCCGATGGTTGCCCCCTTGCCAGACGGTCCCCTCCGCCCGATGGTTGCCCCCTTGCCTGGTGCTACTAGCTAAAATATTAGTAACGGAAAGTTCATGGGCTAAATCGATTTAGTCGTATATTTATCCTAACATTACTAATATCCTTAATAATTAGCCAATGAAGAAAGTCTCTATTAATGATATCGCCCGCAAGGCAGGAGTCTCCGTTTCAACAGTCTCGTTCGTAATGAATGACAAGGCTGTAAAGATGCGGATCAGCCAGGAGGTAATTCAGAGAGTAGAGAACGTGGCGAGAGAAATGGGGTACCGCCCCAATCAACTCGCGAGAGGCTTACGCACGGGAAAAACCAAGACGATCGGGCTCATCGTAGAAGACATCTCCAATGCTTTTTTTGCCAAGCTGGCCAAGACCATCGAGGACGAAGCCAAAAAATACGATTATAAAGTAGTCTATTGCAGCACGGATAATGATGAGGAGAAAGCACGCGAGCTCATCAACATGCTTTCCCAGAGACAGGTGGATGGATACATCATCACCCCGACGCTCAACCTTGTGGAAGATATCCAACGTCTGCAGGCCGAGAATAAACCGGTTGTTCTCGTCGACCGGTATTTCCCCCAGCATGACGAGATCCCATATGTCCTCGCGGATAACTACGGAGGAGTGGCCGCCGGGATGGAATGCCTCATAAAAAAAGGGTACAAAAAAATAGCACTGGTCTCCATCCAGGCGGACATGGCCCACATGAAAGACCGTGTCGACGCTTTCTACGATGTCCTTGCCAGTAATAATATCCAGCCGGATCCCAATCTCGTGAAGCTGATCCCCTATGGCTGCGTGAGGGAGATAGCCCTGAAGGAAATAGAGGATCTTCTGACGGGGCATACCGACGAGATCGATGCCGTTTTTTTCCTCACCAACTATCTCGGCGTCCTGGGCGTGGAAGCGATCAAAAATTCCGGCATCCGCGTCCCGGAACAGATGGCCGTACTTTGTTTTGATGATAACGATATATTCAGGCTCTATACTCCAACGATATCCGTGATCCGCCAGCCCATTGAAAAGATCGGCCAGCAGGCCATGTCCGCACTGATCGACAGGCTGAAGCACACCGGTACGGAATTGATGCCAGCTCCTGTTAATATCAAGGTGCCGGCAGAGCTGGTGGCAAGAGAGTCCATCTGAGGATTCATTTTTCTATTCCCCTTTTGTGGCCTATTTTCGTTGCAAATTCTCTCCATGAACTTACATGAGTACCAATCCAAAGAGTTACTGAAAAAATATAACGTACCCGTACAGGAAGGCATCCCGGTGGACAACGCCGGTGCGGCCGAAGAAGCCTATAAGAACCTTAAAGTACATTATGGCAACGCTTTTGCCGTTGTGAAGGCCCAGATCCATGCCGGCGGACGTGGTAAAGGAAAGATCGTCGGCACCGAACAGCGCGGCGTAGCCGTAGGGAAGAGCGCGGAAGAAGTAAAGCAGATCGCCTCCACGATACTGGGAGGAACACTCGTCACCATACAGACCGGCGCTGCCGGTAAAAAAGTGAACAAGGTCCTCATCGCACAGGATGTTTATTATCCAGGGCCCAATCCCGTAAAGGAATTTTACCTCTCCGTGCTTCTCGACAGGGCCAGGGGCGAGAACGTGGTCATGTACAGCACCGAAGGAGGGATAGACATCGAAGAAGTAGCGCACAATACTCCGGAGAAGATATTCAAGGAATGGGTTTATCCCGGCGGAGGACTGCAACCCTATCAGGCCAGGAAGATCGCATTCAACCTGGGCCTGAGCGGCGAAGCCTTCAAGAATTGCGTAAAATTCGTCACCAATCTCTATAACGCCTACATCGGGCTCGATTGCTCCATGCTCGAGATCAACCCCCTGTTCAAAACCAGCGATGAAAAGATCATCGCCGTGGATTGCAAGATGAACCTCGATGACAATTCCCTGATGCGTCATCCCGATCTGGAAGCGATGAGAGATATCAGCGAGGAAGATCCTACGGAGGTCGAAGCCGGTAAATACAATCTGAATTTTGTCAAGCTCGATGGCAACGTAGGCTGCATGGTCAACGGCGCAGGTCTGGCCATGGCTTCTATGGATATGATCAAGCTCAACGGCGGAGAGCCCGCCAACTTCCTGGACGTAGGCGGTACGGCCAATGCGCAGACCGTCGAGGCCGGATTCCGTATCATACTCAAAGACCCCAAGGTAAAGGCCATCCTGATCAATATATTCGGCGGCATCGTCCGTTGCGACCGGGTAGCCCAGGGCGTTATAGATGCCTATAATTCCATCGGGGATATCAAGGTCCCGATAATCGTCCGGCTCCAGGGTACGAACGCGGAAGAAGCCAAAAAACTGATCACGGAGAGCGGGCTGAAAGTCCAGTCGGCCATCCTCCTCAGCGAGGCGGCAGCGCTGGTCAACAAAGCTGTTTCCTGACCGCAACCCGTTCATTACCGCAAGCTTAACCGATCAGTTTGCCGCCGCAGGCAATGGCTACCGTATGATCGTTACCGATCCGTTCATTTGCTTCCTTCCATTACCCGGATTGATGATCCAGTAATAAGTAGCTACAGGCAATGCCTGCCCGTTCCGCCTGCCATCCCAGGGAACATAAAAGCCGCTGGACCGGTACACCGGCTGTCCATATCGGTTGAATACCGTGACCTGCGCTGCCGGATACTGGTCGAGATAACGGATCACCCACACATCGTTGACCCCATCCCCGTTTGGAGTGAAGGCATTGGGGACGACGGGCAATTTCAACACTATTACATGTACACTGGCACTGTCGGAACAGCCAAAAGAGGACACCACTTTCAGTTGGTATGTAATGTCCTCCTTTGGCGAAACGGTAGGCGCAGGGATATGAATATCATCTATTGCACTGTCCGGCGTCCAGAGATAGCTTATATCGTTGCCTGCGGCAACGGTGCTGCCCAGCCTGACGGAACTGCCCTCCAGCACATAGGTGTCGGGACCGGTCTCTGGCTTCGGCTGGGGATGCACAAGAATGGTCTGGTTCGCCGTGGCGGGGCATCCATTGGACGCCGTGAAGGTATAATGCAAGGTATCCATGCCCGGTCCGGCTGCCCGGGGATCGAACAATCCTTCCGGCGTGATCCCATTGCCGCTGTAACCTCCCGAGCCTTCGAACCCGCTCGTTTGGCGGGCCTGCGTGATGCCGAATGGACCGACCTCTTCGCACACCGGCGCAAGGGCGTCGAATTCGACCGTCGGGCTGGATCTCAGCGTGATCGTCTGCGATGTTTCGGAAAGACAGCCGGGACTGGAATACACAACGTATTGTATCTGGTAGGTCAATGTGGCGGGGCTGGTAAAGGCAGGGTAGTTGTGCGGAAATAATTTTCCTGGGAATGCCGAATCGTCTGCGGTCTTTGCGGTGGGATCCCGTTGATAGTCCCAGTAAATATCCAGCTCGCTGATCTTTCCGAATACCAATGACGATGCATCTCTGATCGTCACCGCCTGGTTGCTGCACAGCAGCGCGGCATTGTCAATGGTGAAAGCAGCCACTGGCTTGGCATTTACGAGGATCTTCAATATGTTCGAGGATACCCGGCAGGCGGGCAGCCCGATATTGGCGCTGGCGCCTACCGTAAGCCGGTATTCGTACATCCCAGGTGAGGTAGGACGGCGGCTGAACGTGGTGCTGGTCTCACCGGGGATATCTGTCCAGGCGGCTCCGCTGTCCATGCTCAGCTGCCACTGGTAGGCAGGTGCGTTGAAGCCTGCGGAGACGGTGGCGGAAAAATCATGCACCGAGAGATCGTCCTGGCACATGCTGATCAGATCGGCCCCGCCCGCCCCGTTAATCTCTGCGCTTACAGCTGGTCCGCAGGGCCGGAAAGTGATATCGTCCAGGCCCAGATCATTGCCGCAGCCACCCGGCGCATTATTGGTCATCCGCAGCACGATATCGGACACATCGGGAGGCGTGGTGAAATACAGTCCGTACTGGTTCCAGACGGTAAAGCTGGTCACACCGATATCCCCTGTGGTATAGTTCCCCAGGCTCACGCCCTTTGTCGTTTCGATGCTGAACGTGATATTGGGCCGGATGCCGTTGTTCGGGCAATTCTGGCTGGGCTGCATCATATTCAACACCCAGGCGGCAAATTCGTAGGTCGTCCCCCCACAGAGATTGCGGACGGTGTCAAGATAAAAATCGCTTGGCTGGAAAGAGGCGTTTACAAGCATGAAATAACCTCCAGGATTGCCCGTATGATCCGAGGACACCGTATGCCAGCTCGGGGGGAAGCAGTTCGACGAGCTGTTGACCAGCGTGTAGGTACCGTCCTGAGGACAGCGATCGGTCGCATACACGTATCCTGTCGCTGCCGTCTTCAGCTGGGGGCCTGGGTTGCCGCCCGCCCCGAACGTGATATTGACCACCGGGTCTCCCAGACTGCCGGTACACAGCTGTGCCTTCCCCGCTGGAATACAGCCCAGGAACAGCAGAAGGGTCATCGCCATGATTTTCAGGGCTACTTGCAGGAAGATGGGACAGCTCTTTGACATCAGCCATAAAAATAATGTTTAATCCGGGATATCCGCAGCCACTTCTGTACAACGGTCCGCGGCCTGTCCCTGGATCGCCATCATTCTCTGACCCATCCGGGTGGCGGTTTATGGTCCTTCACCGGAAGACGGTCTATTTCGGCTTTTTAATGTAGGTTTGCAGCCGCATATCAAGCCAGTTATGGAGCACACTATCATTCAGAAATTAGAAGATACGATACAGTTCATCCGGACCATTTATACCCATATTCCCAGGGTGGGCATCGTCCTGGGCAGTGGATTGGGCAATCTGTCCAGCGAGATCGAGATAGAAGAAGAGATCCCTTACAAGGATATCCCCAATTTTCCGGTATCCACCGTGGAAGGCCACCATGGCAAACTGATATTTGGGAAGCTGAATGGCAGACAGGTCGTAGTCCTGTCGGGACGGTTCCATTATTACGAAGGATATTCGCCCGAGCAGGTCGTATTCCCCATCCGGGTTATGAAATTCCTGGGCGTGGAGACCTTGCTGATCTCCAATGCAGCCGGTGGTATGAACAAGGCCTTCCGGGTTGGAGATCTCATGATCATCAGAGACCACATAAGCCTTTTTGTAGTGAACCCGCTGCTCGGCACCAACTACACCCAACTCGGCCCCCGCTTTCCCGATATGAGCGAACCTTATGACAGGGAATTGATCGGAAAGGCAAAGACCATCGCATCCGATCTGCAGATCCCGGTACACGAAGGCGTATATGCAGGCGTCACCGGTCCTACCTTCGAGACGCGCGCGGAATATAAATTGCTGCATATCGCTGGCGGCGATGCCGTAGGAATGAGTACGGTTCAGGAAGTGATCGCTGCCAGACACGTAGGAATGGCGGTGTTCGCCATGAGCGTGATCACGGACCTGGGTATCCGCGAAGACGATAACATCATTACCCACGAAGAAGTGCTGCAGGCCGCCAGCGAGGCAGAGCCTAAGCTGACGGAGATATTCAGGAAGCTGATCGCCGTATTATAACCCGCTGGATAAAGATTAACTTTCTTATAACCGCCGATGGCGACTTAATGAGTAACTTGACCGGAATTTTTTTATCAGTGAAAGGGCGCAGAACAGCAGCTATAGTTTTGATGGGAAGCTTATTGGGGATCAGTTTCCATGTGCATGCGCAGAATCCTTTGTCAAGGTTCCAGGGCATGGGAGGGGGCAGGTCGGCTGGTCCGGGAGACACGTTGCAACACCGGAAGGCGGATACGATCACCATTAATTTCCGTTACCTGGACTCCAGCAGATTGCAGAGGCTGGACAGCTCCATCCGGGATTTTTCCAAAAAAGTACCACAGCCACCCACCTATATCAACCTCGGGAATATCGGGACACCCTCCCGTGACCTGGTCTTCACTCCGCGCATGCGGTCTGGCTGGGACCCCGGCTGGCATGCCTGGGATCTCTATGTCTTCAGCGTGGACGACGTAAAATTCTACAACACGACAAAGCCCTACAGCGAGATGGGGTATCTGCTGGGCAGCAAGACTGAAAATCTGATCAGCATCCTCCATACGCAGAACATTGGCCCCAACCTGAATTTTGCCTTCGATTACCGGCTGATCAATTCACCCGGCACCTTTCAGAACCAGAATTCCAATCACAACAACTATCGTTTCAGTGTCTGGCAGCGCTCGAAGAACAAACGCTACCAGGCATTTTTCGCGCTGGTCGCCAGCAAGCTGCAGACCTCGGAGAATGGCGGCATCAGAGATTCCAGAGATCTGAATTCCATCGCTTACACCGACCGGGCTACCCTGCCCGTCAGATTGGGGAACAATCTGGTCCAGTCCATCGGCAATCCTTTTTCTTCCAATGTCAGCACCGGCACCCGCTATACCACCGGCACGTTTTTACTCCGGCAGCAATATGATCTGGGGCAAAAGGATTCGGTGGTTACCGACTCTTCGGTCATTCCCCTGTTCTATCCCCGGCTGAGAATGGAGCACACGATTTCTTATACGACTTATCATTACCGGTTTCTCGACAGGACCTTCCCTCCCGACTATACGCTGGATTCCACGTATTATGCGAACAATTATCACCTGGATTATATCTCTCCCCTTGATACTTTTTTCAGAGAGGTGCGATGGAGAGACGTTACCAATGATTTCTCGCTCTATCAGTTCCCGGATTCGAAGAACCCACAGCAATTCTTCAAGGCAGGAGCTTCCTTTCAGATCCTGACCGGCGTCTACGATACCAGCCTCCTCACGAATGGAAGCCTTACCAATGTCACCCATAAGATGAATGACCATAATCTTTTTCTGCATGGGGAATACCGTAACCGGACGCGCAACCTGAAATGGGATATCGAGGCCTTTGGAAAAATATATCTCAGCGGGCTCAACACCGGCGACTATAACGCCAGCATCAGCCTGAAGAGGCTGCTGAGCAGGAAGATCGGCTTTCTGGAGCTGGGCTTTCAGAATACCAACCGTTCACCTTCCACCTCCTTTGATCCGAACAATTCTCTTTATTATGACACGGCAAAGAGCTTTTCCAAAGAGAATATCACGAATATTTTTGCTACCATCGAGCGGCCGCAGTCTCATTTGCGGTTGAAAGGGTCCTATTATCTGATCAGCAATTATGCCTATGTCTCCAATTATTTCAGGGAGCAGCAACAGTCTACCTTATTCAATCTGTTGCAGGTAAGCCTTCAGAAAGAATTTATCCTGCACGGGCCCTGGAAATGGCGCACCCTGGTGGTCATGCAGCAGGTAGCTGGCTTCTCTCCGGTGCATGTCCCGCTGATCGTTACGCATAACCAGATCGGGTATGACGGCAATCTGGGATTTAAGAGCCTCAACATAAGTTTTGGGCTGGAATTACGTTATTTTACTGAATATAAGGCGGATGGGTATTCACCGCTGACGGGTCAGTTCTATACGCAGGGCGATACGACGGTCCGCCAGCATCTGCCCGATATTACCGGGTATCTGAATTTCCGTATCAAGACCTTTACAGCCTATATACGCACCGAGAACCTGAATACCATGCAGTTTGGGGGCACGGGCTTTGGCTTTAACAATAATAATTTCGTAGCGCCGAGCTATCCCTCTCCGGGCCTGCTGATCCGGATTGGCATTTTCTGGGGCTTTATCAATTAGGAATTCATATAAATTGCCAGATCCGATGCAAAAATTTCTTTATATCCTGACGTTCGTATCTCTCGCCGGTCTGAGCGGCTTTTCACAGCCAGGGACCGGACAGCCCGCACCCGCCATATCGCTTCCGGATATGACCGGGAACAGCGTTTCCTTATCCAGCCTGAAAGGATCTGTCGTCCTTGTCGATTTCTGGGCAAGCTGGTGCGGACCCTGCCGGATGAATAATCCACACCTGGTGAAGCTGTATCATAAATATCATCAGCAGGGACTGGAGATCCTTGGAATTTCCCTCGACACGAAAAGCGGGGACTGGAAGGAAGCCGTCAGCCATGACAAGCTGAGCTGGCTGCAGGTGATCGATGACAGGGGACAGAACGCTGCGTCTGCCATAGACTATGGGGTATACTCCATTCCCGCCTCCTTCCTCATCGATAAGAATGGCGTCATCCAGGCCGTGAATGAAGTGGGATGGGGGCTGGAATCAAAAATAAAGTCGTTGTTGAAGAAATAGCCCGGCGCGCGGGCATATTCCAACCAATGGTTCAGCAATCCGGCTCCTCGCAGGGTGCGTTCTCCGTCTCGATCTCCAGGGTGGCATGCTGGATCTTCTGATGCAGCAGTACATGCTTGATATCCTGCTTCAACTTTTCCACTACCGCCATATCGCTGTGATGGTCCACCACGAGGTGTGCGGTAAGGGCATTTTCGGTGGTGCTGATGGCCCAGATATGAATATGGTGGATATTTTTTACTCCCTTCATTTTTTCGACGACGGCTTTGATCTTATTCAGCTCGATGCCTTCCGGCACCCCGTCGAGCGATAGCCGCAGGCTGTCTTTGAGCAGTTGCCAGGTGCTGAACAGGATCACGATGGCAATGATAAGACTCAGGGCCGCATCGATCCAGAACAGGTTGGTATAGAAAATGATGATCCCACCGACTACCAACCCCGCAGAAACGATGGCATCCGACAGCAGGTGGAGAAAGGCGCCCCGGATATTGAGGTCGTTATCCTTATTGCGCAGGAACAGGAGCGCGGTGATGGTATTGATGAGGATGCCGATGGCCGCCACGATGGATATGGTCTTTCCCGGCAGGGGCTCGGGACTGGCGAGGCGGTTCAGCGCTTCGTAGCCGATCGCGCCGAGCGACAGCAGCAGGATTGCCGCATTGAACAAGGCGACCAGGATCGTGGTCTTCTTATAGCCGTAAGTATATTTTTCGGTGGCTTTTACTTTTAGCAGCCGGAAAGCCATCAGCGACATGGCCAGGCTGGCCACATCCGCCAGGTTATGCCCCGCATCGGATAGCAGGGATAAGGAATGGATCGACAACCCGACGATCACCTCGATGACGACAAAGGCGAAGTTCAGCACGATCCCGATGACGAAGGCGCGGTTCACCTCTTTGAGATCCACCTGGTGATGGTGATGCCCAAACCCGTGGCTATGGCTATGCCCGCCATGGCCGTGGTCGTGCCCATCATGGCTATGATCCTGCTCTCCAGGATTGTGATCGTGTCCGTGCGTTTCATGATTATGATCGTGACTATGTGTATGCTCCATTATTCAACTATCTTTTTTCAGCAGTGATCATCGGAAATCCTCCTCTCCTGCCTGTGGTCATCATTCTTTTCAGAAGTCAGGTCAACGGTAATCATCCCTTGCAGGCGCAAACGAATCGATGATCCGGCAGTCGGTCAGTGCCATGGCAGAATGGGGGACATCCGAGGGGATCACGTGTACGGTGCCGGGTGTAAAATGATATTTTTCACCCCCGATCGTCATCTCCAGTTCTCCTTCCATCACGTAGGTGATCTGTTCATGGATATGATGATGCTCGGGCGATATCCCGCCCTTTTTTATTTCCCAGAATACGAGCGAGCTGCTGTCGCCATGGACCATTTTACCAGAAAAGCCTGGCAGTGTTTGTTTGGAAGGAATATCGCTGAGACGTTGCATGCTTTTTTTTGCCGAATGTACTGAAAATTGCTTACCCTTGCGCAAACTCCCTGGACATGAAAGCCTTGCTTATCCTGTTACTGGCCTCAACGGCATTCCTTTTTTCCCGCGCGCAGACGCAGCAACCTCCTGCCACTCAGCGCCCATCTGCGCAGACCCCGCAGCCCGCTCCGTCACCATCCACTCAGCGCCCTTCCGGCCCCGCCGACACCGCTTTTCAAAATGCTTTTTCCGCGGCTATCGAGGCTGTCCTGCATGACTTCCCGGACAATATGCATCATATTTCCGGAGAGCTGGTGCTTGCCGAGGGTGAGATCGAGAATTTCGCTTCCACGGTAATGCCCCCCGGTGCAGTCAGCTGTATCATCACCCGCTATCATTCGGTCGTGGATACGACGGCAAGCTGGCAGGCGAAGATGTCCGCCGATGAAGATTTCGGGAAGGCCTCCGGCGCATATCATAATCTGTATAAGAGGTTAACGAATTGTTATCTCCGGCTGGCGGACAGCACGCTCCTCTTTCTGAAGGGGGATTGGGAACCCGCCCGGGAATCCATTTCCTTTACGACCAGCACGCTCCGGCTGCAGACCGGCGATCCCCGCTACAAGGAAATGAAAGTGGAACTCGAACTGGTATACCAGTTGCCGGAATGGGTGGTCAATATAAATATTGTCAGTAAAAAAGCCGATGATGAGATGGGCGCCCCGATCCGTCAATAGGTCCTGACTCCGGATCGCTCTGGGTCAATAAGGTGATTTCACCGACCCCCCGTCCACCTGGATCGTCGTGCCGGTGATATAGCTTGCCAGCGGGGAAGCCAGAAAGGTCACCAGCGCAGCCAGTTCGTCCGGCCGGCCGATCCTTCTCAGCGGAATATCCTTTACACGTTCGGCCATTATCTGTTCTTCGCTTACTCCCGGTGCGCCATGCTGCAGCATCGTTTCCCGGATGCGGTCCGTGAGTATGATGCCCGGCGCTACATTGTTCACCGTGATATTATGAGGCCCCAGCTCATTCGATAAGATCTTGGCCATTCCCACCACGCCCATGCGCATGCTGGTAGACAGCACGGAATTTTCAAGGAAGGTCTTTACGGAAAGGCTGACGATGTTGATGATCCGTCCGCTGCCGGTTTTTTTCAGGTGAGGGATCACGAGACGGCATCCTCTCACGGTGCCCAGCAAGTTCAGTTCAAACGCAGCCTGCCAGGCAGCCTCATCAAAGGAGTCAAAACGTCCGAATGGAGGACCGCCTGCATTGTTCACCAGGATGTCGACCCTTCCGAATGCGGCAAGGGC
>DATHHO010000290.1:0-20116 GCA_035317125.1 Puia sp.
TATCTCAACATCGGCAGCGGAATCCAGCCTTTTAACGCGTGGCTGCTCATCAGAGGCCTGAGAACCCTTCCGGCACGGCTCGACCGTATTACGGCAACCACAACTAAAATAACGTCATTCCTGAAACAGCATCCCCGGGTAGAAGCCATTCTTTTTCCTTTCGACGAGTCTTTTCCGCAATATGAGCTGGCAAGGGCCCAGATGAAGGGCGCCTGCGGCCTGCTGAGCTTTTATATAAAGGCAGGCACGATGGGGGAGATCGTTCGGTTCTGTGAATCTCTGCAGCACATCATGATGGCCGTAAGCTGGGGAGGCCACGAATCCCTGGTGTTGCCCCGTTGCGCTTCGCTTGCTGCCGGCCAGTTCGACCCTT
Organism: Puia sp.; assembly: GCA_035317125.1. Lineage (GTDB taxonomy): Bacteria > Bacteroidota > Bacteroidia > Chitinophagales > Chitinophagaceae > Puia. The sequence goes on from DATHHO010000290.1 coordinate 374, forward strand.
CGGTCAGGGAACACCGGATGATCCGGCTGTACACCGGTCTCGAAGATCCTGCGTACCTTATCGGCGACCTGGAGCAAGCTTTCGCCAAAGCTTTGTAAAATCCTTATTATTAAGCGGTTTATCGTTTGCGGGGGAGGATCAATTGTGTATTTTAGCCGAATTATCGGGGAGCCGTTTATAAAAAATTTCCTCCCGGAAAGAGAACTACTTTTAAATTTGTTGCATGACCTTGAAAAAATTGCTACCGGTGTGGTTTTTACCGGGACTGCTGTTGTGTCACATGAGCCAGGCCCAGGATAAAGATAAGTGGGATCTCAGGCGTTGTGTGGATTATGCCCTGGCTAATAATATCTCCATAAAACAAGCCGATGTCCAGGCCAGGCTTTCCAGGCTGACCCTCGACCAGAGCAAACTTTCCCAGATCCCAACCCTGGGTGTAGGGATCGGCGCAGGCGTCAATTCAGGACGTCGCCAGAACCCTACCGATTTTTCCCTGAGCACCAACACTTTTTTTGCCAATAGTTACAATCTGCAGACAAGCGCCAATATCTTCAATTTTTTCAGCGTTCGTAACACGATAGCATCCAACCGCTATGCCCTGGACGCGGCCTACGCCAATACCGACAAGGTAAAGAACGATATATCCCTCAACGTGGCCAACGCCTATCTGCAGGTATTGCTGGCGACAGAGCAGTCGGAGGCGGCCCGCCTTCAATTGAAATTATCGCAGAACCAGCTGGATATCACCCATAAGCAGGTGAACGCGGGTACGCTCCCGGAACTTAATGCCGCAGAGCTGGAGGCCCAGGTGGCACAGGACAGCTCAAATTATATTTCTACACAAGGGGTGATCACGCAAAATATCCTGACCTTAAAAGCATATCTGGGCATGGACGCAGGCACCCGTTTCGAGGTGGATACCCCGCCCGTGGAGCAGATCCCGATCGAAAAACTGGCAGACCTCCAGCCGGAATCCGTTTACTCCCTGGCCCTGACCTATCAGCCATTGCAGAAAATGGATGCCTATCTGGTGGAGTCCTCCCGCAGGAACGTGCTGGCCAACAAGGGGGCGCAATATCCATCCCTTAGTGTGGTTGGCAACCTGGGCACAAACTATATCGGCAATGGCATGGAGCCGATACTCTCCACAGTGAGACCCAAGGTGGATACGATCGCCAGAGTGGTGCCATCAAACGACAATGTGGTGGTGGATGGAGTTACCTACGATACCCGAAAAACGCCTTATTTCAAGCAACTAAACCAGAATTTCAGCCAATATTTTGGGCTCAGCGTCAACATCACGATCCTGAACGGGGGCATCCTGCATACGAATTACGCCAAATCGAAGCTGAGCCTCCGTAATACGGAGCTGCAACGCGACCAGGATAACCTTACCCTCAAGCAGAATATCTATCAGGCATATACGGCTGCCATAACGGCCCTGCAGAAGTTCGAAGCCAACAAGATCAGCGTGGCCGCCACTCAGAAAAGCTTTGAATTTGCTCAAAAAAGATATGGCATCGGCATGCTGAATACGGTCGACCTGCTGACGAACCAGAATAACTTTTTCAACGCGAAGATCAATTTATTGTATTCCCAGTTTGACTATGTGTTCAAGATGAAAGTGCTGGAATTTTACAAAGGCCTTGGGATCAAGCTAACAAAATAACAACCCTCAAACAACTTATACATGAATAAGAAATTGCTTTGGATCATCATAAGCCTGGTCGTATTGATCCTGCTGCTCGTCGTATTGAAGAGCGCAGGCGTGCTGGGAAAAGAAGAAGGAATAAAAGTGTCTTCCGAAAAGGTGGCAAAGCGTGATATAACCGAGATCGTTACCGCCAGCGGCAAGATCTATCCGGAAAAGGAAGTAAAGATCAGTCCGGATATCTCCGGAGAGATCGTAGAGCTAATGGTCTTTCAGGAAGGCGACAGCGTGAAAAAAGGTCAGGAGCTGGCCAGGATCTATGCCGACATTTACGATACGCAGCGCGACCAGGCAGCAGCCCAGGTAAACCAGCAGCAGGCCCTCGTATCGAACATGTCCGCCCAGCTGCCGGGCCTGAAGGCAACGCTCGATGCCAACCAGCGGACCTTTGACCGTCAGAAGCAATTGCTGGATCAGAAAGTCATCTCACTATCTGAATATGAAGCGGCGGAGAGCGCCCTCAAATCTTCCCAGGCCAATTATGCCGCGGCAGTCCAGACGGTCAAAGGGAATCAGGCAGGGGTCGCCAGCGCCCAGGCTAATCTGTCCATCGCCGCCAAGAATCTCAGCCGCACCACGGTGACTTCCCCGATCGATGGCGTTGTCTCCCTGCTGAGCGTAAAAAAAGGAGAGAGGGTTGTCGGCAATTCCATGATGGCGGGCACCGAAATGATGCGCGTGGCCGATATGAGCAAGATCGAGGCCATTGTCGACGTAGGGGAGAACGATATTCCAAAAGTACATCTCGGAGATTCGGCGCTCCTCGAAGTGGATGCCTACAACAACCGTAAGTTCAAAGGCGTCGTCACACAGATCGCCAGCAGCACCACCGCCGCCACGGCCACAGCGACCACCAACGACGTCACGAATTACAAAGTGCATATACGACTGGCCTTCGATTCCTATAAGGACCTGATCAACCCGGCAAGGCCCAAGAATTTTCCTTTCCGGCCAGGCATGAGCACCAGCGCAGACATCCAGACCCGTACCCATAAAATGGTGTTGTCCGTTCCGATCAATGCCGTAACGACGCGCGAAAAAAATTCGGATAATGTCGTTCAGGGCAGTGCAGATGCGAAAAAGGACGGACCGGATAATGGCGACACCAAAACGGCGGTCTCCGCCACCGGAGAAATGGATGAGGTGGTGTTCCTGCTGCAGACGGATGGCACGGTGAAGAAGAGCAAGGTAAAGACGGATATCCAGGATATCAATTATATAGAGATCGTGGACGGGATAAAGGATGGTGACCAGGCCATCTCCGGGCCATACAGCGTTATCAGCAAGACGCTCAAGGATAAAATGAAAGTAAAAGTGGTCCAGAAGGATAAATTGTTCGAAGGGAAAAAGGATTAATGTATTCAAAATAGTAAATCGATCCGTAGATGCGATTGGGTGTAATTGGCAGCGGCAGTTGGGCTACGGCGTTAGCCAAGATCCTTACCGATAACGGAATATCCATTAACTGGTGGGTAAGGAACGAGGAGGTCATACGGCATCTGCGGGCCAGGCGTCATAATCCGCAATACCTCCCTTCCGTTTATTTCGATACCGGTCTTCTGACGCTGAGCAGCGAGGTAAAAGACACCATCGCCGCTTCGGATTGTCTGATCATCGCCGTTCCTTCCGCTTATATTACAGATACGCTGGATGCCCTGGACAGAGACATTTTTGAGGGGAAAAAGCTGGTCTCCGCCGTAAAAGGCATTCTTCCCGAACATAACTTATTGCTGAACGAATACCTGGCAGAGCGATTCCATATGGATATTGCCGATTATTTCACCGTAATGGGCCCTTGCCATGCCGAAGAAGTAGCGGCCGAAAAGCTCTCTTATCTGACTTTTTCCGGCCAGGATGAAACATTTACCAGGGAAATAGCGTCTTATTTTAAGACGGAATATCTCAATACGGTGGTGAACAATGACGTATCGGGCGTTCAGTTTGCGGCGGTGCTGAAGAATATCTATGCGTTGGGGGCCGGGATAGCCCATGGGCTTGAGTATGGGGATAATTTTCTGAGCGTCCTGATCGCTAATTCTGCCGAGGAAATGGCCGGTTTCCTGCGCAAGACCGGGATCAGTCCCGCGAATTATGCGGCCTCGGTCTATCTGGGCGATCTGCTGGTAACCTGCTACTCGCTCTATAGCCGGAACAGGACGTTCGGAAATATGATCGGGAAGGGATATTCGGTGAAGGCCGCCCGTCTGGAACTGAACATGGTTGCGGAAGGATACAATGCCAGCAAGTGCATTTATATGATAAACAAGGATATAGGAGCGGAAATGCCCATAGCCGGGATGATCTACCGGATCTTGTGGGAAAATGTTAAAGTCAGGGAAGGGTTTAAACAAATTGAGCCTTTACTCGTCTGATATAAGGAAGCAGTTGCTTCTGTCAGGATCAACAGTTAAAACAACGGTTATGATGCCATTTTCTTACCAGGGTTTCGGTTTCACCTCCATCTTGCTGATGGTGCTCATCCTGTCGGCCGTGCAGGGGGTGAAATATCTTAGGGAGCGCTTTCACAGATAGAGGACCCGCCACACAGCCCCGTTAGCCCAGTTCCGTCTCTATGCCACCGGCAGCGAAAGATTTTCAAAAAACAGTTCCGCAGTGATCCCGTCCGTCAGCAGTTTCCCCTCCCTGGTCAGCACCAACCTTCCATTTTCCCCATCCATTGTTCCCCCGTTGACGAAAGGCCCGGTCTTCCCCAGCAACGCAGACGCCGCCTCTTTCCCCCATCGCAGGGATACATAGCTCAGATCACAGCCTTCGACGGTCCGCAGGGAGGTCATGATATATTCATTCAATTGCTGCACCGGCAGCAGCTCCTCCCTTTCAAAAAGGAGCCTGCCTTCCGACAGCGCTTCTGTATACCGTGCATTATTGGCTATGTTCCACTGCCGGGAAAGTCCGTCGAAGGAATGTGCGGAGGGTCCGAGACCAAGATATCGCCGGCCCTGCCAATAGGAGGAGTTATGCCGGCTTCTCCTGCCGGGCATCGCAAAATTCGATATTTCATAGTGCTCATAACCGGCGTTTCCCAGCCATTCCATCAGCAGGAGAAATTGTCTGGCCTGGTCCTCCGGATCGACGGCCTGCACTTTTTTAAGATGGATCATCTTATCCAGCGCCGTCTTCGGCTCGACGGTCAGCGCATAACAGGAAAGATGGGGTATGCCCAGCGCGATAGCCTGCTCCACATTCTTCTTCCAGTGACTGTCGGGTAAGGTCGGTCCCCCATAGATCAGGTCGGCGCTGATATTGGCAAACCCTTCTCCCTGGGCTATTCTGATGGCCGCAAGCGCCTGTTCCGGTCCATGGGCCCTGTTCATCCATTGCAGGTCCTCCCCGAAAAAAGACTGGACCCCGATGCTCAGCCGGTTGATCCCCGCCGCCTTCCAGGATTTCAGCTGGGGAAGGGTTATATCGTCCGGGTTGGCTTCCAGCGTGATTTCGGCCCCAGGCCCTATATCGAATTGCGTCCGCAATCCTTCCATGATCCGACCCAGCTCTTCGGGTTGCAGCAGGGAAGGGGTGCCACCGCCGAAATATACCGTCTCCGCCATTTCTCCACCGATATAACTCTTCCGCAATTCCATTTCTTTCAATAAAGCAACTACAAAATCGTTTGTACGATTCAGAGAAGTGGAAAAATGAAAATTACAGTAATGACAGGCTTGCCTGCAAAAAGGAATATGAAGATAAATGCCTGCCATATTGTTTGCTTTATTTTCGCGAATATTACACGGATAACCTCCTTTGAGTGGACAGTGCCTGCTCACAGCGAGCGGATCGTGCCTGAAAATTGACGCTGCATGACAAAATTAAGGGGATATGGCCGTACACTCTGCCTGCTGTTTTTAATAAGCAGTCAGCGTGGTCTTGCGCAATACGCCCTGCACATCGAGCCGGTGGACAGGGATTCTGTTTTTATCGGAAAGCGGTTAGGGGCGCCATCAACCTTTAAGAACCAGGCCTTCTGTACGGAATACATCTACGGCATCCCCTCGCTGTTGCAGGGGAAAGGCTTTATGACCGCATCGGTGGACAGCATACGCTATGATGCCGAAGGCGCCACGATCCGGTTGTATGTGGGGCCCGCCTATCGCTGGGCCCATATCAATACCCATATGATCGAGCCCGCCCTACTTTCGGCGATCGGCTGGAATGACAGGAGCTTCTCCGGCCGGCCTCTCGATTTCAAACAATTTCAGAGCCGGGAGCAGGCGCTGCTGGATTATCTGGAGAACAACGGTTACCCCTTTGCAAAAATAAACCTGGACAGCATCGTGCTGAAGGATAGCAGTGAGATATCGGCCGATCTGAAGATCGACAAGGGGCCCCTGTATAAGATCGACAGCATCCGGATCTATGGGACGGCAAAGATATCGGGTGACTTTATCCGGAACTATCTGGGCCTTCCGAATGGCGCCATTTACCGGAGGGACAAGCTGGCCACCATCAGTAAAAAAATTTTGGAACTTCCTTATGTACAGGAGCAAAGACCATGGGACCTGACCATGCTGGCTACGGGCTCGGTGGTCAACCTGTACCTCCAGCCAAAAAAGAGCAGCCAGATCAACGTGTTGATCGGCTTCCTGCCCAGCAGCGACCCGCTCCTGGGCAACAAGCTGCTGGTCACGGGCGAGGCAACGGTAAACCTGAAAAACGCGCTGGGCAGCGGAGAGACCATCGGGCTCAACTGGCAGCAGCTTCAGGCCCAGTCGCCCCGGCTGAACTTACAGTTCCAGCAACCGTATATATTCAAATCTCCGTTCGGGCTCAATGCCTCCTTCGACCTGTTCAAAAAAGATTCCTCCTATATCAATATCAATATGCAGCTCGGTATGCAATACACCCTGTCGGCCACCCAGACAGGCACCGTATTCATCCGCGACTTGATCACCAACGTGCTGAATGTGGATACGCTCCAGGTACTATCCGCCCATGCCTTGCCCACCGAGGCGGATATCAGCTCGGTAAGCCTGGGGATCACCTATGAGTTCAATAATACCAATTACCGGTATAATCCAAGGCGCGGCAACGAGCTTCAGTTCATGGGCTCGGCCGGAACGAAGAAGATCCGAAAGAATGCGCAGATCGTCAAGCTGACCGATCCCTCCGACCCCGGCTTTTCTTTCAATTCCCTCTATGATACGGTAAAATTGAATTCTTATGAATTTCTGATGAAAGGGTCTGCGGCTCATTATCTGCCTATCAGCAGGGCCTCCACGCTGAAGCTGGCTGTGAATGCCGGAGTATTCAGCAGCAGCAGCGTTTACCGGAATGAGCTTTTCCTGATCGGCGGGTACAAGCTGTTAAGAGGTTTTGATGAGGAGAGCATCCTTGCGGCGCAATATGCGGTAGGAAGTCTGGAATACCGGTATCTTATAGGGCTGAACTCTTTCCTGTTCACTTTCCTGGATGCAGGCTGGGCAAAGAATAACATACCCGGATATCATCTTGACAATGTTTTCTTCGGGACGGGTTTGGGACTGGCATTTGAGACAAAGGCCGGCATATTCAATATTTCTTATGCCATCGGCAAGCGAAATGATACGAATCTGAATCTAAGGGATGCAAAGATCCATCTGGGTTATGTGAGTTTTTTTTAATCAACTTACTATGATATTTTTGTAACAGTAATAACCGCGGGACGCGCCTCATGATAAAATTTCTACCTCTTCTTTTTTCATGCTTGTTTTTCTTCGGCAACGGATTTGCTCAGACTGTTCAGGATACGCTCCCCGTTCCGAAAGATACGAATCTCGCCAGGACAAAACAGGAGCCTGCGGCTCCGGATACCCGGGTAAAGGATTCAGGCCAGCACCGGCATGATTCCACGAAAAGAGCACCGTCTGTCCGGGTGAAGGCGCCAGCTTCTGCGGCTCCGGCCCTGGTGGTGGATTCTGCGGCCAGACCAGATTCTCTCAGCCGGAAGAAAGACTCCGTCCCTGCGGTGCGGATACAGCCAGCTCCTGTCGAAGATGGTAAATATCTTCTGCTGTGGAAGGCGACGCTTGCCGCCTGCCCTTTTTTCAATTTTACGGGCACGCCGGTAGTCGAAAGGGAAATAATACACCGGCCGGATTCCAGGGACACCCTGTTCTATCTGCTCGTCGCTATCTTGTTTTATTTCGCGCTGGTCAGGATCTTCTATGAAAAATATTTCGGGCATCTGCTTACGCTGTTTTTCCGGGCCTCCATCCGTCAGCAGCAGATCCGGGAACAGGTCATTCAGACGCCTTTGCCTTCACTGATGCTGAACGGGTTGTTTATCATAACCGGAGGATTGTATGCCAGCTACCTGCTGCGTTTCTATCAGTTCGGGGGAGACCTCAATTTCTGGCTCCTCTACCTCGATTGTATGCTCTCGCTGGCGCTTATTTACCTGGTCAAATTCCTCATATTGAAATTTTGCGGCTGGGTATTCAATATATCCCGGGCTACCGATACTTATATTTTTGTGGTGTTCCTGGTCAATAAAATGCTGGGAATTTTCCTTCTGCCTTTCTTGATCCTGATCACTTTTTCGGGGCCAGCAGCGCGGGAAATTTATGTAACTGTCTCGTTAGTAATGGTTTTCGTCTTTTTGGCTTATCGGATCCTGGCTTCGTTCCGCCCCATAAGAAATGAAATAAAACTAACTCCGTTTCATTTTTTTCTTTACCTTTGCGCCTTCGAAATAGCACCCCTCTTATTGATTTACAAGGTGTTATTAACGTATTTGGAAAAAGGTTCTTAACTTTGCAAATCATAGGGGAACACACATGATTAAAAACGAGGACAAAAAAAGAATTTTAATCACGCAACCCAGGCCTGAAACGGATAAGTCTCCGTATTTCGAACTTGCCAAGAAATACGAGGTAGAGCTGGCTTTCCATCCTTTTATCCGCCTCGAGGGTATTCCGGCCAAAGACTTCCGTAAGCAAAAAATAGATATCGCACAGTACACCGCAGTAGTCTTTACAAGCCGGAACGCGATCGATCATTTCTTCCGGACCTGCGAAGAGATGAAGGTCAGCGTCTCTCAGGATACCAAGTACTTCTGTATTACCGAAGCCGTAGCCCTGTATCTCCAGAAATTCATTTTATACCGCAAGCGCAAAGTGTTCTACGGGGCCGATGGCCTGAACAAGAGCATGTTCGACGTCATAAACAAGCACAAGGAGAACGAAAGGTTCCTCTATCCCTGCTCGGAGAATCAGCAGGATAATGAGATCGTCAACTGGCTCAGGAACAACAACTGCGGCTTTGCCACACCTTTCATGTACCGCACCATCAGCAATGACGTAAAAGATCTGATGAACCAGAGCGAATACGACATCATCTGCTTTTTTACCCCCAGCGGAATAAGAAGCCTTTTTGACAACCTCCCGAAGTTCAAGCAGAATGGCACCAAGATCGGCGCGTTTGGCAGCAATACCTTCAGGGCGGCGGAAGAGGCCGGGCTCACGCTGGATATCAAGGCCCCTTTGCCACAGGCGCCTTCCATGGTCTCCGCTCTCGAAAAATATCTCGCCATAGTAGGCACAAAAAAATAGGCGGTCCTCTTCCCGGGCATCCCTGTTTCTGGCTTGAAGCTTGTAGCTTGCTTCCTGTACTATGCAGCATACGAACCGGCTCAGCGCCGAAACCAGCCCATATCTCCTTCAGCATGCACACAATCCCGTGGACTGGTATCCCTGGGGCGACGAAGCATTGCAGAAAGCCCGGACCGAGAACAAGCCCGTCCTGGTGAGCATCGGCTATTCCGCCTGCCACTGGTGTCATGTCATGGAAAGAGAAAGCTTCGAAGATGAGGAGACCGCCATGCTGATGAACGAAAATTTTGTCAACATCAAGATCGACCGCGAAGAACGTCCCGACCTCGATCATATCTATATGGATGCCGTTCAGGCGATCACGGGCAGCGGTGGCTGGCCGCTGAACGTATTCCTCACCCCGGAAGGCAAACCTTTCTATGGAGGCACCTATTTCCCTCCCAGGCCCTTATATAACAGGCCATCCTGGAAGGAAGTGCTGTCCGCGCTCGCCAGGTCCTGGCGGGAAAAAAAAGAGGAGATAGAGGGCCAGGCCCAGAACCTGATCCGGCATCTGCAGGGATCCAATTCATTCGGACCTGGGAAGCAGGACGCCCCGGGGCCGGACACCGGTCCCGGGGCCACGGTCTTTACCCCAGCCACGCTGCGCCAGATCTATGACCACCTGATGCAGACGGCAGACAGGCAAATGGGTGGGTTTGGCGGCGCGCCCAAATTTCCCCAGACCTTCTCCATACGATTCCTTCTTCATTACTTCTATTTCACGCGGGAAGCGCCGGCGCTGGAACAGGCCTGCCTCAGCCTCGACAAAATGATCATGGGCGGCATCTACGACCAGATAGGAGGAGGGTTTGCCCGTTATTCCACGGATGAGCAATGGCTGGCCCCGCACTTCGAAAAAATGCTCTACGATAATGCCCTTCTGATCATCGTACTGAGCGAGGCATACCAGCTGACCCGGAAAGAACTGTACCGCGATACCATCCACCATACCATGGCGTTCATCCGCCGCGAATTATCGCTGCCGGATGGAGCCGCTTTTTATTCGGCCCTTGATGCCGACAGCGAGGGGGAGGAGGGCAAATACTATGTATGGGACAAGGAGGAGATCGAAAGGGTCCTCGGGGAGGATTCGGCGCTTTTCTGCCGTCATTATGGGGTTACTGCCGGGGGCAACTGGGAAGGAAAGAACATCCTGACCCGAACGGGCCCGCCGGAAAGCAACCCTCCCGCCAGCTCGGCCGGCGCCCGGTCCTTTACCGTATCTGATCCGGCTCTTTCTCCCTCCGACAGGGAAAGGCTGGAAAAAGCCCGTCTCATCCTGCTGGAACACCGGTCGCACCGTATCCGCCCGGCTCTGGACGATAAGATATTGCTGGGCTGGAACGCCCTGATGAATATCGCTTGTTCAAAGGCCTTTGCTGCTCTCGGGACGGAAGAATACAAAGACATGGCCATCCGGAACATGGATCTTTGCTGGAATAAGTTCCGCGGAGAAGGCTTATATCATTTTTATCATTCCTATAAGGACGGCCAGAACAGGTATCCGGCCTTCCTCGACGATTATGCCTGTCTGATCTCCGCCCTTATCCAGTTGCAGGAAATTACGGGCGACACCAGCTATCTCCTTAAGGCAAAGGAGCTTACCCAATTTGTATCCGACAATTTCAGCGACGGGGAGACGGGCTTGTTCTTCTTTACCCATCAGGGACAGAAAGACCTGATCCTCCGGAAAAAAGAGATCTATGACGGCGCAGTTCCCTCCGGGAACTCCATGATGGCTTTCAACCTGGCCTATATGTCGATTATTTTTAATAAACAGGACTGGGGCGACAGGGCCGCCCACATGGCAGCACAGGTGCATCGCTTTGTGACCAGCCATCCCGGCTCTTTCGGAGTTTGGGCAACCCTTTACCAGGCCCTTACGTATGTTATTCCAGAGGTAGTTATTACCGGCAAGGAGTTGGATGTTGTCCGGAAGGAATTTCTGGAGCAGATGATCCCCTACCGGGTCTTTCAGTCTGCCACGGAAAAAAATACCCAGTTCCCTTTATTATGCGACAGGCCGTCCGGTGATTCCCCGCTTATTTTCCTATGTAAAAATTATACGTGCCAACTCCCTGTTAATGAGATAGATACATTTATCCGGCTACTAGAAAATGTGCAAAAGTTTCGTAGTTAAATAGTACAATAATTTAACTACCGTGTTCGTTAATGAATATTAGCATCCCGAAAGCTTTGACTTTCGAAAAATTAATTTTAAACTTGTAGCTCGATGTTGTCAAATTTTTTTCGCCCAATACCCTTTAATATTATGAAAATGAAAAACCTATCCACTCTGATGATCCTGCCTGCCTTTCTGCTGGCAGCCGGATGCGGGAAAATAGGCAAATCCCACAAGGGATTACCCGATGACGGACAGTTACACGGGGTTGCTCCCGCGAGTTCCTACAATTTATCTAAGCCTCCGGGCATGGTCTACATCCCGCCGGGAACCTTTCACATGGGGCCCAGTGACGAGGATGTCAACTTTGCCTATACTGCCCGTAACAGGCAAGTTTCTATCAGTGGTTTCTGGATGGATGCAACGGAGATCACCAACAATGAATACCGCCAGTTCACCAACTGGGTAAGGGATTCCATTGCGGCTACCTTTATGACCTATGGTAAAGAGGTGGACGGGAAGTTCCAGGTTGACTGGAAAAAGGCCCAGACCATCAAATGGGGCGAAAAGGCCACGGTCGAGAAGATCGATCAGATGATCGTGACTCCCGATAACCGGATCTTTGGTAAGAAGGAATTAGACCCTGCCAAGATCAAGTATCATTCGGAGATCTTCGACCTCAAAGAGGCTTCTTTGAAGACCAACGAAGGCAAGCCCCGCTCCCTGTTCATCAGGAAGAAGGACGTGGCGGTCTATCCCGACACCCTGGTCTGGATCCGTGACTTCAGCTATTCTTACAACGAGCCGATGACCAAGAGATATTACTCTCACCCTGCATTCGGTAACTACCCTGTAGTGGGGGTGAACTGGAACCAGGCCACTGTTTTCTGCGAATGGAGGACACAATACCTGAATGCCAGCCTCGAAAAGAAGAAAATGGCTACCGAATCGAATTTCCGCCTGCCTACCGAGACGGAATGGGAATATGCCGCCCGCGGCGGACGCTCACAATCGATGTATCCATGGGGTAACTATTACCTGAGGAATAAGAAAGGCTGTCTGCTGGCTAACTTCAAGCCCGGACGCGGTAACTATCCCGAAGATGGAGGGTTCTATACCGTGCGTGCGGATGCCTACTGGCCTAACGATTTCGGTCTGTACTGCATGGCCGGGAACGTGGCCGAATGGACCTCTTCCCTGTACTACGAAGGCGCTTACAACTTTCAGCATGATATGAACCCGGATATACGCTACAATGCAAAGGATACCGATCCTCCCCGCATGAAACGTAAGGTGATCCGCGGTGGAAGCTGGAAAGACGTGGGCTGGTACCTTCAGACGAGCACCCGGACCTACGAATACCAGGATACTACCAAGTCTTATATCGGTTTCCGCTGTGTGATCGATCTGCCGCCGACAATGACAAATAACCGTAGATAATTTATAATCTGGCACAAAATTTTTAATAAGAAAATTCGTTTTGATTTTGAATAATCAACACAAATCAAGCGAATTTTCTTTCCTTAACCCTCTCAAAACCTTTTAAAAAAAAACTTAAAATTACAACTATGAGCGCTGGAATATCTAAATCTACGGAAAGACTGGTAAACATTATAGTGTGCGTCGGCGCTGCCGTCGTAATCTTCGGAGCATTGCAGAAAATTCTGCACACCAAGCTGGCTGACTTCTTCCTGACCGCTGGTCTGTTGACAGAAGCGCTGATCTTTATGGTGTACGCGTTCTTACCCCCTCCCGGAGGCGAAATGCATGCCCTGGTAGAAGCCCTGCCAAAACTGGCCGCCGGCTCCAGCGGTAACCCTGCTCTTGATAAAATGGATAAGATGCTTCAGGAAGCCGATATTACCCCTGCTAACCTGGGTCGTCTGAGCGAAGGTTTCAAAAAATTCGGCACCACGATCGAACAGATCAAGGATGTGTCCGGAGCCCTCGCCGCCACCAGCGAATATACCAACAAGACAAAAGAAGCTTCTATAGCACTGGACAGCATGAAAGGCGCTTATCAGAATGCTACCAATACGATCTCCAGCCTTAATGCTGCTGCCGATAGCACCAAACAGTTCCATACACAGGTACAGGTATTGACCAAGAACCTTGGATCCCTGAATGCCATCTATGAGCTCGAATTGCAGGATACCAACAACCACCTGAAGGCGATGAACAGCTTCTATGGTAACCTGGTACAGGCTTCCGAGACCATGCAGGGCAGCGTGACCGATGCTAAGAAAACACAGGAACAGATCGCCCTCCTGGCTAAGAACCTGGGTAACCTGAACAATGTTTACGGCAATATGCTGAGCGCTATGCAGGGTCGCCAGGCTTAATGATAAAGCCGGGCCCGTTTTATCCGGACCCCATGTTACTAACTATGAAAAGAGACGTTTAGTCCTATCGAAAAACTATTTGTTTAAAAATAATTACTGACCCATGTCTTTACCTAAAGAACCACGGCAAAAGATGATCAACATGATGTATCTGGTGCTTACAGCCCTGCTGGCACTGAATGTATCTGCTGAGATCCTGAACGCCTTTAAGACTGTCAATAACAGTATAATACAATCCAATACTGTCGTTACGGAAAAGAATAATCTGACCTATAAATCTTTCGATAACAAGCTGAAGGATTCTGCGACTGCCTCCTTAGCCAGAACCTGGGCGCCAAAGGCCGAAGAAGCGAAGAAACTTTCTTTCGACGTTTATACACTTATCGATCAGTTAAAAGACCAATTGATGGAAGAATCCTCACCCAGTGTTAAGGATGGAGTAAAAGAATACAATGAATCCAGCCTCGATGCCGCCACCCGTCTTTTTGACACCAAGGGTCAGGGTAAGGTATTATATGAGAAGCTGAAGGCCTATAAGGCAAGCATGCTGGATATCCTGAAGCCTGAAGAATTTGCATCCAATAAACTGCTTATGGAGGATGTGACCAAACAAAAGGCGGATTTCGAACGCCAGTTGCCCCTTGATGTTACGGTACCGAAATCACAGTCCGGTAATGCCCGTACTGCCGATAGCGCCAAGGACTGGACCCTCAACTATTTCCACATGACGCCGAGCATCGCCGCCATGACGATCCTCAGCAAATTCCAGAGCGATATCAAGAATTCCGAAGCGCAGATGATCGATTATCTGCATAAGAAGATCGGAGAAGTCAAAGTGGTCTATGATAAGTTCCAGGTGCTCGCCCAGGCCAGCTCCAACTATGTGATGCCCGGTGACGAACTCCATATCAGGGCTGGCGTAGGCGCTTTCAGCGATGCCGCCAAGCCGACGATCACGATCAACGGCCAGGGACAGCAACTGAAAGAAGGGATGGCCGATTTCAGCACCAAGGCCGATGGTGCCGGAGAGCATACGGTCAATGTCCATGTGGAATTTACAAAGCCCGATGGTACTATTGAAAAGAAAGATATGCCCGTTAAATACACGGTTGGTCTGCCTTCAGGCGCCTCCGTCTTCCTCGAAAAAATGAACGTTTTATATGTGGGAGAAGAAAATCCCCTCATCGTTTCCGGTGGTAGTGTAGGTCGCGAAAAGGTACATGTATCCTTCTCCGGCGGAGCGCCAGTTGAAAACACAGGCGGAGACAAATATATTATCAAGCCGACGACCCCAGGCGATGCTAAGATCATCGTCAATGCGAACGGAAAGCTCAATGAATTCCCGATGAGGGTGAAATTCCTGCCCAACCCAGCCGGGTTTGTAGGAACCAGCAAGGGAGGCAGCATGTCTGCTTCTGAATTCAAGGCGAATGGCGGATTGCTCGCCCACCTGGAAAATTCGGATTTCATATCTCCTTTCCTTGTCGTGAGCTATAAGCTGAGCGCCATCGGCGGAAATATTCCCCAGGCACAACAGGCTACGAACGACGGTCCACGCTGGAACGGAAGGGCCGCGGATATCGTGACCAGATGTTCCCCGGGCACCAATGTATTCTTTGATGAAATTCACGTGAAAGGCCGTGATGGCAGGGACAGAACCCTTCCTCCCATGGTTTTCATTCTGAAATAGGTTTAAAATTCGCCGGGCCTTGAAAGCCTGGCGGATTTTTTTGGATTTTTTATATGTTAAATCACACGAAGATGAAAAAGCAGCTTATCAGACTATGCTTGCTGGCGATGGTTTTCGCCCTGGCAGCAGGCTCCGCGGAGGCACAGGTAAAGCGCACCACCAAGAAGAGAACGGTAGTCGCCAAAAAGAAGAATACCAGTAAGAACCAGGGCGGGTCCAATACGGCCGTCGCTCCTGTAAAAGATACGACAGCTGCCCCCGTTGCCGCTCTGGAAGCGGATATCAAGCTGGACACTCCCAGGAGGTCCCTGCGTAATGACGCTATCGTCGAGCGTAATCTGGTAAAAGACCGTACTCCACTGCCTTATGAGCATATCCGCGAGGATGATGCCGTATACCGCCAGCGGATCTGGAGAGAGATCGACGTACACGAAAAAATGAACCTGCCTTTTGTCTATAAGGCAACGGAAGATAATGGTAACCAGCGTTTCATCAATATCCTGCTGAATGGTATCAAGAGCGGACAGATCACGGCCTTCGATGCGAATATCGATGACCGCTTCACCACGCCCATGACCTTCAAGGATATCGCAGTAAGTATGGTGGGTAAGCCAAATACCATCCAGATCAGTGATGCCAAAAATGACCCGGACGGATCGAAAGGCCTCACAAAGGATACCACTATCCTTCAGGAATTCAATCCCGATGCCATCGAGAGGTATCTGATCAAGGAAGAATGGGTGTTCGATAAGGAGTCTTCCCGCATGACGGTGAGGATCCTCGGCATCTGCCCCGAAAAGACAATCCTGAATCCGGATGGCAGCTTCCGGTTCGCACTGCCTGTCTTCTGGGTATATTATCCCGATCTGCGCCCTATGCTGGCCAAGTTTGAAGCCTACAACGGTAAGAATTTCGGCGGCAGGATGAGCTGGGAAGAATTGTTTGAAAGCCGTATCTTCTCCGGGCGTATCGTCAAATCGACCATCGACAACCCCGGCGATAATTACGTGGAAATGTTTATAAAAGATCCGATCCTCCGCTTGCTCGAAGGCGAAAAGATCAAGGAAAAAATCTTCAACTACGAACAGGACCTGTGGTCATATTAAATTAATTTTCCGCAGCAATTCCTGAAAGAATATAAGGTTAAAGGGGGTATCGTAGATCTACGATATCCCCTTTCTTTTTGGGGAATACGCCTAAAAAAATACCCAAAATCGGGTATTGTTTAATAGAATTGTTTCATTATTTTTACACTGGTTTTTCATAGGATATTGGATTTTAAAAACGGGGCTGGATGTCTATCCTGGCCCCTTTTTTTTGCATCTCCGGGTTCATCCGAAACTTAACCCTCCGATGCAAAAAAAAGTCTTACGATTACAGAACTTCTCTCGGAGCTTCGTCCCTTGCTCCTCCTCGTTCGCAATCTTCGCTTTGCTCGATTGGGGCGTGGACCCGTGGTCCACTCTGTTTTGCGCTTCCGGCTCATGCGAAATCTACCCTCCCTTCTCTTTCTCCCCCTCTTTTTCGAAATGCGCTCTGATGAGCCTGGCTTTTGAAACCCCAATCACTTCCGCAAGCTCCGCCTCATCCACCCCTTTTATTTTATTTACCGAACGGAATTTTTTCAGGAGGAGATCGGCCGTCTGTTTTCCGATCCCCGTAATGCCCTCCAGCTCATTTACAAAAGTGCCCTTGCTCCTTTTCTGCCGGTGGAAGCTGATGCCGAACCGATGCACCTCATCCCTGATCCTGCGGAAAAGCTGAAGGCTGTCGCTGTTATAGGGTAATTTTATGGACTCGGTATCCCCGGGAAAAAAGATCTCTTCCTCATTCTTCGCCAGCCCGACCACCGTGATAAGGCCCGCCAGGCCAAGGGAAATAATGCTTTCCATCGCCGCGCTGAGCTGGCCCTTGCCTCCATCGACGATCACCAGCTGCGGCAGCGGCAGCTTTTCTTCCGTCAGCCGTCTGTACCGGCGATAGACCACTTCCTTCATCGTGGCGAAATCGTTGATGCCCTGGACGGTCTTGACATTGAAATGGCGATAATCTTTTTTACTTTCCACCCCATCCTTGAAACACACCATGGCCGAGACGGGATAGCTGCCCTGGAAATTGGAATTATCAAAACACTCGATATGAACCGGCAGCTCGGATAACTTCAGGTCTTCCATCAGCTGATACAACACTTGTTTTCTCTCATCCGGGGTCTTCCCCTGCAACTGCAGGACCTTCTTCTTACGCAGCTCTTCCCGGAAATGACCGACATTTTTCTCCGACAGCTCCAGTAATTTTTTCTTGTCGCCGCCTCTGGGAACGGTTTGCAGAACGCCTTCCTCCGGATATTCGATGGGGAAAGGAAGGATGACCTCCCCCGCCGTGCTGTTAAACGTTTCCCGCAGCCTCGCCACGGCGAAGGCCAGCACTTCCTCATCCGACTCTTCAAGGTGCGTCTCTACTTCGGTGGTATGCGTCTGTACGATGGTGCCATTCTGCACCATCAGATAATTGATATAGGCGAGGTCCCCGTCTCTGGACATCGAAAAGACATCTGCGTTGTGGAGATGCCTGCTCACGATGACCGACCGTGACTGGTACGATTCGAGGTGCCCGATCTTTTTACGGAGGATCTCTGCTTTTTCAAAGCTCATATTTTCCGCCAGCTCTTTCATCTCTTTCTTAAATCCCTGGATCACCGGTCCCAGATTGCCTTTCAGGACATTCTTAAGCTGCTCCAGCCCTTCCCGGTAGTCGTCTGCCATCTGTAATCCCTCGCAAGGGCCCTTGCAATTGCTCAGATGATATTCGAGGCATACCTTAAATTTCCCCTTTTTGATATTATTCTCCGTAAGATTGAGCTGACAGGTGCGCAGCTGGATATTGCCTTTGACAAAGTCCAGCAATTCCCTGACCTTGCCCACAGAAGTAAAGGGCCCCAGATATTCCGATCCGTCATTCACCCGGTGACGGGTAAGGAACACCCTCGGAAAGGGCTCGTTCTTGATCACGATATACGGGTAGGTCTTATCATCCTTCAGATTGATATTGAACCTGGGCTGAAACTGCTTGATCAGCGCGTTTTCCAGCAGAAATGCATCTTGCTCGGAATTTACGATCGTAAACTCGATGCGGCGGATCCGCTGCACCAGCTCATGCGTTTTATAGGTGGTGAACGTCCTGGTGAAATAAGAGCTGACCCTTTTGCGCAGGCTCTTTGCTTTTCCGACATAGACCAGCTCGTTCTTTTCGTCGAAATATTTATAGATCCCCGGCTCGCCGGGGATCGTGTGCGATATATGACTGAATTCTTCCTGGGTCATGTGTTCCTTTATTCATGGTTGTCGGTATCCCATACTACCCTGATCTGCTGGATCCCGGGAGCTTTTCCAGGTGGCTGGAGCGTAGTGATGATCAGGAAATTTTTCTTCGCCCTCCAGAGTAATTTTTTACCGACAAGCGTATCTCCCCGGGAAAACTGCATTTCCATGTAGATACTTTTCAGCTGGTTGGTGCCATCGGCCCCGGGGGGCGCCATCAGCACATCCACCCTTTGCAAAGGCAGGTCCCTGTTTTGGGTGGAATACGTAAATGTCGCCGACCTGGTCGTCTCGTCGATAAACGATTTTTCGATAAAATCCTTTTCGAAGTTGCCCGAGGTCAGCTCGGATGGGATAAACTCTCCGGCCAGCTTATGGAAGGTCGGCAGGTTTATAAAGGCCGAGTCCGTCCTGTTATCCTCGATGACATATTGCCGGATCGCCAGCGGGGTAGAATCCAGATAGCTTATTTCACTTCGGATAACACCCGCTACCGGGAAAAAGCTTTTCCTTGTAGTGTCTGCAGGACTGGATGTTGACTGGCTGGACGGGTCTTTCTGATGACAGGCCGTTGCCGACAACAGCAGAAGGCCTGTGTATAATAAATACTTCACGGGTGTAAAATTATGGGCTTTTTCTTAATTATCGGATCGCTTTGCTGATGCCGATCTTTAAACCGTATCCTTTCAGATTTTCCCGTATCGGGTATTGGTTGGAATAGGTGGAAAGTAGCTGATATCGGAATTCAGGGCCGATCTGCCAGCGTATGGCCCCGATCCTGTAGGAAAGAAAGGCTTCCAGACCGGCATTCACATTGAATCTCCTGAACAGCTTTGGTTCGCTGGTATAGCTCGCATAGTCCGTTGTCAACAGGTAAGAATTGGTATTCATCAGCCAGGTCGGCTGAATGGTAGCTGCAATGTTCAGCTGCAACCGTTCATTGCCCATGATCCTCAGCTCGAACCCGACGGG
>DATHHO010000291.1:0-10476 GCA_035317125.1 Puia sp.
ATCTTCGGCTTCCAGCAACGCAGGGTCTGGGTTACCTGCATAAAGAACTTGGAGGGGTTGTTCTCCGCGCCGGAAAAATCGGTCTGCATTTTCAGAAGAAAAGAACCGGGCTGGATAAAGAATCCGGATCTTGTTGTGTCAGGTCCTGTGTCCTGAGACTTGAAATATTCGAAGTACAGCGTCGGATAATTATGGGGGTTGTCCCCGGAGGCCACGGTATGCCGGAGGTCCTCATGCAATTGGAGGTTCTGGGCAGCAAGGGAGCCGGCAAAAAGAAGGATGGCGGAAAGGCAGGTGGCGAAAAGCCCGACGGCAGAAAAACGGATGATTGATAAAAGAGAATGGTTCATGATTGTTTTTTATGCGTTCCTCATAAATGTCAGCGAAAGGGATAAGGGCTTCCGGAATTGGCGCGTAATTGTTGCGGAATTCTATATTTTTGGGTATAAATGAATGGTTAATATTCTTTTATGAATGAACCGGATTTTTTGGCCTTTTCAGCTTTGTTTAAGGAAGCCTGTTTGAAATGCTTCGGCTACCCGCTGAAAGAGCCGCTCACGGAGACGGAAAGCAAGCTTTTTTACAATGAAATATTCGAGCATACCGGTCTCACGGTCGGTTGGAAAAGCATAAAAAATTATTCGGTCTTCATCAGCAACGATCGTAGCGGACTATGGCCCCGGGACGAGGAGCAATCTTCCCCAGGCAAACGGGAAAACCCTTCCGTGGCTACCCTGGATACCCTGTCCCGTTATGTGCTGAACGCACCCTATACGACGGAGGCCGAAAGAAAGAGGAGTGAGGGGCATTATCCATACTGGTTTCGCTACAGGGAGCAGGTAGTCAGGAGTAGTGCGGGGGAAGAGCAGGCGCCACGAGTTGGCGCGGTTACAGGGGCTGCGACGGGAATGGATGGGGGAGGTGTGGTTAAGCATAAGCAAAAATTGATCTGGACCGGGGCGGTCTTTTTCGTGCTGGCCTTGACCATTATCATATTTACCCTGCTCTTCCGCGGAAAAGGGGCAAGTTCCTTTACGGATGATTTCCGGGTCTTGCAGGAAGATTCCCTCGCGGCGCGTGGCTGGATAGTGAAAGGGAAGGACAGCAGCTACTGGAACAAGAGAGGAAGCCGCTCTGGCTTTCTGACCCTGTTCACGCTGAAAGGCGATAACTGGCCCGACCCGACACAGACACCGGTTATCCGAAACCTGCTGTTACGCAAAATACCCTGTGATTGTTTCACCCTCGAAGTACACCTGAAGGATTTTATTCCCCGTCAGAACTGGCAGCAGGCAGGCATCCTTTTATCGGAAGACACGGGCTACACCGGCAAGAGCATCCGGATCAGCATTGCCTATAATGATTATACCGGCGGCTATCCCAGATCCCGGCAGATCCTGATCCAGGCCATTACCTCCGCGGGAGGGTCGGGCAAGCCGGAAGAGATCGCGCATATTCCCCTCTTCAATGTCGACAGCCTGGACAGCAATCCTGCCTTCGCCCGCAACCTGGATAATTCGGCGCTGAGGATCGAGCGGCGGGGAGAGAAGTTCAGGTTCCTGTATTCCAACGGCATCACCGGGAACAGTTCTTTTAAAGAAATGGTGACCCATGAATTTCCCATGAGGGTGCGGTATGCCGGGTTATTTGCCCTGAAAGGCTTTGTCGGACAGACAGAGGAAATTCCTGCTTATTTTAAATTTTTCAGCCTGAATTGCGAAGCGTGCGGGGCGCCATAATTATTTCATCACTTCCTCTATCACACTCCCCACACATCCATTTGGCATCTGGATACGCAGCAATGCTGCGATGGTCGGCGCTATATCCGTCATGTGAATGGTGCGGAAGCTGGCGCCGTGCTTTATACCCCAACCCATAAACACCAGGGGTATATGTATATCCTGCAGGTTCCAGGTGCCATGGGTCGTTCCCCGGGCGCTGCCGGAAAACCAGCCCGGTTCGGGAATAAAGGTCACATCCCCGCAACGCCTGTAATTATAACCGTTGATGACCATCTGCCGGATAGGCTCGGGAAGTGGATTGGCGGCCATATTGCTCAGATCGACCGCAAACTGGATGCCGGGTTGCTGTTGGAGGAAGCTGACCGTTTCTTTTCTTATGCTGTCCATGGACAGATGATTGAGCGCAATCGTCTTCAGATTAAAATTGATATAGTAATTCATGGAGTTCAGGACGATGCCGTAAACGCCAAATTTTTTGTACAGGAAATTATCAAGCCCTGTTTTGATATTCGCGGTCTGGAGGAAGTCGGCCGGGAAATGGTTTGCTTTCATGTAATTGATGGCATGCGAGCCCCCATGATCGGCAGTCAGGAACACAAGATAATTGCCTTTGCCGATCTTCTTGTCCAGATAGTCGAAGAAAGTCGCCAGGTCCTTGTCGAGCCGCAGATAGGTGTCCTCGACCTCTATCGAGTTGGGGCCATATTCATGCCCTACATAATCCGTCGAGGCGCAGTTGATCGCCAGAAAATCGGTCGCCTTACCCTGGCCCAGTGAGTAGCCTTCCACGGCAGCCCGGGCAAAATCAAGGGTCAATGTATTTCCAAATGGCGTGCTGCGTATCGCATCATGGTGGTGCTGGTAAAATTTGGCGACATCGTGCGGAAAAACTGGGGCCGTCTCTCCGGAGCCAAGCCCTTCCCAGGGAACATCATCGGCCGTGCTCTGTGTGTAGCTGGCGATCGGATAGAGCGTATTCCATCCTCCCGCAACCAGCTTCTGCGGCAGCCGCAACTGGTTGAAGCGCTGCACCCACTCCGGCAATTCTTTCATATACCAGGTGCTGGTGACGAAATTGCCCGTCGAATCATCCATCCAGAAAGCGCCGGTTGGGTTATGCCCCGCAGGCAGGATCGAAGCCCTGTCTTTCAGGGATATGCCGACGACTTTCGACTGATAATTGCTGGAGATCCTCAGCTCGTCCGTAATGGTCGTGGCGAGGAGGTTGTGCGGTGACATTTTTCCCGTTGCCGTGGGCGTACCAACGGACTCCACCGTGGAGTCGCCGGTGCAATATTGCGGTCTGCCGCTGGCCTGGTCGGTCCAGTCATTTCCGGTGATGCCATGTATGGCCGGTACCGAACCTGTATAAATGGTGCTGTGCCCCACCGCCGTAAAAGAAGGCAGGTGGCTGATCAGCGTATTCTCACAGGTATATCCTTCGCCGAGCAACCGCAGAAACCCTCCGGGGCCATATCTGCTCTGATAACGGTGCAGGTAGTCCCAGCGCATCTGATCCACTACAATGCCCACGATGAGCTTAGGTGCGGGGGAGGTGGAGGTGGATGATCTGGGGCCGGCTGGACTGGGCGTGGAAGACCTGGGGCCTGGAGTCGGTTGCCCGAAAGAATATTGGGTAATGCAGAATAATACGATGGTAAGTATATGCTTCATCAGAAAGATTGTTGAACGATGTATGTAGAAATATTGCATTGCAGATCCGGGCAAATGGAGCAAACCGGGCAAGAAGATGGTGGATTGCCGGCGGGACAGGTCGTTATACCCGATCAGGAGGCCCCCGCAGACCAGATGTGAGCAGGTCGGGGCTGGCGGAAAATGGACAGGTTGAAAAAAGGATCAGATCGGATGATCTGTAGCGTTGAGCCAGTCCCGGGAACCCGAAGGAAGGCTCCACAGCCTCGGAAGGCTGGAATCGCTTGTCAAGGCTCAGGTGCTGATGGTGAGGTAAGGCCCTCTCATAAACAGATTGAGCATGAAGGGAACGGACCTGAAAAACATGATCAGAAAAAGCAGGACGGGTCATGTATGCCTGCTGCGCTGACGGGCCCTCCTGATAAACATAAAAATTGGCGATCGTGTAGAATTTGCCTGTAAGCTGGATGGCGAAAAGAAAGAAATAGAGAACGAACAGGAGAAACCGGAATGCCAGCTCGTTATATTTCTTTTTCATTACCGCCATAGTCTGAAGATCGCTTTTCCGGTGAAAACTATGGCAATATTAGAGAAATAGATCGATATAGAACTATTCCCCCACCGCCTTTGCCGCTTCCCAGGCGATCATGGCCGTTTTGCGGTTGGCACCCCAGTGGTACTGCCCAGATTCGCCGGTGGACCTGATCACCCGGTGACAAGGGATCAGAAAGGCTACAGGGTTGTTGCCGATGGCCGAACCTACCGCACGCGACGCCCCGGGATTGTCGATCTTCCCCGAGATGGCCGAATAGGTGGACAGCCCGCCCATGGGGATACTGAGCAGGGCATCCCATACTTTCAGCTGGAAGGGCGTCCCCTTTAGGTGAAGCTTGATCTGGGACAATTTCTTCCAGTCCTGCGTAAAAATGTAAAGGGCATTCTGCTGGATCAGATCTACGGTCTGCTTGTACTGTGCACTTGGGAACTGTGCGTGCAGCCCGGCCAGCGCCTCCTCTTCCTTGTCGGCAAAGGCCAGATGGCAGATGCCCTTGGGAGTGGAGGCGACGATGATCTCGCCAAACGGAGTTTCGGCAAAACTGTAATGTATGGTGAGGGCTTCTCCGCCGTTCTTATATTCCCCGGGTGTCATCCCTTCGATGCCGATGAAAAGATCATGTAGTCTGCCGGTGCCCGAAAGCCCGGTTTCGAAGGCGGTGTCGGACAAGCTGGCGCCTTTATCTTTCAGGATGGACTTTGCATATTCCAAAGTAGTGTACTGGAGGAATTTTTTTGGGCTCACACCGGCCCATTCCTGGAAGAGGCGCTGAAAATGAAAGGGGCTCATGTGAACTTCCTTCGCGATCTCATTGAGATCGGGCTGTTCCTTGAAATGGGTCTTTATATAGCCGATCGCCGTGGCGATCCTTTCGTAATTTGTCTGTTCCTGTTGCATGGCTGTAATATTATTTAGGATACAAATTTAGGACAGCTGAAGGGGCCATAAAACCCGGAACTTGCTAATCTTGCAGTGAATATAGTAAATTACAACGCGGCCGTGAGCCGTATGGGACCAGATAATCTGGCGACCCATGTATTCTGGGATAAATAGCATGTTCATGAATTATTACCTTGGAGTGGATATAGGTACGACCTCGGTGAAGGCAGTAGCTTTTTCAGCAACGGGAGAAGTTATAGAAAGGCAGCAGACGCATTACCCCATGCAGCATCCGGCGCCTGACCGCAGCGAACTGGACCCCGACGAGGTGGTCCGGGCGGTGAGCGGATGCATCAACAAGGTCATTGCCGCGGCCCAGCCTGCTTCCCTTGCGATGGTCTCCTTCAGTTCGGCAATGCATAGCTTCCTTGCAGTGGATGCAGCTGGCAGGCCGCTCACTTCCTGTATGATCTGGGCTGACAACCGGGCGGCTAAAATTGCGGAGCAGCTGGTCGCAACGGAGCAGGGGGCGGCTTTCTACCGTGCATCTGGCGTGCCAGTACATGCCATGACCCCCTTGTGCAAGCTGGTCTGGCTCAGGCAACAGGAGCCGGAGATCTTCAGGGGGGCCAGCAGGTTTGTAGGTATCAAGGAATATGTTTTTCAGCGGTTATTCGGCGAGACCGTAGTCGATACGGCCATTGCATCGGCGACCGGCCTGCTGAATATAAGGAGCCTGCAATGGGATGAAGAGATCCTGAACTATCTGTCGATCGATGCTTCCAGGCTTTCCCGTCTGGTGTCGCCGACCTATATTATACATTACGATGCGGGCAAGACCGACGCATCCCTCGCCCTTTCACTGCCTCCGGGAGTACCGGTGGTGACCGGGGCCAGCGATGGCGCTTTGGCTAACCTGTCGACAGGCGCAACAGGACCGCATACGATGTCCGTCACCATCGGCACCAGCGGTGCAGCCCGGATGGTCATAGAGGGGGCGGAGACCGATGAGCACATGCGGACCTTCTGCTATCATGTGTACAACAATTATTATATCGTCGGGGGCGCTACCAATAATGGTGCGGTGGTGCTGCAATGGCTGAAAGAAGAAGTACTCCAGACGGAGGAAGATTTCACGCAGCTGTTATCCCTGGCATCGGGAGTGGCGGCAGGCTCGGAAGAACTGCTGTTTATCCCCTATATCCTTGGAGAGCGCGCGCCGGTGTGGAACTCCGCGGCGAGGGGCATCTATTTCGGTCTGGACATCGGCCATACGAAGGCGCATTTTATAAGGGCGGCCATGGAAGGAGTAGTGTACAGCGTGTACAGCATCGGCAAGGTCCTGATGGAAAAAAAGAAACCAAGGGAATTGCATGCTTCCGGCGGATTTGTCCGCAGCCAGTTGTGGCTGCAGATCCTTGCGGATGTCTTTAATATCAAAGTACTGGTCTTCGGGGATGATGAAAGCTCCGCATTGGGGGCGGTGGTCATAGGGATGGAGGCATTGGGCAAGCCCCGCACCTCGCTCCGGAAAGCGCTGGCGGTGTATAAGCCGGACGCGTCCAATCATGCCGTGTATATGCGGAGGTTTGAAAAATTCGGGAGGATCTATCAACTGGTAAAAAACGAGTTCAATAATAATTAACCATGATTTTTTGTAAAGCTTAAATTTTTTTTTATGACAGCATCTCAAAAATTCTTAGCCAGAATGGGGCTGCCCGATAACGAAGCGGATGCCTACGGGAAGGATGCGCTTACCGGTAGTGGGCAACATACAGCAGGCGGACAGCAGGCCGGTGGTGACAGCACTCCGGAAGAGAACCCGCGCCGTTCTTTTCTGAAAAAAGCGGCCCTCGGAGGACTTGCGCTCGGAGGATTCATGTTCGCCCCGATCGAAGATACCCTCGCCCACAGCACGTCGAAGGTCAACCGCTGTTCGGGTCCTTCCGATCTCAAGATCACGGATATGCGCTATGCCACGGTGATGAATACCACGGGCAGGTGTACGATCATACGGATCGACACGAACCAGGGCATCTATGGCTATGGCGAGGTGCGCGATGGCGCCGACTGGCGTTATGCCCTTATCCTGAAGAGCCGCATCATGGGTATGAACCCCTGCAGCGTGGAGCAGATCTTTAAAAGGATCAAGCAATTCGGAGGGCATGGCCGGCAGGGCGGTGGCGTTTGTGCGGTGGAGATGGCGCTTTGGGACCTGACCGGTAAGGTCTATAATGTTCCTGCCTATCAGTTGCTGGGTGGAAAATATCGCGATAAGGTCAGGCTTTATGCCGACACACCGGAGGAAGAAGATCCCAAGGTATTTACGGCCAAATTAAAAGAACGCCTCGAAGGAAAGGGGTTCACCTTTTTAAAAATGGACCTGGGCATCGAGATGATCCGGAAGATTCCCGGCACCATCGTCAACTCGAATTTCTGGGACGTAGAGCGGCAATGGAATATGGCCCCCATGACCTATGGCGCCACCAAGCACCAGTTCACGCAGGTGCAGATCACGCCCAAAGGGCTGGATGAGATGGCGAAATATGTAGCGCAGGTGCGCGAGGTGATCGGGTTCGACGTTCCGCTGGCATCCGACCATTATGGGCACTTCGATATGAACCAGGCGATCCGTCTCGGCAAGCGGATGGAGGAATACCGGCTGGCCTGGCTGGAGGACCTGATCCCCTGGCAGTTCACGGAACAGTGGAAGGAGATCACGGCGGCTATCGAGACGCCGACCAACACCGGCGAAGATATTTATCTGAAGGAGGATTTTATAAAGCTGATCGATGTGCATGCCACCGATCTGATCCACCCCGATCTGGCTACTTCGGGAGGGCTGCTGGAGACCAAGAAGATCGGCGACTATGCGGAAGAAAAAGGCGTTGCTATGGCCATGCATTTTGCGGGCCTGCCCGTTTCTTTTATGGCCAATGTCCATTGTGCCGCGGCCACGCAGAACTTCGTGGCGCTGGAGCACCATTCGCTGGACCTTCCGTACTGGACCGATTTCGTAAAGACAAAAGATGGCAAGCCGCTCTTCGAAAAGGGGTTTGCAAATGTACCGGATACACCGGGGCTTGGCGTCGAGCTGAATGAAGATATGATCAGGAAGCATCTGGATCCCGAGAACAAGAATTATTTCGGGCCTACGCCGGAATGGGATGCCGTCCGTTCATGGGACAGGACCTGGAGCTGAAAACAAAAACCCCCGATGACCATCGGGGGTTTTTTATTACTCAAGGTTAGAAAAGTCTTTCTCCGGGCGGCCGGATGCCGAGCAGGCGGATATAGATCGTCGTTTGTCCGCGGTGATGTGTCTGGTGCTCGAATGCTTTCAGCCACCAGTTGAAGCGGGTCTGTTTGAAATTTCCCCTGCCGGTCATCTCTCCCAGCTTGTTGGGATCGATGGCTTTTGCCCCGGCGATGGCAAAATCATAACTCTGGGTCACGTAGGAGACAACGGAGTCCTTTGTCTGTGCGGTAGCCCTGCCTTCGAGGCCCTCGGGCGAGAACGGAGGCGTGCCGCCACTGGCGGCGGAGACGAGGCTCAGGTTGGCGGCGGACAGGTGGAGCATCTGCTGTGCAAAGCTGCGGATGCTGTCTACCGCCTTGAACGAATACTTGTCGGCAGGCATTGCGTTGAGATATTCCATCGTATAGGATTTTGCACGTTCCCAGTCTTTGACGAACTGGGCCTTGATGCTGTCACCGCTGATGCTCTGGGCGGATGTAGAAAAATGGAGGCCGAGGAAAAGAAAGGATGCCAGCAGGATGGGCAGCCTGTTAGAAATGGAATGTTTCATGGCAGTTAACGGTTTTTTAAATTTAATTATTGAATAGTGCGACTTGAAATAGAGCATTATTTGAAATAAGACATCGGGATGGTCTTCCACATGTCGTGGGACAGATGGCCTGTCAGCAGCTCATAGAGCAGATAGATGGGCCAGAATACAAAATGGATGATCAGGAAGAGGATGGAGTGGTTGTAATACCAGCTTACCATCAACGAATAGATCCCTAAAATGCTGTATAGAATTCCTTTGTCTCTGTTTTCCATGCCCTAAATCTACTAATAAATCGACAATACGAAAAACCCGCCTGTTTGGGCGGGTTTCTTGCATTTTATACTTGAAGTTGGAACTACAGATGGATAGCCTCCCCGTATGCCTGTTCGATGGCATCTTTTACCCCTTCGCTGATGGTGGGGTGGGGGTGGATGCTGTTCAGCATTTCGTGGTAGGTCGTTTCGAGCTTCCGGCCGACAACGGTCTCCACGATCACTTCGGTCACGTTATAGCCGATCATATGCGTCCCGAGCCATTCGCCGTATTTGGCGTCGAAGACCACTTTTATAAAGCCTTCCGTATGACCGACGCCGGTGGCCTTGCCGGAGGCGGTAAGCGGGAATTTCCCCACTTTTACTTCATAACCGGCATCACGGGCTTGTTTTTCGGTCAGTCCTGCCGAAGCGATCTCCGGTGTACAATAAGTGCAACCGGGGACGTTGTTGTAATCGAGCGCTTCCGGCTGGTGAGCAAATTTTTTCTCCATATACCCGATGTTCTCCACGCAGATGATGGCTTCTTTCGAAGACACGTGGGCGAGGGCCTGGCCGGGAACGCAATCCCCGAAAGAGTAGATGCCGGGGACATTGGTCTGATAGAATTTGTCCACGACGATCTTGCCTTTATCCGTCTTCACCCCCAGGGTTTCGAGGCCGATATTCTCGATATTGGCAGCAATGCCGACGGCGCTCAGCAGGATGTCCGCCTCCAGGGTCACTTCTCCGGTAGGCGTTTTCACTTTTGCTTTTACTCCGTTGCCGCTGGTATCTACGCTGGTCACCTCGCTGCTGGTCAGCACTTCGATACCGTATTTTTTATAGATCTTTTCCAGTTCCTTTGAGATCTCTTCGTCCTCCACCGGTACGATCCGGGGGAGGAATTCCACTATCGTCACCTTTGTGCCCATGCTGTAATAGAAATAGGCGAATTCGACCCCGATGGCGCCGCTGCCTACCACGATCATGCTTTTGGGCATTTGTGGAAGGGTCATGGCTTCGCGGTAACCGATCACTTTTTTCCCATCCTGCTTGAGGTTGGGGAGCTCACGGCTGCGCGCGCCAGTTGCGACGAGGATATGTTTGCCTTCTACGATCTGTATTTTGCCATCGGCGCCGGTGACTTCCAGCTGTCCTTTTGCCTTCAGCTTGCCATATCCCATGACCACGTCGATCTTGTTCTTCTTCATCAGGAACTGAACGCCTTTGGTCATTTTATCGGAGACGCCGCGGCTGCGTTTGATCACGGCAGGGAAATCGGGTGTGCCGGTGGCCTCGATGCCGAAATCCTTTGAATGCAGGATATCCTGATAAACCTGCGCGCTTTTCAAAAGGGCCTTTGTGGGGATGCATCCCCAGTTCAGGCAGACGCCACCCAGATTTTCTTTTTCAACGATCGCCACCTTAAAGCCAAGCTGTGCTGCCCGGATAGCCGCGACATATCCGCCGGTACCGCTGCCGAGAACGACTACATCGTATTTTTCGGTATCGACCATCTACGTATCTCCTGTCCGCATATCGCCGCAATTTGGAAAAGAGCTCCGCGCTCTTTGCGCTGAATAACGCCCTCGACTCCGGTT
>DATHHO010000292.1:0-41547 GCA_035317125.1 Puia sp.
ACCGCTGCCGCGGTCATCCTGATCTTACTGACGGGATCTTTGTACAGGCTGCTGAACAAAGGAAAGGGGACAAGGCAGGACAAGCTTGCCGGGCAATCGGAACGTTTTAAAAATGATGTGCTCCCTGGAAGCGACAAAGCGACCCTGACCTTAGCGAATGGCAGGACGATCGTCCTGGACAGCGCTGTCAACGGCAGCCTTGCCCAGCAGGGCAGCGCGAGGATCCTGAAACTGACTAACGGACAACTGGTATACAGCCCTTCCGGTCAGAAGACCGCAGAAATACTTTACAATATGATCGCCACTCCGCGCGGCGGACAATATCATATCGTGCTGACCGATGGCACCGGGGTTTGGCTGAATGCTGCGTCCTCTATAAAATTTCCAGCCGCCTTTTCCGGAAAGGAAAGAAGGGTAACGATCACAGGCGAAGCTTATTTCGAAGTGGCTAAGAATGCGGCCATGCCCTTTATCGTCAGCACGGAGAAAGACGGAGAGGTGAGAGTATTGGGGACCCAATTTAATGTGAACGCCTACAGCGATGAGGTATCTATGAACATCACCTTGCTGGAAGGGGCCGTACAGGTGAGGCAAGGGAATGCGATGGATCTGCTGAGGCCTGGACAGATGGCCGGATTGACCGGAGATGGAAAGATCAGGCTGGTCAACGATGCGGATACGGAGGAAGCCGTCGCCTGGAAGAATGGCAATTTTCAATTTCAGAATGACGGGATCGGGACCATCATGCGCCAGATATCCCGCTGGTACGATGTGAAGGTCATATATGAGGGAAAGATCCCCGGGGGCACCTACTCCGGTGGCGTCAGCCGCAACACGAAAATGTCGAATGTATTAAAGATACTGGAACTGAGCGATCTGCATTTCAGGATCGAAGGCAACACGTTGACCGTACTCCCATAAAATTTTCGGGCCGAAAACAAAACCGGAAGTGCTTGGAACACCTCCGGCCAATATCAGGCTATTCCAATAATTAAAACGGTAAGGGATCATTATTGTCTAAACCTAACATTGCAAAAGTATGAAAATTTCTATTTGTGATAAGCAAAGGGATCGCTACGTGCTTATCTCAACTCAACGAAAACTTGCCATGAAATTGACCTTTCTACTGCTGACGGTGGCCTTAATGCAGGTCTCCGCCCGGGGCGTCTCCCAGAACGTGACCCTTTCTCTTAAGAATGCCTCTTTGAAAAAGGCGTTCGCGGAGATCAGACGACAGACCGGCGTCCAGTTCTTCTACAAGGACGACTGGATGGACCAGGCGCGGAAAGTCGATGTGCGCGTAAAGGATGTGCCGCTGGAACAAGCGCTGGACATCTGCTTTAAGGATCAGCCTTTTACTTACGAGATCGTCGACCGGACGGTGGTGGTAAAAAAAAGCCCCCCCGCCCCGCTCCCCGTGCCCGTCGTCTCTGGAATGATGGCCAATATTTCAGGGAAAGTCACCAACGAGAAAGGAGAGCCGCTGGAAGGGGCCAGTGTGAAGGTTAAAGGCAGCACCAGGGGCACGGTTACGGATGCGGACGGAAAATTCAAGCTGAATATCAACGACGCGGACCATGTGTTGGTCATCTCTTTTACGGGATATGCCTCCACGGAGGTCATCATCAATGGAAAGGCCAGCTTCGAGATCATCCTTACGGCATCTGTCCGGAAGCTGGATGAAATTGTCGTGGTCGGCTATGGGCAACAAAGAAAGGCCGTCCTTACGGGGGCGATTTCTTCGCTGAAGGGTGAAGAGATCGTGACTACCCGGAATGAAAGCCTGATCAACATGCTGGCTGGAAAGATCCCGGGTGTGCGTGTTTCCCAGAACAGCGCCGAACCAGGCTCTTTCGACAACCAGTTCGACATCCGTGGCCTCGGCACCCCACTGGTCATCGTGGATGGCGTACCCCGCGACAATTATGCACGCCTGGACCCCAACGATATCGAAGACCTCTCCGTGCTGAAAGATGCATCCGCTGCGGTATATGGCGTTCGTGCGGCAAACGGAGTGGTGCTGATCACGACTAAAAAAGGAAAGGCGGGCACGACCCTGCTCAATTATGAAGGGAGCGGAGGGTTTCAGTATGCATCCGGACTGCCTAAGCTGCTGAATATCTATCAGTGGATGACGTTGACCAACGAAAAGGCGATACACAATGTGGATGGAGGCGTCAGACCTTATACGCAGGCGGATTTCGATGCTTATGCCAGCGGGGCCAGGACTGCCGGCAACTGGTATCCCGCCGTCCTCAGGAATACCGCTCCCCAGATGAAGCACAGCCTGAGCGCGAGCGGGGGCACAGACAGACTGACCTACTATATCAGCCTGGGCTATGAGAACCAGGGGGGCTTCTGGAAGAGCGGAGACCTGAATTACAACAAATATAATGTCCGCTCGAATACGACGGCTAAGATATCGAAGCGACTGACGGCCGAACTGCAACTAAGTGCGATCACGGATACCAAGAATCAGCCCGATCCCAATAACGATACCTGGGATATTTTCCGGGCGTTATGGAGGCATCCTCCGATCTTACCGGTATATGCCAACAACGATCCCGGCCATCTCGATTTCCTTGGCGACAATGGCATCAATTCCGTGGCTACCACGAACAGCTCCGTCAGCGGGTACAGGACCATCAATAACAAATGGTTCCAGGGATCGTTCAAATTGTCATACGACGTGCCGTTCATACAGGGGCTGAAGGCCAGGGGCATGTTCAGCTATGACAGCTATGTGGCCGATAACAAACAATTCTACAAGTCGTTTAATTTATACACCTACACGGCGCCCAATTATACTACCGTACCCCAAAATGCTCCTTCCAAAGTAGTGCGGTCCTATGTTACGGCCCCCAATACCTTGCTGCAATATTCGCTCGATTACAATCACTCCTTCGGCAAGCATAACCTCAGCGTGCTGGCGCTGTACGAAGAGCAGACGCGCAAGTCCGATAATTTCAGCGCCACCAGAAGTCTGGTCTTTGGCAATCTCGACCAGATCGCCTCCGGATCATCCGGCGGCCAGATAGGGTCACAGGACCCCAACGGACTGTATACCTACACGAACAAAGGCCTGGTGGGTAAGATCCATTATGACTATAAGGCGAGGTACCTGATCGACATCAATGGCCGGTATGACGGCTCTTCCAAATTCCCGCCCGGCAAACAATGGGGATTCTTTCCCGGCGTCACCGCGGGATGGAGGATCGGGGAGGAAGGGTTCATAAAGGATAATACCGCCCTGGGGTTCATCAATAATATCAAGCTCCGGGGTTCATACGGCATCATGGGCGATGACGGAGCCTCGCAGTTCCAGTTCATCCAGGGCTATGATTATCCTACGGGCGGCAGCGAGAACGGGCTGGCCGGAGGATATGTCTTTAACGGTGTTTATACATCCGCACTCGGATTCAGAAGCCTGCCCAATGCCAATATCACCTGGTACCAGGCGAAGACGGCGGATGTCGGCCTTGATGTCGATCTCTGGAAAGGCCTGCTGGGATTCCAGATCGACTGGTTCCAGCGGAACAGGACGGGCTTGCTGGCCAACCGGAATGTAAGCCTGCCTTCTTCACTGGGCGCGACCATCTCACAGGAGAATCTCAACAGCGACCAGGCAAGAGGCGCGGAACTGGTGGTAACGCATAACAACCGCATCGGTAAAGTAAATTACCGGATCAGCGCAAACGTCTCTTATACGAAGATCAGGAACCTGTATGTCGAGCGGGCCGGAGCGGGGAACTCGTATGACAACTGGCGCAATAATACCAATGGCCGCTATAACGATATCTGGTGGGGGAATGGGGCCGCCGGCAGATTTTCCTCCTTCAGCGATATTTATTCCTACATGGTGAACCAGGGCGGTGGCAACCGGGGCACCTTGCCCGGAGATTATAAATACCAGGACTGGAACGGCGACGGCGTCATCGATGCGCTGGATAACCATCCTATCGCCAATACCTACAACGGGTCCACCTCCCAGCAGACTCCCACCCCCAATCCCGGGGCCATCAATTATGGGCTCACCATGGACGTGGAATACAGGGGCTTCGACGTCGATATATTATTCCAGGGCGTGGCCGACCGGTATATCGCTTACGGCAACTCGTTAGCCGTACCGCTGGACCAGGGCGGCAATGCACTGTCGCAGTTTATGAACAGGTGGCATCCGGCCGATCCGCTGGCCGACCCTTATAATCCCAACACCACATATGTGCCGGGATTCTACGCGATGACGGGATCGAATTACGACGGCAGCTCTGCATTCGCTATTCAGAATGCATCCTACCTGCGGCTGAAGGCGGTGACCCTGGGCTATTCACTGCCTCAGGTCCTGCTGAAGAAAGTGGGGATCCAGAAAGCCAGGATCTATGTGAACGGTTATGACATCCTCACGATCACCGGTCTTAAATTCGTCGATCCCGAGCACCCTTCCAGCAATTACGGTTATACCTATCCTTTAGCAAAGACCTTTAATGCGGGTATAAGCATAACCTTTTAGCAGCGTTTAAAATTTTAAAAATGAAAAAACTAATCTGCCTGTTTGTAATATTCTATATCGTCTCTTCCTGTAATAAGCTGAACGTAACCCCGCAGGGTATTTTACAAAACCAGGACGTGTTGGGCAGCGCCGGCGGCGTCACGGCCTATATGGCGGGCCTGTACCGGTATCTCCCTATCGAGGATTTTAAATACAGCACCGCGGCGGGGTTCAACCAGTACGAGCAGTTCAATACGACCAGCGACCTGACGGGAGAGGGCATGAATAAGAACGTCAGCGGGGAAAGCAATGGCGGCAACAGTTACTGGAGCGATGCCTACCTCGCCATCCGGAACATCAATACGCTGTTACAGACACTCCCTAAATACGCGACAAGCATCAATAACCCGGCGCAGGTGAACAGCTGGCTTGGCGAGGGACGTTTCATGAGGGCCTATACTTATTTTGCGCTGGTAAAAAGATATGGCGGCGTACCGATCATCAAGACCGCACAGAATTATCCGGGTACCCCCACGGATTCGCTGATGGTACAACGGGGCTCGGAGCAGGAAGTCTACGATTTTATCGCCGACGATCTGGATTCGGCGATCAGTCTTATGCTTCCGAAGAGCGAGGCGCGGGGCAGGGCCAATAAATATGTGGCGGCCGCCTTTAAATCAAGGGCCATGCTTTTTGCGGGATCTGTCGCCAAATATAATATAGTTAATAATGTCGATAACCGGGCTGGCGGCAACGGGAGGCGTGTGCAGGGAATCGCTCCGACGGAAGCGATAAGGTATTTCAAGTCGGCTTATGCAGCGGCTAAGCTGGTGGAGACAGGCGGGTATAAGCTTTACCGAACGGTGCCCGATAAGGTGGCTAATTACTCCAATCTGTTCTTCGACCTGACGGCGGCAAATACCGAAGTCATTTTTGCAAAGGAGTATTCCGGCTACCCGGATGTGGGCCACAGCTACGATGTTTTCGGCGTACCGCTGCAGATGCAGGGCCCCGATGGATATGGCTCTTATATCTGTCCCACGCTGGACTTCGTGGAATTGTTCGACGGATTGCCAAAGAACCCGGATGGGACGCTCCAGGTCCTGGATGCAGGGGGCAAGTATATTTTTTTTAATGACCGCACCAGTATCTTTCAGAATGCCGAACCCCGGTTGCTCGCCACCGTAACCCTGCCCGGCTCTACCCTGAAAGGCGAGGTCGTGGATGTGCGGAGAGGCATCTATACGGCAGCCGATGTGTCGGGAGGGATCACACCGGCCTTGTTGCTGCCAACGACGACGGGTTATACGGCCAGCGCGAATTTCGTGCCCTGCACCAGCAAGCTGGGCATACCCACCGTCAGCTCAGGAGCAGGCCCTTTGAATTCAGGAGGCCTCAGCGGGGTCTTCGGGAGCCATGACGGCGGCACGCTGTCGGGATTTTTTATCCGGAAATCCATTGACCAGAACAGGCCCAAGAATCTCGTTACCCAGGGCTACTGCACGCAGCCGTATATGGAATTACGTTATGCCGAAGTGCTGCTCAACCGCGCGGAAGCCGCCTATGAGCTGAATGCTGGCGGGCAGGCGGACGTAGATTACCTGCAGGACGCTTATACGCAGATCAACGATATCCGCGACAGGGCAGGGGCGGTGCCGCTGACCAGCAAGGCTGACCTGACCAGCATCGACACGATCCGCAAGGAGATCAGGAAGGAGCTGGGTTTTGAGAACAAAGTATTCTGGGACCTCAAGAGATGGAGGACGGCAGATACCGAGATCAACAACAGGGTGTGGTGGATCCTGAACCCCATCTATGTGGCCGCCAACGGGAAATACATTTATGACAGGAGAAAGGATGAAAGGAATTCCAGGTTCACCTTCAGCACCACCTGGTATTATGAGCAGATCCCTGCTGCCGAGATCAGCAGGGGCGGTCTGTATCAAAACTTATAATCAGTAAAATAATAACGTATATGAGAAGGATAATAAATTACTCATGGATTGGAAAGGGGGCATGGATCGGAAAGGGTCTATTGACCGGCATGGTGATCTTCGCCGCCGCCTCCTGCACAAAGCTGGATAATTATACGGGCCCGAAAGAAACGCTCATGGGGACGATCATCGATTCGAGCACGGGGCAGCCACTTCAGAACAGCACCGGGGACCTGCGGCTGACAGCCTATGAGCTGAGCTGGGGCACGACGACGGGCAATACGGTGACCCCGGAATATTTTAATATCAAGTCCGATGGGACTTTTATCAATACGAAGGTCTTCAAGGGGAAATACCGGCTTTATCCTACGGATGGCGCGTTCGTACCCATTGTATATACCAATTCATCGGGGGCTCAGGTGGATTCCGGCAGCGATACGGTCGACGTCAGCGGGGTGAAGAATGTGGTATTCAAAGTCAGCCCTTTTCTGAAGGTCGAGTGGGTGGGGGACCCTGTGCTGAATGCCGACAAAACAGTGACCGTAAGCATAAAGATCAGCAGGGGCACGGCCGTCCCCGACCGCATTTTTAATGTTACAGATATCTATTTATTTATATCTACGACGCCATATGACGGAAATGGCAGCTTCGACAGCAAGCTCTCCAACCAGGTGTCTTATTCCGGCACGGCCGGCAACCTGATACTGGGACAGACCGTGGCGATCAGTTCAAAGGCAGCCCTGGGCGCCAGCCGGCCCTATTATGTGCGGGTCGGGGCCAGGACGGCGGATAATGTCAACAAACGGTATAATTACAATGTCCCCAGACAGGTGAACGTGCCTTAAAGAGGATCATTCCAGGTAATTATTCACTATCTGCGTTTAATTTTTTAAATTAATCGTTTATTAACGTGTTTGTTAATATCCTGGTTGTTAATTGCATATAATTATTTCACCCGGCTGGCCTCACCTACGATTGCGCATGAAAAAATCAACATTACTCTCCGCGGCTATATTTTTTTCTTTTCTGATCTCTCTGGCTGCGCGGGCGGGTGGGGCCGGGGCTCCCCGAAGTTCCGACGGTCCGGCAAGAACAGACATCCCGCGATCCCCCGATGCCTTCGGAGACAAGGGCCGGATGGCCGACACCTCCAAAATGGATTGGTGGAACAAGGCCAGATTCGGCATGTTCATCCACTGGGGCGTCTACAGCGTCCCCGGCGGCATCTATCAGGGCAAGGAAGACCCCAGCCTTGGCGAATGGATCATGCAGCATGAAAAGATCCCCGTAGCCACCTACCGCGAATATGCAAAAAGCTTCAACCCGACGGAATATGACCCCGAGAGCTGGGTGCTGATGGCACAGGCGGCGGGGATGAAATACATCGTCATCACGAGCAAGCACCATGATGGCTTCGCCATGTTCGACTCCAAGGCCAGCGACTGGAACATCGTCAAGGCCACTCCCTACGGAAAGGATATCCTGAAGCTCCTGGCGGAGGCCTGCCGCAAGCATGGCATGAAGCTGGGCTTCTACTATTCGCAGGCCAATGACTGGAACAATCCCGGCGGGGCCGCGCACAAGGGGCATTGGGACAAGGCCCAGGACGGGAGCATGGACGAATATATCGACAAGGTGGCCATTCCCCAGGTCCGCGAAATACTGACCAATTACGGGGATGTCGCCGAGCTCTGGTGGGATGTGCCTACCGATATGACCAAAGAGCGGGCAGCCAGATTCCTTCCCCTGCTGAGTCTTCAGCCAAACATGATCACCAACGACAGACTGGGAGGCGGCATAACCGGAGACCTGTCCACGCCAGAACAGCATATACCGGCTACCGGTATTCCTGGCCGCAACTGGGAGGCCTGTATGACCATGAACGATACCTGGGGGTACAAGATAAACGACCATCACTGGAAATCGGGCAGGACCCTCGTACGGAACCTGATCGAAACCTCCTCGAAGGGAGGCAACTATCTCCTGAACGTCGGCCCCGAACCTACGGGAAAATTTCCTGCACCGATCACCGGTCTCCTGAAGGAAATAGGCGCCTGGATGAAGGTGAACAGCGAATCCATCTATGGGACGGTTGCGAGCCCGTTCGAAAGGCTGCCCTGGGGACGCTGCACCTCCAGAGTGGAGCCGGATGGCAATACTACCCTCTATCTTCATGTATACGACTGGCCTGCCAGCGGTGAGCTGACCGTACCGGGATTGACCAACCGGGTGCTTTCCGCAAAATTACTGGCCAATGGCAGCGAGCTGAAGACCAAAAAGAACAAAGAAGGAGTATTGATCGATGTCCCCCCGGCGGCGCTGGATACGATCGCCACCGTCATAAAGCTGGAGATCCGTGGAAAGGCTGAGATAACTAAGCCCGTAGAAGCCCCGCCCAATACGCTGACCAAAGCAGAAAAACGGGATGGCTGGCGGCTGTTGTTCGATGGCAAAACGTCCGGCGACTGGGTCGGCGCTCATACCGGCGAGTTCCCATCCAAGCCGGGTGGATGGATCATAAAGGATAGTATGATCACGATACAGAATTCGGGTGGCGAGGAAGCAAAGAATGTGGGGGATATCGTGACGAAGGAGCAGTTCAGCGCCTTTGATCTTTCTTTCGAGTTCCGGCTGAGCAAGGGCGCCAACAGCGGCGTTAAATATTTTGTCACCCTCGATGAGAACACAT
Organism: Puia sp.; assembly: GCA_035317125.1. GTDB lineage: Bacteria > Bacteroidota > Bacteroidia > Chitinophagales > Chitinophagaceae > Puia. Next base: position 9,113 of record DATHHO010000292.1, read on the forward strand.
CCGGATCGGCGATTGGACTTGAATACCAGATCCTCGACGATAAGGTGCATCCCGATGCCAAACTGGGACGCAATGGCAACCGGACCCTGGCCTCTCTCTATGACCTGATCCCTGCGCATAAGCCCGAAGATTATATCCGTCCGATAGGCGCCTGGAACACGGGCCGTATCGTCGTGTATCCGGACAACCGGGTGGAACATTATCTCAACGGCTTCAAGGTCCTTGAATATGTCCGCAGATCGCCGGCCTACAAGGCATTGGTTGCCGAAAGCAAATACAAGGACTGGAAGAATTTCGGCGAGGCCGACCAGGGCCATATCCTGTTGCAGGACCATGGATTCGAGGTCAGCTTCAGAAGCATTAAGATAAAGACGCTAAAATAAAAAATATACGATGAGATCAGTATGCCCCACCGTTCCCAAAGAAATGTTCCTGCTCGCGCTGACCCTGGCCCTTTGTGGCGGAGCCTGTAAGGATGCCGCGGAAAAACAGCCTACCCGCAATGCGATCACCGACTACAATCCCTCACCCGCTTATCTGTCGCCTTCGGAAAGCATGAAGACCATGCAGCTGCCGGAGGGGTATCACCTTGAGCTCGTCGCCAGCGAACCCATGATCGAAGAGCCCGTAGCCGTGGTATGGGATGGCAATGGCCGGATGTATGTAGCCGAGATGCGCAGCTATATGCAGGATATCAATGGGACGGGAGAGCATTTCCCCATCTGCCGCATATCCATGTTGCAGGACACGGACGGCGACGGCAAAATGGACAAGCAATCTATTTTTATCGACAGCCTGGTATTACCCCGCATGATGCTGCCGCTCGACGACCGGCTGGTGGTGAACGAGACCTATTCGTATAACCTGTACAGTTACCGGGATACGAACGGCGATGGTACGGCGGACGAGAAGAAGCTGGTCTATCACAACGATACGGCGGATAACGCCAATCTCGAACATCAGAAGAGCGGTCTTGTCTGGGATATGGATAATTATATCTATGTCTCCTGCAATGCCGTGAGATACCGCTATGACAATGGCATGCTGAGAGCGGACAGCATGTTCGAGACGCCGGGCGGCCAGTGGGGGCTTGCCAACGACGATTATGGCCGCATGTTCTTTTCCTCCGCGGGGGGAGAAGTGCCCGCGCTGAATTTCCAGCAGAACCCCGTGTATGGTCAGCTGAATATGGACAAGCAGCGGGAGAACGACTTCGATTCCGTCTGGCCCATCATCGCCACACCCGACGTACAGGGCGGAAAGATGCGGCTGCGTCCCGACAGCTCGCTGAATCATTTTACGGCTTCCTGCGGCCAGTCGATCTTCCGTGGCGACCGTCTTCCGGAGAGCATGAGCGGCGACCTTTTTATCTGTGAGCCGGTGGGCCGTCTGATCCGCCGCGCCAAGGTGATCGACCGGAAAGGAGAGACCTATATCAGAAATGCGTATGATAAGGCGGAGTTCCTCGCTTCGGCGGATATGAATTTCCGGCCGGTGAACACGACCACGGGTCCCGATGGATGTCTGTATATCGTAGACATGTACCATGGGATCATCCAGGAAAGCAACTGGACAAAGGAAGACAGCTATCTCCGCCCGCAGATCCTGAAAAGACAACTGGAAAAAAATATTGGCCGCGGGCGCATCTATCGCCTGGTGCATGACGGCTACAAGCCGGGACCGGCGCCGCATTTGCTGGACGCCTCATCGGAAGAGCTGGTGACGGCCCTTTCTCACCCGAATGGCTGGTGGCGCGAGACGGCACAGAAACTGCTCATCATCAAAGGCGATAAATCCGTCGTGCCCGAGCTGCAACGCCTTGCCCTCGGAGAAAGGACCTTTGGCGAAAAAATAAAGTTCTGGAAAGATGGCCCGACACCCGTCAGCCGGCTGCACGCGCTCTGGACCCTCGAGGGCCTCCATGCGATCGATGAAGAATTTCTGCTCAAACTCTTTAATGATAAGGAACCTGCCCTGCGGGTGGCGGCTATCCGTATCGGAGAGTCCTGGCTGGACAAGAGCGGAACGGATTTGCTGTCAAAAATGGAACCGCTGAAGAAGGATACCAGCGCCGATGTCCGCGTACAACTGGCCTTGTCCCTGCGCTACAGCAAGGAGGAAAAGGCAAAGACGATCCTGAAGGAGCTGGCCGATCAGGAGAAGGATAATAAGCTGATCGGAAAGATCACGACAAAGAGCCTCCAGGAAGGGGATGAATCCCTGCGGCTGCTCAAGGCCAGCATTGCCGGGCTGTCGCCCAATGACAGAAAGCTGGTGTTCAACGGAGCGATCAGCTTCAAACAGCTGTGCGCCACCTGTCATGGCCCCGATGGGAAAGGCCTGCCTTCGATGCTGGCCCCCCCGCTGGTGGGATCGCCCAGGGTGAATGGCAATAAGGATAACCTGATCAGGATCCTGCTGAATGGATTGAAAGGACCGGTGGACAATAAAAAATATCCCGATGTCATGCCTGCGCAAAATGCCAACAATGATGAATATATTGCATCCGTGCTGAGCTATATCCGTCACAGCCTCGGCGATAATAATGCCGGGATGGTACAAAATGGGGAGGTCAGGAAGATCAGGAAGGCCGTGGCCGACCGGAAAGATTCCTGGACACTGGATGAGCTTGGCAAGATCAAAGACGAGCCTGTAAAGAAAGACTAGATCATTTTATGAAGAAATATTCCGATGGAAAATTGGCGCGCACTGCTGGAATAGCGGTGCGTTGCGCTGAAAGGAAGGGTTGTGCTGCTGGAAAACCGATGTGGGTCGGAGAGAGATGGGTACGACACGCCGGTGAGCTGGTACGCGCAGACGGGAAACCGATGTGGGTCGCGGGCGGGATTTTGTCGGCCTTCCTGCTGGCGATATGCCCCGGCGCAAAGGGGCAGGAGCGGGCGACGCGGCTGGACTCGGTGGTCGTGACGGCGCAGAAAAGAGAAGAACTGTTGCAGCGGATACCCTTCAGCGTTACGGCGATCACTGCCAGACAGGTGCGCGAATACCGCTTGTGGAACAATAAAGACCTTACGGCCGTAGCCCCCAATCTTTATGCCGCCGATCCCGGTGATGGGAGAGACGTGGTTTCGGTGCGGGGCATCACGACGACTTCCTATGATCCGGCCGTGGCGATCAACATCGATGGGGTCAACCAGTTCGGTCTGGACACCTATATCCCTTCCCTGCTGGATGTGGAGCGCATAGAGGTGTTGCGGGGTCCGCAGGGTACGCTGTATGGGCGCAACGCCATGGGCGGGGTGATCAACATCATCACCCGGCAACCTTCGGCCCACAGCAGCGCATTTGCAGAAGTGACCGCCGGAAACTATGGCCAGCAGCGGTATTCCGCGGGTTTCAGCGCGCCGCTGATCAGGAACAGATTATTCATCGGCATGGCCGGGCTCTATGACGGGCGCAAGGGATATTATACGAATCAGTTCACGAATTCCGACTATGACCGGCAGCACGCCTTCACCGGGAATTATTATCTGAAATATCTGGCCGGCTCGCGCTGGGTGGTCGATCTGAACATCAAGCACCGGAACAACCGCAATCATGGCGCCTTTCCGCTGGTGGCCGATGCCGGCATGACCTTCAGCCAACCCTTTGTACTGAACCAGAACGCCATCGCCCTGATGGTGGACAATACCTTTAATTCCTCCCTGTCTGCGAGATATTCGGGAAGGGCCTTCAATTTCTCGGCGCAGACGGCTTATCAGAGTAACAACCGGTATTATACCAGCCCGATCGACGGTGATTTCTCTCCCCTCGACGCGATCTCCATCGTTAAGAATTATGGCCCGGCATGGAGTAGGATAAAGGCCGTGACGGAAGATGTCCGGTTCACTTCTCCCACAACCAGCTCATCACGCTGGAAATGGACCGCAGGTGCGTACTGGTTCTATCAGGACGATCCGAATAAACAGGCGACGCGTTATGGCAACGATGCCAACCTGCTCGGGGTAGGGGATTCGTTGTTCTCGACCATCTCTACGACAAAATATCATAAATGGGGTCTGGCCTTATATGGCCAGGCCAGCTATGCGCTTACGGACCGGCTCAATCTGACCGCCGGGATGCGGTACGATTACGAGCACCAGATGGAAGATGTGCTGGGAGAGTATCAGCATGATCCCAGTCCCGACCCGATCGTGGTCCGTCCAGATACGGCGGGGACCGTGGCCTTCCACGCCTTCTCGCCCAAACTGTCGCTGGATTATCATGTATCGAAGGCCGCGATGATCTACCTCGTGTACAGTCGCGGCTTCCGGACGGGCGGGCTGACTCCTTTGTCATCCGACCCTTCACAGCCACCGCTGGTCGGCTTCCGGCCGGAATACAGCAGCAATTATGAAGCGGGTATAAAAAGCGACTGGCTGAACAATGCCCTGCGTCTGAATGCGGATGTCTTTTATACCCATATCAATGATGCCCAGGAGCCGACCCTTGTGCTGCCCGATGCGATCACGATCACGAAGAATGCGGGCAGGCTGAATAACTGGGGCGGAGAGGCGGAACTGGCGGCAACGCCATTCAGGGGAATGGGGATCGTCTATAATTTTGGCTATACACATTCCCGCTTTGCCAACCTGAAACTATCCCAGAACGGATCGGCCGTTGATCTGGCTGGCAAGCGGCAGGTCTTTACCCCCGATATTACTTCCCTGCTGGCGATCCAATATGTTCATCCGATCGCGGGACAGTGGCAGGCCCTGGTGCGGGGCGAATGGAAAACGATCGGCACCACCTATTTCGACCTCAACAACCAGATCCGTCAATCGCCTTACTCCCTCTTCAATGTGCGTTGCGGCGTAGCGGACAAAGAGCTGGAGCTGATGTTCTGGGGCCGCAACATCGGCAATAAGAAATACCTCTCCTATGCGTATGATTTCGGCGCTTATCATCTTGGCGATCCCGCGACCTGGGGGGTGAGCTTCTTTGTGAAGATCCCCGGACGGTAAGGCCCGGGGATCGTGCTGGATGGACTGCGGCTGGGCGGGTCGGTTGGGACCAGGCTGGGCTTTACTTCGCCTTGCGGATATAAATGCTGCCGTTCATATTCTTCATCAGCATCTCGGGACCACCCCCATTGATCTTGCCATACACCCAGTCTTCGATGGTCAGGCGGTACATGCCGGATTCGCTGCTCCTTTTTACTTTGGGTTCGTTCTTGTCGATGTCCACATCGAAGTCGCTGTAGATGCCGCCACGGTCGGATTTCAGCTTGACATTCGCCTTTATATCCGCGGGGAAGGTGATGTCGACATTCCCGTTCAGGGTAGAGAATGCCATTGGCGCCTTCGGATCGATCTTAGAAAAAGTGACGATCACATTGCCATTCACCGTATTGCCCACCACGGAGCCGGAGATATTGTTACAGTCGATACGGCCATTCACATTCGTGATCTCCATTTCTCCGGCGACATTGTTCACGATGATATTGCCGTTGTTCACCGTTCCGATGTTGAGCGTAGTCTCCCCTTTGGGGATCTTTATCATCAGATCGATGGGAGATTTAAAGGAATTCGAGCTGATGGTGACTTTGTTGTTGCGTTCTTCGGCCGTAAGTTCCATCCCGCCGCCGGTAGCGATCCGGTGCATGCCATTGGAGCTTTCCCGGTCTTCCGATCTTCTCTTCCTTTCTTCGCCCACCGCATCGATGACGATGTCCTTTCCTTCATAGGTGCTCACGGTGATCGAGCCGCTGATCAGATGGACTTCCAGTTTAAAGGCCTTGCCCGGCTCGCTCAGTGGCACGACCAGCTGTTCTTTATTATCGGACTTTTCTGATTTATCCGATTTTTCGGTCTGGGCCATCATGCGGCCGGAAAGGATCATCCCTACTACGAACAAGCCGGTGAGCCTTAAACCTGCGCGCATCGGGCCGGTGATTTTCGGACTGGCGAGTCTCGGGGCAGTGATCTTTAAACCATTCATTTCTATCGTTTTCATATTTCTGTTTTAAGATTGTTTCTTAATATAAATATTCCCGTTGAGTGTCTCGAACTTCAATTTTTTACCACCCGTACCGATCCTCACCTCCCTGTTCTTGCTGATCTTGTACACGGTGCTTTCTCCATTCGACTCCTTGTTCTTCGTGACTTTGAACGGCAGCACTTCGGTATTGGAGAAATCGGTATAGAATGCGCCGTTCATGCTCTTGAATTCGAGGTCGGCGGACAGGCTTGTAGGATAAGTAATATTCAGCTCGCCATTTATCGTGTTGTAAAAGCAATCATCCGGCGGGACATTCAGGTAATTGACCGTTATGGCTCCGTTGACGGTGCGGATATCCGAGGCGCCTTTGGCATTGGCTATCGATATGCCGCCATTGACATTGTGTACTTTCAGGGAGCCGGCCACATCTTTTACGGAGATATTTCCCTTGTTGACGGTGGACACGGCGAGGTTCATGGCAAAGGGAACTTTTACCGTGAACTCGAGATTGTACCGGTAATCGATATCCCGGTGATGCCAATCGTCCTGGCGGTTACGGTAGCTGTGGGGGCGGGAATCCCAGGGCTCGGCGATATAGCAGATGATGGTGTCGGATGTCTGCTCGAATTCCAGCCTGAACTCTTTCTTGCCGGTCTCGAGGTCGTCATTGGTCTTGGCGGAGATCGTCTTATTGATCTCGATGACGACCTTATCGCCGGAGTAGCCTTCCACCCGGATGGGTCCTTCGATGTTGTAAATGGCCAGCACGCTGCTGGCTGCCGGTGCCTTCAGGGTAAATTCCTTGCTGATATGCTCGTTAAATTCCTGGGCATTGGCCGGGACCTGGGTACAGCAGAGTACAAGCCCCATCAGGAAGGGGAAAAATAATGCTTTCATGCGTTTTTTTTTAGATTAAACGGGAAATGGTTTGTTCGATCTTGCTCCTCACCTGACCGTTCAGGTCTTTCTGGAAGAGCAGTTTTTTAAAGGGTTGCACGGAACGCCGCTCCTGCAGCTTGAGCATCACATCCGCGAGGGCCGATTGTACCAGGGGTGATTCCTGCTGGACGATCGACTGGACCAATCCTTCTCTCACCACGGGATCATTGGCGAAATGCGTCAGCGCGTCGAGGGTCATCAGGCGCACGTTCACGTTCGGGTCATTGTTGAGCGTCTCGAGCAGGGCATCGGAGATCCGCTTGTTCACGCCACGTATCTCATTCGTATAGCTGACACCGCGGATGCGCTCCGAGGCGGAAGGGTTTTCCAGCAGCGACAGCATCACCATTTCCTTCATCTCGTGCACCTGAGAAGAGAGCGTATCGATCTGCTTCTTTGCCGCAAAGTCAGGGTCCGGACCTGGATTACGGTGATCGAGCAGATAGCCGCCCGTCAGTCCCATGACGACGAGGATAAGGCTGTAGGCCAGTGGAAATCTCGGCTGCAATGCCCAGAGCTGCCGGAATCTTTCGAGGATGGCCGCCAACGGGTTCCTTTTTTCTTCCACCGATCTTTTGTAGGTGTCGAGCATGGCGTGAAACCGGACCGGCATGGCCGCGGAGGGTTCGGGAACGGGCATTTTCCCGATAAGATCCCAGACCTGCTGACTGGCTTCCAGCTCCTGCCTGCAGGAAGGACACTGGGCCAGATGGATCTCGAACAAGGTCCGTTCGTCAAGGGTCATCTGGTGATTGATCCAGCGGGTGATCTGCTCTTTATCCCGTTCACATTTCATGCGCTTTATTTTAGTTTACGATTTGCAGGTAAATATTCTTCAGGTGATGGATGGCCCTGTGTATCCTTACCCGGACGGCCCCTTCGGTCAGATCCATGATCCTTGCGATCTCGTGGTATCTCAGGTCCTGGAACCGGCTGAGGATCAGGATCTCCCTGTTCTCCGTGCTCAGGTCTTCCATGGCGTTGAGCAGGGCCTTCCACTCCTGTTTCTTCTCGACCAGGTCGGCGGGCGATGGGCCGCCGCCGGCTCTTTCCTCGAGGCCTTCTTCTCCCTGCCCGCTGGCGCTGCTCTTGTTCTTTTTTAGATGGTCCTTCAGCACGTTGCGGGCGAGGTGATACATCCAGGTGATGAACTCGCCGCTGCCGTTGAAGGTATTCCGGTACCTGAGCATGCGGTAGAAAACATTCTGTACCATATCCTCGCTGGATTCGCGCTGATGGGTCATGCGGAACAGGAAGCCGTAGAGGGGCCGGTGATGGCGCTCGAAGAGCAGGGCCATTTTGTCCAGGTCCCCGGCCTTTACTTTCAGCATGATGGCGTTATCAGACAATTGATCCAAGCAGGTCGGTTATAGTATGAATTAATCCGGCGGACCGTCGGGTAGTCGTTCAGGGCCGTTTGGCTGCCCGGACAGTCCGCTGTAAAAGGAAACTCCGGCAGGCCGGAAACGTTACAAAAAGTAGGAGATTTTTTTCAGAATTGCCGCTATTTCGGTGTGGGAGACGCCGCAGGCCTCTAATTATACCCAAAAGTCCAGGTAAATATATCATCGTGGAGCTGATCGTCGACGATGAGCTTTGTAGGCAACCGAAGGCTGTTATAGGTGTAGATATGGGTTGCGGCCTTACCGGCGATGGTAAAGGTGGCGAGGGTGTTCTTGTTGAAAAACGCCTCATAGTTCAGGAAGGGGTCCATCCCGAGAAGGTTGCCGTTGTTGAACAGGCAGAGCATCTTCCAGGGATTATCCTGGCCGCCGTAGGTCGCTGTCCACTCGTTCAACAGCTGTCCTCCCTGGGAATATTCCTGGATATCCGTGATATTCCCAGCGTTGACGGTGTATTTGTATGCGCCCTGCAAGATCGGGGAACCCCCCGACCCCAGATCGGAGTAATAGCTTTTTTTCGAAACGACCCCATTGGTATATTCAAAATAATAATTTTCCCTCGACCCGGCCAGATTGTAGCTGACCTGCGTCAGCACGCTGTTGTCATCGTAGGTAAGGAAGGCGGTGGTGCCGGGACCATAGGAGGCATGTTCGGCGATGGTCGTGATATTGCCGGAGCCATCATAGGAGGCTACCAGCGTATCATGGTTGATGCTGTCGGTCAGGGATACGATCTGGCCCGATGGATTGTAGGAAATAAGATATACGGTGTCGTTGCTGAGATCGGGATCGGCGCCCTGCTGGATCCTGACCAACTGACCCTGCGATGGTCTTGTGCCGCTCTCCATGCTTTTTTCTTTTGTGCAGGCTGCGAAGACCAGGGTTACCGGGATGAGGAGTCTGAGCAGGGTGGATGTATTCATGCGGTAAAACGATTTATAATGATAAGCGTCGGCAAAGTTAGGGGGTAGAGTGATAAATTCTTGTTAAGTACCGGGTATTTGCCTATTTTAATCGCATAAAGCCTCTTCTTTTATGGATAATCACCTCGACCGCAGAAAATTCCTGGCATCGGTAATGGGAACATCTGCATTGACCATGGCAGGAATGGCATTTGCCACTCCATCAGCAGTCGCCGCCGGGGATCTGCCCCCTTTTCAAAGATCCTTCCCAGCCGTAAACGGTTTAAAAACGAGCCTGAATGCTTTTTGCTTCAATGCCTCTCTTCTGGCTGGGACGATGACGATCCATGACGCGCTTGATTTTTGCGCCGTTGCGGGATTTGAAGGGATAGATATCACGGGTTATTATTTTAAAGGCTATCCACAGCCGCCTGCCGATGAATATCTGTTTGACATAAAAAGAAAGGCCTTCGGACTGGGGATTGGAATAAGCGGAACGGGGGTCCGGAATGATTTTACCATCTCCGATCCCGCCAAACGGGAACAGGAAGTGAAGCTGGTAAAGAGCTGGATCGAAGTAGCTGCAAAGCTGGGGGCGCCGGTGATCCGGATATTTGCGGGCAATCAAAAAAATGAAGGCATCTCAAAAGAACGGGTCACGGAATGGATGCTGAAGGATATCCAGACCTGTGTGGACTATGGAAAACAATATGGCGTGGTCATCGGATTGCAGAATCACAATGATTTTATCCAGACGGCCGATCAGGCGGTCGGCATGATCGAAGCGATCCATTCCGTGTGGCTGGGCCTTATCCTGGATACGGGCAGCTTCCGGGTGCTGGATCCCTATGAAGAGATCGCCAGGGCGGTGAAACATACGGTCAACTGGCAGATAAAAGAAAAGGTCTTTATCAACGGGGTGGAAACGGACACGGATATGCGCAAACTGATGGAGATCATCAGGTCGTCCGGTTATAAGGGGTATCTGCCGATCGAAACGCTTGGCGATGGCGATCCGAAAACAAAAGCGCTCGCCCTTCTTGCAAAATTGCAGAAATCAATGACCTGACCCTATTGCAGCCAACACAATGAGCCGACCCTATTGCGGAAATCAATCAAATGACCTGACCATGAAAAAGATCAACTGGGGTATTATCGGATGTGGGGACGTTACGGAAGTAAAAAGCGGTCCTGCCTTTAACAAAGTGGCGAACTCAGCGCTGGTGGCCGTGATGCGCCGCGATGCCGCAAAAGCGGAGGACTATGCCCGCCGGCACCATGTGCCCCGTTGGTATGCGGATGCCGCGCAGCTCATCAGCGATCCGGAGGTAAATGCAATATATATCGCAACGCCGCCGTCTTCCCATGAAGAATACACGATGGCTGCCCTGCGTGCGGGAAAGCCCGTGTACGTCGAGAAGCCTATGGCGAACGATCATGCAGCCGCCACCCGTATGGCAGCTGCTGCTGCCGCAAATAACAGCAAGCTCGTCGTGGCGCATTACCGCCGGGAGCAGCCGAGGTTTAAAAAAGTAAAACAACTGGTCCAGGACAAGGCCATCGGCGACATCCTGCTTTGTCGGCTTGAGTTGTCCAAGCCTCCGATGACCGCGGAAGAGATGGCGGACCCGAAGATCGGCTGGCGGGTGGTGCCAGCCACTGCCGGAGGCGGGCTCTTTCACGACCTTGGCACGCATCAGCTGGACCTGATGGTCTATTTTTTTGGGGCCGTGCAGAAAGTGACGGGCATCGCCACCAACCAGGGAGGCCTCTATGCGGCGGATGATCTGGTGGCCGGGAATATTTTGTTTGAGAACGGGATCGCCTTCAGCGGTACCTGGTGCTTCAATGCGGCTGCGGCTGTAGAGAAAGACCATTGCGAGATCATCGGGACGAGGGGTAAGATCGGCTTCTCTGTTTTCAGCGGTCATGAGCTCACTCTGCTGGCCGATGGGGAGACTTCCGTGCAGAGCTTCGACCCGTTGCCGCATGTGCAGCAGCCGATGATCGACGCTACGGTGCGGTATTTTTTAGGGGAGGGGCCCAATCCCGACAGCGGCGGAGAAGGAGCCGAGGTCATGCGGCTGATAGAAGCGTTCGTGGCGCGCTAGGCCGGCAGGGCCAGCGACAGCCTGGCAGAGGGCCCGCCGTCAAGACCTGCGCAGGCGCAGGCGCGATTGCTGCGTTGCGGCAATGTGGCGATGTGGTGGCCAGCACTCACCCTTTCAACCCCTTCAGGTAGCGGATGCTCTGCGGCACCTGCTCGTTCACGTTATTGCTCTCGTCTTCGATAAAATAATGTTTGATCCCGAGCTTCCGGGCTTCTTTCAGAATGTTGGGGATATCGACCTCGCCCATGCCCAGGGGCACGTCGTTTTCCGGGCCGGTGAGACCGGTGAGATTTTTTGGTGCGCCCTTCCGCAGATCTTTCAGGTGCATCAACTTCCAGCGGCTGCCGTATTTCTTCAGCAGGGCAACGGGATCGCCGCCGCCAAACTGGATCCACATGATGTCCATTTCAAACGATACATATTCCGGATCGGTGTTCTTGAAGATATAGTCCAGCAGGGTGCCGTCTTCGTATGGCTGGAACTCATACCCGTGCGCATGATAACAAAAAATGAGCCCATGTTCTTTGAGGGTCTTCCCGATACGGTTGAAATCCGTCACCGCCTGCTGCGCATTTGCAAAGCTGAGCACGCCGTTGGAATGGGGTATCCAGGCGCACATGACGTAGTTGGCGCCAAGGGCCTTTGCCTTGTCGATGACCGAGTCGGGAGACTTGACCAGCTGATCATAGCCGGCGCCGATAGAAGGGATGCTGATGCCCCTTGCATCACAAAGTTTCCGGAACTCTTCCGGCGGCATGCGGCCGCCCCCGCCTTCCAGCTCTGTGAATCCCATCATCTTTATCGTATCCAGTGTCTTCGCTACGTCGATGGGGAAGCTTTTACGGTAGGTAAAGGCCTCTACGCCCAGCGGTGCGGTGTATAAGGGCTTATCCCCCTGGGCCTGGACGGGGTTCCTGGCGGAGAGGAGGAAGGTTGCTGCTAAGAATAGGACGATACACTTATTCATCTGGGTTGTTTTAAATATTGACGGGTATTCTGTTCGGTTGTCGGGTTGTATCTGGCAAATATCCGGCCCGATCGCTGGACGGGGCTCAGATATTTCCTTTCTTCAGTTCCTCGATGGCGTGGTTGGCCGAGCGCGCCGTCATGGCCATATAGGTCAGGGTAGGGTTCTGGCAACTGGTGGAGGTCATGCAGGCGCCATCGGTGACGAATACATTCTTGCAAAGATGCAACTGATTCCACTTGTTGAGCAAAGAAGTTTTTGGATCATGGCCCATGCGGACGCCACCCATTTCATGGATATCGGAGCCCGGAGGAGATTTCGTGTCCTCGACCTTTATATTGATGAACCCCGCTTTTTCAAACATTTCCTTGCTTTGTTCGATATAATCCGCCACCATTTTATCATCGTTGTCGCTCCATTCGCAGGACATGACGATCTGCGGGATGCCGTATTTATCTTTCAGGGTCTCGTGCAAACGGATATGGTTCTTTTCCACGGGTACGCATTCCCCCATCATCCAGGAGCTGATATGCCAGTTGCCCAGTTGCGGATGCAGAAGGTTCTCCCGGAGCTGATCGCCGATCATGTGGGTGTCCGAACCGGCGCCCCGGCCGCCCCCGATGCCGATGGCATAGCCACGGAGGAAATCCGTCTCCTGCTTTTTTACATTTCTGAAGCGGGGCATATAGGCATTGCTGGGGTTGCGCCCATCCGTTGTTTTATCCCGGAACCCTTCATAATCCGCGCCGCCTTTGCCGCGGTAATTATGCCAGGAAAAAAATTTACCCATCAGCCCATTGTCATTCCCAAGACCGGTAGGAAAACGACCGGATGTAGAATTCAGTAAGATCGCATTGCTGTTGATGGCCGATGCATTTACAAAAATGACGGCGGCATAGAACTCGATCATTTCCTTTGTGACGGAATCGACGACCTGCACGCCGATGGCCTTGCCTTTCTTTTCATCGTAGATGACGGAGTGGACCACCGAATGGGGCCGGATGGTAAGATGGCCCGTATTGATCGCCCAGGGCAGGGTGGAGGCATTGCTGCTGAAATAGCCGCCGAACACACAGCCCCTGTTGCACATGGTCTGGTTCTGACATTTGGTCCGGCCTTGCTGCTGATGGATGGCCTGGGGATCGGTGAGATGGGCGCAGCGCCCCTGGATCAGATGACGTTCGGAGAAATTCTTTTTCAGGCTGTCTTTGAAATACTGTTCGATACAGCTCATCTCAAACCCCGGCATGGTCTGGCTGTCCGGTAATTCAGGCAGACCGTCCTTGTTGCCGGCAATGCCCACGAATTTTTCTACATAGCTGTACCAGGGCTCGAGGTCCTTGTACCGGATGGGCCAGTCTACGGCAAATCCGTCCCGGGCCGGTCCTTCGAAATCGAAGTCGCTCCATCGCTGGGTCTGTCTGGCCCATAACAATGATTTGCCTCCCATATGATAACCCCGGACCCACCGGAACGGCTTCTCCTGGATAAAAGGTTGTTCATCATCCTTCAGGGCCCATTGTATCGTCTCTTCCCGGAGGAACCTCGCTCCCTGATAGTCTTTCCGCTGCGCGATGGGCAGCGTACCCCGGTGGGGGAAATCCCATGGCGGACGGGAGGCGGTGGGATAGTCTTTCACATGCCTGACCTCACGGCCTCTTTCGAGGATCAGTGTTTTCAGTCCTTTGTCGCAAAATTCTTTGGCGGCCCATCCTCCACTGGCGCCCGAGCCGATTACGATGGCGTCATAAGTTCTTTTCTTTGCGGAGTCGGTGTTATTATCCGGCATAGTCTTACGCTTTTACGGTGATGCAGCCATAATAATGACCCGGGGCTACTTTATAATGATAATACTCTTCCATTACTTTCTGCGAGGTATTGAAGCCCCGGATGGTCTCGCTCTTGATCAGCTCGAAAAAATCCTTTTCCTCCTTATTCTTCGAATCCTGCAGTTTCAGCAGGAGGGCCTGTCTTTGCTGCAGGGTGCTGGCGGCAAATGAATGGCCATACCCCTTCCTGGCCGATGCGTCGAGGGCCAGTAATTGTTTCTTCACATTGTCCTGTACGGGCTGTTCGTAACAGTCGTCGATCATTTTTTGTAAGAATTTATCTACACCCACCGACAAGGCGCCGATGGAAGCGCCCGCGGCCCCAGCTGAAATTTGGGCGCTTGCGGCTGCTGCGGAGTCTGCGGCGCCCGGGGAACCTGCCGTGGCTGAGACGCCCGCGGAACTTGTCGCGCCAACTTTGCCCGCGGGGATGATCGCATCGGTCGCTCCCGCGAGGATATCCTGCTCGTCAGGGGAAAAAGAGGATGGGTGGGTGCCTGCCTTCGCGTCCTTTTCCTTGCCGGGGGTATTGCAGGCCTCCATCCAGAAGGGGAGGGTGATCAATCCGCCGGATGCGATCACGAGGTTCTTTACGGCGCTGCGTCGGTTCATATGATTCGCAATTGTATTTTGAGGATGCGGGTGATATAGGAAATATGCCGGTGATGAAGTTAAGAATCCGCTAAGCGCCGTGCTGATACTTTTTATTCTTTTGCTGATACTATTTGGATCATCTTGTAGGTGGAGAAATAAAATTAAAACTAACTTAATGGATTGTTGAGCAACCTGCGTTAAAAGCAGGTGCTAAAACAAATTGCTAAAAATCTCGATCCCTGATCGGTGTCCAAAAAAATAATCACATGAAAATTATCTTCTTGTCGGCGATGATGTCGACGATGCTGTTGGCGATGCTTTCTTTTTCAGTTGCCGTGAAGGCTGGAACGCCGGAAACTGCCAAGGCCCCGGCGCCAGAGATCGCAAATTCCGTAAGGTCGGTGAAGGCCGGAACCGCGGCGCCGGAGATCGTCTTTATCCGCAGCAACGGGGACTCTGTGGGCCTGTATGATAAATTCGAGATCAGCCTTGGAGTGAACGCCGAATTCGTCAATCCCTTCGATCCGGACGAGATCGATATCACGGCCGTCTATACGGCGCCTTCGGGCAAACGATGGGAGATCCATGGATTCTATGATTATTCGCGTGGCACCCTATGGAAGGTCAGGTTCTCGCCGGATGAGAAAGGCGTATGGAAATATACCGTGCAGGTCACCGATAAGCAGGGAAAGACCAGCAGTCAGCCAAGGTCTTTTACGGCCGTTGCCTCTTTGAATAACGGGCCATTGCGCGCGGCATCCAACAAACGATATCTCCAGCACGCGGATGGTTCTCCTTTTTACGGTGTAGGGTTCTGGTACAACGATGGATATACGGGCTTCAATGCGGGGCAGGTGAAGCCCGAAGTACTGGACAATTTAAAAAAGCTGGGCGTGAACTTTATCGGTTCGTTCATCACCCCGCTGGAAACACCTGGCAGCGGGCTCGGCAGATATGATCAGAATATCTGCGGCCGGCTGGATGAGCTGCTGAAACTTTGCGAGGACCGCGATATGCAGCTCAGCCTCAATCTCTGGTTCCACGCTTTTCTGTCCGACACGGTGTGGGGTGGAGGAAATATCCGTTGGTATGCAAACCCTTACCGGCAGATCACGGCGGCAAAGGATTTCTACCGGAGCAAGGAAGCTTGGAAATATCAGGAAAAATTATACCGGTATTTTATCGCCCGCTGGGGGTACAGTCGTTGTCTGGCCGACTGGTTCATCATCGATGAGGTGAACGGTACGCAGGGATGGGCCACTGGTGACAGCGCCATGGCCAATGCATGGGCCAGGCAGGTACACCGCTATTTTAAGGATAACGATCCTTACGGGCATCTGACTACGGGGACGAGGAGCGGCGGCATCGGAGAATACTGGCACGAGGGTTACCAGACTTTCGACATGGCAGCACGGGAGATCTATGAAGCACAGGGATTTCCTATGAACCGGACCGGCACCGTGGAAGATGCGGCGGTAAGTCCGCTGACCCTTAGTTATTCCAGCTATTCGGGACAGATCGGCAGGCTATGGAGCGGATATGAGAAGCCCGCTATCATCGGAGAATCCGGCTGGGACCATACTTTTTATGAGCCGGGGATGCCCGGCTATCTGGCCTTATATCACAATGCGTTATGGGTCACCCTTGGCTCGGGAGCGGCCATGACGCCATTCTGGTGGGCGTATTCTGCACGATTGAACGAGGCGCTCGTTTCGTCGCAGCTCGGCAATATCCGGAAATTCACCGATCAGATCCCTTTTGCAAAGCTCTCCCATCTTTCCAGGGCGGACATTTCCGTATCTAAAGGAGATGGGTATGCGATAAGAAGCGATGAGATGATCTTCGGGTGGGTGGTCAATGCACAAACGGATGTGGCGGGAAAGACGGTAAAGATCACAGGGCTGGAGCCTTCTTCGGGCGGCGGCAGATACCGGTTGCGGATCTATCATACCTGGCGGGGGCAATTCCTGGATACGGTGCAGGTCAGCGTTGTGAACGGCACTCTTTCGTTCACGATTCCCGTTCTGCACATGACCGATCATACCAACTATATAGGGCAGGATATTGCCTTTATCCTGGAGCCGGTGCGGCCTTAGGAGGATCAGGGCTTGTACTTCAGCTGGTTGGCCCATTCTTTCCGCAACGATATTTTTTGCTTATCGTCGGTCGTCAGCGCAAGTGCCTTTTCGAGCGCCTGGATCGCCTCGTCGGGCTGACCTCCTCTGTGCAATAAAACAGCGTATTTGAAATAAGTCTGCTCATTGAGCTCGTTGGGAGAGGACAATGCGATTCCCAGATACGTGGCCATTTTCTTACAGACAAATGGTACTGAACAGGTCTTATAAACGTCATCACAAAAATTTGGAATATACCAGCCCGAATTCCCATATTTTTCCACCCAGCTGTCAACCTGTAGTATGTATCTCTCCCAGTTAAGCCCCGACCTGCCCAGAAATAAAATATATCTTAATTGTTTCAGCAATTCCTTGTTAAATCCTTCTGCACTATCTGCGAGATAATGGGCGCCTTCCAAAAGAGCATAGGTCAGGGTATCCTTCTCACGGGTGATGCGACTGATATCGGACAGGTATAGCCGGTCAACCCGCTGGCCATAAAGGACGCCATATTTTTCCAGGTATGTCCGTCCATGGCTCAGGAAGTACGCCCTATATTTACTCCCGACCGGCAGGGTCCTGAAGATATTGAAATTGACTTCGTTTTCCAGGTCTGTCTGAGTGTCCAGATACTGGGATATCTCCGGGGCATCGGCGTTATTTTTTATAGGCGAGAAAAGGTTTTCATAAAATGTCGGATACCTTATCGAGAAATCGGTTGAGAATCCTGCTATCCGTTTATTCTTTTCTTTATAATCGGCCAGCAACTTCAGAAAATGGAGGGTATCGGCAGGTACAGCGGTCTGATAGTGCAAAAGCTCCCCGGACGGGGAGAGCAAAAGAAAAGTAGGTACGGATGTAAGGCTATACTTTTTTGCCAGCAGATTGCCAAGCGCGCTTTCATCCAGAGATGTGGATACAAAGACAAAATTTTCCAAGCTGTCCTTTATGGTTTGCACCGGTAAAACATTTTTTTCAAGCTCACGGCAAGGGGCACACCAGGAGGCATGCACATAGACAAAAATATTTTTATTCTGTTGCTTTGCCGTAGTTAAAAGACGGGTCAGCTCGGCTGGCTGTGAAGTGGCTGCATGTGGCTCCGCCCAGCATATCAAAAGCAATAAAATATAAACATAATATTTCATACGTCATTTCTTTTTAGCCCCTCTTGTCATGGGCTTGCCATATTTCTTCTTCATCCGGTCGGCATGACGCACGATGACATTAACCTTTTTATTTTTCTCCGACTTCTCATGAAACGCACCACCGCCGGATCCCGGCTTTGGGGTTTTGGTGGGCAGCGGTTTTGTATAGGGTTTCGGCTTCTCGTCTTCGGTAAGAAGGTCCGAGATCTCCAGATCTTTCATTAAGGGGATCATGGGGATCTTATAGTTCATCAGGCGTTCGATCGCTGTCTGGTATGCTTTTTCTTTTTCGGTGATAAAGCTGATGGCAATCCCTTTCTGATTGGCCCTTCCCGTCCGTCCGATCCGGTGTATATAATTTTCCGGCTCCCCCGGAGTATCGAAGTTGATGACATGGGATACTTCGGCTACGTCAAGACCTCTGGCTATGATATCGGTGGCGATCACAAAATGATATTCACCGCTCTTGAATTTGCTGACCGTATTAAACCGGTAGTTCTGGTCTTTATTGGAATGGATGACCCCTGTCCTGCCGGGAAATTTTCCGGCCAGTTGTTCGTACAACTGATCGGCCAGCTGTTTGGTTGCTACGAAAATAAGGACCTTTGTCATTTGAGGGTCGCGGCTGAGGAGCAGCTCCAGCAAATTGACTTTGGTGTAAAAATTGGGAACTTCGTACGCCTGCTGATCGATGTTCTCAACCGGAGTGCCGGTGGGCGCCGCCTCGATCCGCTCCGGGTTGTTGAAATAACTGCTCAGCAGTGTCTCTACATCTTCTGTGATCGTAGCAGAGAACAATAAATTTTGTCTCTTAGCGGGCAGAAGGTCCATGATATTCCTCAGCTGTGTGCGGAAGCCCAGGTTGAGCATTTCGTCCACTTCGTCGATCACCAGCTTTTTGACCGTGTTCAATCGTAAAGCACCGCTGAGGACCAGATCGTAGAGCCGGCCTGGGGTGGCGACGATTATATCCGATCCCTTTTCCACTTCCGCCCGTTGCGTATTGATGTTGACGCCGCCGTATACGCCAATGGCCTGTAGCGTCATATAGGTGGTCAGTTCTTTTATGGATTGTACGACCTGTACGACCAGCTCGCGGGTCGGGACGATGATCAGCATCTGTGGGGTCCTGGTCTTCGAAAAACTCAGTTGCCGGAGGCAGGGTAATAAATAAGCGAAGGTCTTGCCGGTGCCTGTCTGGGCTATCCCGCAGATATCCCGGCCGGACATGATCACGGAGAAAGCCTTCTGCTGGATAGAGGTAGGATGCTGATAGCCGAGGTCGTTGAGGGCGCTTAGTAAATGCTTGTTCAGGTTGAGGTCGCTAAATGTCGTTTCCGGGTGCATAGGAGCAAAAGTAGTTCAAAAATTTTCGTGCCCTCTACGGATAACACAAACGGGAAGCCAACGGCAAGGAAAGCGAGAAGAAGGATGCAGAATCAATTATAAATTGAATATAGTATCTCAGAATTTAAGCTATTGAAAATCATACATTTACAGTATTTTGCGCAATTAAAATATAGAAATTGCCCTACCGGCAATCCGGTTCAATGCACTCAGCAGCCAGTTTCACTTTTTACATCTTCATTTCCCCTGCATGTTTTTTACCGGTCTCATTCAAGGCGGCTTTCAGGCCTTTTGCCAGTTGTTCCGCATTGCCGACACCCCAGTAATGTAAAAAGAATATCCGCGGGTTTTCATGTACCATGTGCGTATGCAGGGCGACGACTTCTATTCCGTTACTTATTAACGCTTTCAGGACAGGCTCAACTTCATTTTCCAGCATGGTAAAATCTCCGGCTACGGCTGCATGCTCCGGCGTTCCCTGCCAGGCGGCCCAGGTATTAAAACCCATGAAGCTGGTAATCGTCGTGCCGTGCTCTTTTAATGTTACATCAGGACGGCCAATGGTATATTTATACACGCCTTTGGACATTTCGCCCGTGTATCCAAGTATACCATCCAGCATTTTGATATCCAGTGTATTAATAACACTGTCCGCAGGAGAGGCTGCAGGGTTATGCCCCCTGCTTTCATTGATTTTGTCCAGCACCGCTTTAATTTTCCGGGCAAGGTCTGCGGTGGCGCCCATACCGCCCGCGTGCATAAACACAATGTTTGGATGGTTGCGGATGAAATGGTTATGTATAGCTGAAGTGGTCAGCCCCTGCCGGATCAGCTCCTGCTGAACCGGCTTGATATCTGTTTCCGTCAATACAAGGTCCCCCATCAGCATGGCGCCTGTAGGCGTTGGCGTAAAGGCTACCCAGCTGCCCGTTCCCATAGGCGGTATGATCTTAAAGCTGTCCACCCAGACATTGAGGTCGTTCTGTGGGATGGTGATCTTGAATTCGCCTTTACTGGTTTTCCCTTTCAGGCCGATAATGCTTTCAATTTGCCGGGTATCGAGCGTGTCTTTTGACTGGCTGTAAGCTTCCCCGGTTAAGCATGCCATGGAAACCAGGAAACCGAAAACAAGGCCTGTGTGTTTCATAACGATAATTTATTTGAGCAATTGTTTTATGAGTATCCCTGCGATGGCGGCAACCAGAATGATATAAGGTTCCTGCAATTTTTTGAAGCGTATCAGGCACAAAATAGTCAGGGTCGCTATGGTGATGGTTATCCAGTCTGTCAGTTGCCGTTTTGCCAGCACCAGCACTGCACCCGCAATGGCGCCAATCGCGGCAGCGGTTACCCCGTCCACAAAAGCCTTTATGGAAGGGTGTCTGCCATACTTTTTAAAGTAAGGCGCAGGTATTACCGTAAACAGATAGCAGGGCAGAAAGGTTGCCAGGGCTGCCACGCAAGCCCCCGGGAAACCGCCAACCAGATAACCGATAAAACCAACTGTAATAACGACCGGCCCAGGCGTGATCATGGCTACTGCCACCGCATCCAGAAACTGTTGTTCGTTCAGCCATTGGTATTCCTTCACCACACCTCCGTATAAAAAAGGGACGATGGCCAGGCCGCTGCCAAATACAAAGGCGCCTGCCTTGAAAAAAAACCACCCTAAATGTACCAGTTTTGATTCTGTTGCAGCCCCTGCCATAACCTGTAACCATACCGGCGAGAAAAGGAAACTGTTTGCCTGTGGCATTGCAGGACGCGTTTTGTACAGCCAAAAGGCAACCCCTGCCAGCAGTATCATCCACAGGTTCTCGTTTTCGGTCAAAAAAGTAACGGCCGTCAGTACCACAAAAATAGCCCACAACAGCCAGTCTTTGCCCAGGCTTTTGCGGGTGAGTTTATAACTGCTGATGCTGATGATGCCAATCACCGCAGCGCCAATGCCATAAAATACCGCCTGCATCCACGGCAGACCACCAAAATGCACATAGGCATAGCCAATGGCGACCACCATCAGGAACGAAGGTATCACAAACGCCAGGCCCGCCAGTGTAGCGCCGATAATACTATAATGCACATATCCAAGGTAGATTGCCAGTTGCGCTGCCAGAGGACCGGGTGCCAGTTGCGCTAGTGCCAGCCCGTCCTTATAGTCGTCATCCGTTATCCAGGTCCGTCTTTCCACGAGGTCACGCCGCATATAACCAACCAGGGCTACAGGACCACCAAAACCAATGGCGCCAAGTTTCAGGAAGTATAAGGATAATTGCCGTAAAGTATAGGTTGGTTGTATCACGGGTGATCCGTTTAATATTTACGTTTGAGGAGGCAATAGTACCCCTCTGCCCCGCGGCAAAATAGAACGGATTCAACCTTTTGTACAGGCGTTACTTTTTTATTTTCTTTTTATAGTCAGAAGGGTTGCTGCCGGTATGCTGTTTAAAGATCCGGGTAAAATGGCTTTGGTCGGAAAAGCCGGTAAGGTAGGCGATCTCCGTCAGCGAATATTGGGATGTCTTCATAAATTCAATGGCCTTTTCAATACGCTGTTTGCGCAGGTAGTCACCAAAAGACAGGTTATCAAAATGCTTTGAAAACTCGCGCGATAAATAGGCGGGGTGTATGTCCAGTTCTTTCGACAGCTCCTTCAATGTCAGGCTGGTATCGATCTGGTCCTGTATGATCTCTTTTAACTCCAGCGCCCAGGCGGGCATTTTTTTGCCCGTCTTTTGTCTGAGATATTTATTAAATACCTCGATCAGTAAATGCTCCACCGGGTTTTGTGTATGTTTTTCGTTTTGCAGGTGTTTTGCCCAGCTATATAATGCATCATAGATCAGCATGCCTTTTTCCAGCAATTCCTGGTCATCCTTAAAATTGTACGCCAGTCCTGCGGAAATGGCCCATAAGCCGGAAGCCTGCCTTGCCAGGTCATGCCGGTCTGTATCTGCTCCCCTGACAATGACCGCAATGGTATGTAATGAAGGGTCGGTCAGCGCATATTTTTCTATGAAATAATCAAAGGTGCAGCGGTCTTTGTAATGCGTAAACTCCACATCTGGGATGTCAAAAGGGATGGCATCCAGTTCTGCTCCTTTTATGGTGACCTGATCGAATGGGACATATATAATCTCCGCCTCCCTGTCAATAAAGCGTTTAATAAGCCAGGGGCAGGCTACACGGTCAATTTTGGGGCGCTCACGGGTAATCCATTTCATAATGGTTCACTTTGGATTTATGGCAGAGAAACAGGTATTTTTTGTCGCAATTTCTAATAAGGATAAACAAAAAGGCCCCACTCTATGTGAAGCCTTTTTCCTTGTAGCGCGATCGGGTACTTCCTTTGAACACCTTGAATCGCTTTTCAATATCTTTGACTTGATTATGAATGATGAAAATACTTAATTTGAAATAAAGGGAAGGAGTAAAGCCACTAATGGACCTTATATGCCTTCTGTTCTTTTGTCCGGAGCGACCGGATATGTGTCACCTTGATTTTCGATCCTGCCTGCCACAGATCGTAATTCCGCTGCAGGTTTAACCAGAGCTCGGGGGTGGTATTAAAGGCTTTGCCTAGCCTTAAGGCCATTTCAGCGCTCACCCCCATATGGCCATTGACCAGTTGAGAAACTGTTTTCCGGGCAACGCCCAGGTTATCTGCAAGGGCAGTTACGCTGATTGTGAGCGGATCGAGGTACATTTCCTTTAGAATTTCCCCCGGATGAACAGGAGGCATTTTTTGTTGTAGCATTTGCAAGTATATTAATGATAATCAAGGTAATCTACCAAGTGAGCATTCCCATTTTCAAATCTAAAAATAATCCTATAGTTACCTGTGACGGTTACAGACCAATATCCCTTTAAGTCGCCTTTTAAAGGATGCAGGCCAGCACCAGGATAGTTTAAGTCCTCTACTTTTTCCGCGCCATGCAACAATATAAGGATATTCCTGATTTTTTTAACCTGCTCAGCCGGCAGCCTCGATGCGTCGTTTTTTGTCCATAGGAGTTTAAGGCCCTTATGCTGTATGCTGGCAATCATATGCAAATGTAACCTATTACGTTACAAGTTACAACTATATTTTTAAACCATCTTCAAGTTCCTGTTGGGTTTTTGATTTGAAGGAGGAAATCAAACTAAAAAGTTGCGCCAAAGGTCAGCGGTATCACATGATCCCGAGCCGGTCGCGGAGCGAATCGCGGTAGGTGCTGCCAATAGGGATCTTTTCACCATTGACAATAAGCTGATGAACTTCGATCATGCTGATATGCCTGATACCCACCACGTATGATTTATGTACCCGTATAAAATCCGCCGCCGGTACAAGGTCAAAAATGTCACCCATATTTTCACGCATCAGTATATTTCCGTCTTTCAGGTGAACGGTAATATAATTGCCGTTCTTTTCCAGGTATAGTATCTCGCTAACTTTAACCCGGTAGGTCTGCGGCCCGCTTTTGATAAACACGGCAGCGTCTTCATCCAGACCAGTGGTATTTTTTGACGACAATGCCGCCGCGGCTCTATTGATTGCCATAAGGAAGCGCTCAAAAGTTACAGGCTTCAGCAAGTAATCCAGTGCGTTCAGCTCATAACTTTCCACGGCGTATTGGTTGTAGGCGGTAGTGAAAATGATCAGAGGCCGTGGCGACAAGGTTTGCAGCAGTTGCATTCCGCTGATATCCGGCATATTGATGTCGAGGAAGATCAGGTCGACCTTTTCACGGTTCAGAAACTCGATCGCCTTGAGCGGTTCGCGAAAGGTAGCCTTGAGGCTGGCCAAACTGATCTTTTGGCAATACCGTTCTATCACCTCCAGGGCCTTCGGTTCGTCGTCAATGGCTATGCAGGTCATCATGACAGATCCATTTCGAGTTTAACCATAAATTTCCCGTCTTCCTTATTAATTATCAGCCGGTGTTTACCCAGGTAAAGCAGCTCCAGCCTTCGTCTAACATTTTCCAGCCCGATACCGCTTATTTCCATTTCCATTTTTCTGACAATGCTATAATCCGTGTTTTCACAGGTAAAGATCAGTTTTTGACCGGAAACGAGAATGGCGATCTGTATTGCCGCTCTTTGCCCTATGGCAACGCCGTGTTTAAAGGCATTTTCCACAAAAGGGATAAACAGCATAGGTGCGATGCTGATATCGGCGATTTGCCCGGCGTGATCAAACGATATGATTACTTCCTCATCGGCATAGCGCAGTTTGTTGAGGGTGATGCATTCTTCCAGGTAGGTGATTTCCTTGCTAAGGGGAACACTTTCCTCATTGCTGTCATACAGCATATAACGCATCATGCCGGAAAGTTTGGAAATGCCGTCGGCCAGCTCATCGTTGCCTTTGCCTTGTGCCATCGAGAAGAGGTTGTTGAGGGTATTGAACAGGAAATGCGGGTTGATCTGCGATTTAAGGAACTTGATCTCGGTGCTCAGTTGGTTGGCCTGTAGCTGGGTTTGGATAAGCTCACTTCTTGCCCACGCTTTCAGAAAGAAATACGCTATAGCTATGCCCTGTATGACAAGGAAGGCGAGCAGTATGACAGGCTGGATGTGCAGCCAGTTACGGACCGTGAAGTTGACGGCATCGAAAGGGGGACGGACGAAAAGACTGTCGGGATGGGGTCTCTTTAATAAGCTGTCTATTCTTGCCCTCAACTCTGGGGGCGGCGGACCGGGGATGGGGTTTGCCTGATCGAACAAGGGGCCATCGATAAGATAGTTCGCACCGAATACCATCGCAAACCATCCGGCGCAGATGGTCAGCCGGACAATGCTCTTTTTATACCGGATAACTTTCCTAAATACCCAGAATACATTGCCATAGAAAAGCAGGGCCAGGGAAAGGAGAATAATATAAACATAGGTGGAGACGCCGGCTTCGTCAACGTAATCTCTGGCAACATTGGGTCCCCTGACGTATATGTGGATATGCGAATTGTCCAATGAAGTAAGCACATAAAAAACACCTGCCCAAAACACCAGGTGGAGCAATATTTCTATCCAAAGTCTTTTTTTGGCTGGTAGCATATCAACAAAGGTAAAATATCCCGCTTACCATCAAACAATCAGGTGTTTAACCGGCCGGATTGACAGCCAAACGAAGCGTTTTTGAAATCCCGGATAACAAATAACCGAGCTTCGACCATACCCGACGCGCATTCATACCAAAGTTTTCGGGGAGTGGTGTCCCGGGAATAATATTGTTTAAAAATAACAAGAACCATGAAAAAGCAATTACCATTGGCCGTCTGTTTACTGGCGGCATTTATCAGCGCCGAAGGGCAAAAACCCGATACAGCGTGGTTGATGGTGCATTACAAATTTGCCCATGTAAGGGACACTGCAAACCGGGCGCACCCTTACACGGAAAATACGGTGTTATTCGTGGGCAAAAGCGCCAGCGCTTATCGGAGTTACGACGGGCTGGTAGCCGATCAACAGTTTAAAAAGGCGTATGCCGAGGCGGTAGCCAGCAGTCCGGACGGGCACCTTAATATTAATCGGAGGGGTGCAGGTTCGCGCACCCAATATTATCAGTATCCGAATGAGCAGAAAATGTTCACCAAAGATAATCTGATGATGAGCGACTACCTGATCGAGGGCCCCATGCCAGCCATGGACTGGACAATCAGCGGTGACACGGCCACATTTGGGGGACTGCACTGCCAGAAGGCCACCGGCCATTTCAGGGGGCGGGATTATATTGTATGGTTTTGCCCCGATCTGCCGGTGCATAGTGGCCCCTGGAAATTAAACGGCTTGCCCGGTGTAATTGTAGATGCCCACGATACGAAAAACGAAGTGGTATTTGCCTTTGACGGGTTGGAGAAGGCGTCCCCGTCCCCTACGGGCCAGTCGGTAGGCGGCAATACGGACGAAAAGGATCTCCCCCCGATCTTGCGGGGTTTGAATGATGACCCGAATTTGATCAAGCCACCGATGCAGGCGATCAAAAGCACCCAAAAGGAGTTCGATAAGCTGCGGGCGACCATGGAGAAGGATCCGGCTGCGTTTGCGCAAGCCATAAATACGGCCAATAGTCAGAGCAACGGCCCCAAAATGGATCATATCATGGTTGCTCCAAGAGGTAGCGGCCCTGTCGTCAATAACCCCATAGAACTGCCCGAAAAATGATGAGCAGGTATGTAAGGGTTGCGGGCCTGCTGCTTATCGCCCTGTTGCTTTCCATTGCGGGCCTTGCCCAAAATATAAGGGGCGCAGTAAGGGATAGCACCGGGAAGGCTGTTCCCTTTGCCAGTATCAACCTGCGAAATTCCGTTAACAATCGTATTATCGCCTATGCCGTTACGGATGCCGGCGGCGCTTATACTTTACAGATCCCTGCTGGTACGCCTTTAAGCGGACTGGTGATAGAAGCGACGAGTATAGGTTACAAAACCCTGAGCCGGCCGATAGCAGACGTACACGTTGTTTACGATTTTATGCTGAGCGTTTCGGTGAACCAGCTGCGGTCCGTCGAGATCAAAAGCAGCCGGCCTGTGTTGCGAACGCATGGCGATACGCTTGGTTACAGGGTGTCTGATTTTGCGGGTGCACAAGATATGGTCATCGGTGATGTGCTTAAAAAACTGCCGGGCATAACGATCGGTTCTGACGGAACGATCAGTTATAATAACAAGCCGATCTCCAACCTGTATATTAACGGCGATAACCTGCTGGATGATAAATATAATATCGCTACTACGACTATTCCGCACAGCGTTGTGGAGCAGGTGCAGGTCATACAAAACGATCAGCCAATTAAGGCGCTGCAAAATAAGGTGATGAGCGATGATGTGGCCCTGAATCTGACCATAAAAAAAGGTGCGAAAATGCAAACAATCGGGCAGGAGAGCGTGGGGGCGGGTTTGCCGGGTAATTATGACGTTGACCTGAACGCGATGATGTTCAAGGACAATTACAAGGCCATTAATTACCTGAAAGGCAACAATACCGGGTACGATCTGCAGCAGGAACTGGTTGCGCACAATTTAAGCAACTACGAGCAGCTGATTGATAATCATATGCCGGCCGCGCTGCTATCCCTCGGTACGGTAAACAACCCGGCTTTATCCCGCGGCAGGTATTTGTTCAATCAATCCGGGCTTCTCAACCTCAATAACCTGGTCAAATTACGTAACGATATACAGGTGAAGATAAACGCTTGGTATTTCCATGATAACCAGCGGCAGGATTACAGCCAGCAGAGCACCATCTTTTTACCTGGCGATACCGTCCGGTATAATGAGACTCAGCACAACCGTTTCCGGCCTGATAACCTGCATGCCCAATTCACCGTGAACATTAACAGGAATAAATATTACCTGAATGATGCCCTGGTACTGGATGGTAACCGGTCCGCCTATTTTTCGGACCTGAGCACGAATGGCGTCGCTGTGCAACAGGTACTTCATGATAACCAGTTGAGCTTCTCCAATGAATTTAATCTGATCAAATCCTTAAAATCCAACCCTATCATACAGGCTTATTCCTATATCAGTCATTCGGCCGAACCGGAAAACAGGACCATCGGCCCGGATTATGAACCGACGATTTTTAATAGCGGCAACCGATATGCGCAATTGATTCAACGTGTAAATGTGCCAACCTGGTACACCACGAATTATGTATCGCTCAAAATACCGTCTAACCTCATCACGCAGAGTTTCAAGGCAGGTTTTAGCGTTCAATCGCAAACATTAACATCCAATCTTGACGTGTCCCAGATTGATAAAAAGATAACCCCGGAATCGGACAGCTCGGTGAATCAGTTGAACTGGACCCGATCGAAAATATATGGGGAAGCGGACTATGACCTGCCCGGAACGATCCTTAAGGCAAACCTTGCCTTGCCCGTCAGCCTGCAGCAGATCGATTATTCCGATGGCCTGTATTCCCTTGGCAAGCGGTTGACTCGTCTATATTTTAACCCGCTGTTAAGAGTAAAATACCAGGTGAGCACCGAAAATTATCTTTTTCTCTCCTACAATTACCGCAATGTGACGGGTACCATTGAAGATATTTACCAGGGCACTATTTTGAAAGACTACCGGACGCTGTATGCCAACAGCGCAGACCTGGCTGAAAGGCAGGACCAGCATGCGTCAGCCGGGTTTAGTTACCGCAAATCGCTGATCATGCTTTTCGCCAGCCTGAATATCATGTATGACCATCTCGCTGCCAGTAAGATTGCCTCAGCGATCATTACCAATAACCTGCAGCAGCAGGTCATGTTGCCTTATCCCAATGCAACCGGGTCCTGGACGGTCAGCGGCACGGCGAGCAAATATTCCTTTGTTTTGAAAACCACTTTTAGCGCCGGTTTGCAATGGCAAAGCACCCGATCGGTGCAGTTGCAGAATGATCAATTATTGCCTTTCAACACCATTACGGAGACCGGTTCGTTCGGCGCTTCCACCAAAGCAGGAGATCATGTGGCTGTAGACTATAAAGCCACACTCATCCAAACGGCCAGTCATTCGGCGGTGGATGCGTCAGCCAATCATATCGACCAGTTACAGCAGCAAGTCTCGGTGGAATACAACCCCCTGAGCAATGTACAATTCAGGTTGTCGGGCGAGCATTATTTTACCCGGCAGGAGGGCAACCCCCATCTGAAGTACTTTTTTGCTGATGCCTCGGCGAAATTCAGGGTAAGTAAATGGAAAGCCAACTTCGAACTCAGCGCTGTTAATTTCCTGAATGTAAAAACCTATAGGGCGTTTTATCTTTCGGCAAATACGTTTACGGCCAGCTCATACGCCCTGCCTGGGCGGATCGTTTTGCTGAAGGTGATGTTTAATCTCTGATTTTTTTGTTTGTCCCAGGGGCAGGGCAGCTATTAAAGCGCGTGTATAAAAATAACCCCATAATAAATTAATAATCAATTTACTATGGGGCCTTTGTAGCGCGATCGGGACTTGAACCCGAGACCTCAGGGTTATGAATCCTGTGCTCTAACCAACTGAGCTATCGCGCCGGTTGTGTTGTTTCCGCGGGGCCGACCTGATGCCATAGGCAGATAAGATCGTCAAACGGGCTGCAAAAATAGAGAAAACCAGTTGAAAGTTGAAATGAATTACGGCGTTACCCGACACCCAGGGGCAAAAAAAAGGCCCTCTGTGGAAACAGAAGGCCGTCTAACGATTGCTTGCCATATGAAAAAACTTGAATAATCTTTTGTACCCGGGACGGGAGTTGAACCCTTCGTCTGCAGCTCCTGTCCGCCGAAACCGCTGCATTTCTGCTGCATGACCTAACCAATGCAAAATTGTGCCAAAAAACGCAATGACCCGCAAAAACAATCTTACTAATTCGTTAAGAAAAGCGCCGGTGGAGAAAATCGATCCAAAAATTGGTAGCATTTGCTAAATCCTTTTATCAATTTTCCCCGGTTGTCTATCCTTGGTAAAGAACTGAGTGCAATCTCGGAAAAAAATCCCTTTGATGCAAACTATTTTATTAACATTTTCAAAAATTATCGATTGAAAATTGAAATATTAAATATGTAATTTTTTAGTATATCAAATTTGCGGTCTTATAAGCCCAAAAAATGGTCTTTTTGTCGTGTTTGGACTGAAATTGAGAAGAGGGTATATAATATTATAATTTTAACTAATTTGTTTTACCTGGATATTGTTCCAGTGCTTTCTCCAGACAATCCATCGCCTTGCTCAGCGCATCGGTATTCAGCACATAGGCCAGACGGATCTCTTTCTTGCCCAGTCCCTTTGTGCCATAGAACCCGCCAGCCGGAGCCAGCATCACCGTCTGATTATTATAGGAGAAGCTCTCGAGCATCCATTGACAGAAAACATCGCTGTCATCGACCGGAAGGCTTGCCATGGCATAAAAGGCGCCACCAGGATTGGGACAGAATACCCCGGGTATCTTATTAAGCCGGTTTACCAGCACATCCCGTCGTTTCAGATATTCCGCCTTGGTATGGTCAAAATAATCTGCCGGGAGCGCTGTGGCCGCCTCTCCAAGGATCTGTCCAAAGGAAGGAGGGCTCAGCCTGGCCTGGGCAAATTTTAGCACGGTGTCCAGCACGGTCTGGTTGCGGGTGACCAGCGCACCGATCCTTCCGCCACAGGCGCTGTACCGCTTGGAGATCGTATCCATCATCAGCACATTATTTTCCGCGCCCTCCAGGTTCATCGCGCTGAAATGTTCCCCGCTGTAGCAGAAATCCCGGTAAGCTTCATCCGAGAACAGATAGAGATCGTGTTTGATGACGATCTGCTTCAGGGTCTCCATCTCTTCGCGGCTGTATAAATAACCGGTAGGGTTATTCGGATTGCAGATGACGATCCCTTTTGTGCGGGGAGTGATCAGCCGCTCGAATTCCGCAGCGGGGGGAAGGGCAAAGCCATTTTCAATATGTGAGGTAAGCGGCCTGACCACTACATTTGCCGCCACCGCAAACCCATTGTAATTCGCATAAAAGGGCTCGGGGATGATCACTTCGTCCCCTGCGTCCAGACAGCTCATAAACCCGAAGGAGATCGCTTCAGACCCCCCTGTGGTGATCAGCACCTGGCTATAATCCACATTGATGCCCGCACCTTTATAATAGGTCGCCAGCTTGCGGCGGTAGCTTTCGTTGCCCGCGCTGTGGCTGTATTCCAGCACCTTGAAATCAAAGTGGCGCACCGCATCCAGCGCCATTTCAGGGGTCTCGATATCGGGCTGCCCGATGTTGAGATGGTATACCTTGACGCCTTTTTTCTTGGCCGCCTCTGCATATGGCACCAGTTTCCGGATCGGAGAGGCCGGCATTTGCTGTCCGCGCTGACTGATAGTTAACATGCTGCAAAAATAAGAAGCCGCGGCAATATTCCACCTCCTTGTTTACAGGAACGGGGTGCAGCCTTTTCCCTCGATCCAATGTCATTAAATGGAATGACTGGCCCAACCGGGCCATGGGACCCGGCTCACCCGCACCACCTGAACCTGATGCCGGTCCCACACGTCAGACACCCGGCAGAGAAGCTGTCTGACGGGGTGCCGGCAAGACGTCAGACAAGACGTAAACCCTGCCCTTCTCCGGGAATTTTTATCCAGGGGGTTCATGGAACAGCATTTCGAAATAGTCGCATGAGAAAATTATTACTCTACTAATTCAGTAGACTTTATATATTTGCGTTTGCGCAGCGGGACCAGAATGCCAGCCTTCATTTATCACCACATAAACCATGCTATTATGAGATTGAAAACGGACAAGAAAAATTTCCCAACATCCCGGCCT
Organism: Puia sp.; assembly: GCA_035317125.1. GTDB lineage: Bacteria > Bacteroidota > Bacteroidia > Chitinophagales > Chitinophagaceae > Puia. Next base: position 40,666 of record DATHHO010000292.1, read on the forward strand.
CTGCCGCTCCTGTGCATCCTGATCTTGTTCCTGTCCCTGCAGGCCACTGCGCAGACGGGGTCCATCACCGGCAAAGTATATGGTACGGACAGCGTTTCGGGCGGCGGGAGTATCCTTGCAGGGGCGACGGTCTCCTCGGGCAATGTCTCGACGACCACCAATTCCGCAGGACAATACACGTTAACGCCCGGCGCGGGCAAACACAATGTCACGGTCAGCTATGCCGGATACCGGACAAAGACCCAGACGATCGAAGTACCCGCGATCGGGACTGCGACCTGGGATTTTCTGTTGCAGACCGCTCCTGACCTGAACGAGGTCGTCGTGATCGGTAGCCGGGCACTGCCCCGCACCCGTCTGGAATCCCCGGTGCCGGTGGATGTGCTCGATGCGCACAAATTATCCGTAAACGCTCCGCAGGTGACGCTTGGCCAGCTGCTCAACTATGCCGCTCCTTCCTTCAGCTCCAATGCCCAGTCGCTCGGAGACGGAACGGACCATGTCGACCCCGCCTCCCTGCGTGGCCTCGGTCCCGACCAGGTGCTGGTGCTGATCAACGGCAAGCGACGGTATAACTCGGCCCTCGTGAATGTCAACGGTACATTTGGCAAAGGATCGGTGGGGACCGACCTCAACGCCATTCCCGTGTCGTCCATCGAAAGGATCGAGATCCTGCGGGACGGCGCCGCTGCCCAGTACGGCAGTGACGCCATCGCGGGTGTCATCAATATCATCCTGCGGAAAAATATCGGCAAGCTGGATGCGTCGGTTACGGGTGGCGGCTATGTGACCAACAGCAACGGACAACATATCCATGATGGGTCGGGCGTACAGGCGGCCCTGAACTTTGGTCTGCCCCTGGGAACGCAGGGTGGGTTTATC
>DATHHO010000293.1:0-36723 GCA_035317125.1 Puia sp.
ATGCCATGATGTTTGGAGCTGCGCATGGCATGCACCAGCATCTTGTTCAGCTTGGCGGCCGGCAGTAATTCGAGCGGGGGGGCCGCTATCGAAAAATTAATGAGGTCGTTCGAAGAAATATTATTGAAGACGGCGCTGATCATTTCCTCTACGCTTACCTCGCTGGCTACCGGCTCCGTCTCCGCCATGCGGGGCAGGCCCGGCATGCGCCGGAAGTTGAAGCGTACATAATACCCCGATTTGGGCCTGGCCTCGATAAGACCTTTACCTTCCAGGTGATAATAGGCCTGAAAGGCGGTGCCCATGCTGATACCGTATTCTTCACTCAGGACCCGCACGGATGGCAGCTTGTCGCCGATCTTCAATATCTCCTCGCCGATCATTTTTTCGATGCCGCCTGCGACCTGCAGATACAAATGGTCATCGGTGACCGCAAAATTTTTCTTATTCATAAAAAGATGTTTCTATCTGATATGGTCAAAATTAACAAATCTGCATCTGTTTTTTATCAAAATTCTTGATGACATTTGTATCGTCGTATATAACGCATTTCCTCATAGTAGTTGAATTTTTTGCAACTAGCTGGAAATGAATGAGTCCAAAAAAGTTCAACTACTATGGGCCGGAACACTATAAAAAATGTGCCCCTCCCGGTGACCCAGGTGACCCCTGGGATCCGGATAACCCAGTGACCATCTGACCCGGATGACCCCAGGAATCCAGATGACCCCTGATAACCGGACAAGAAAGTATAAATATGAAAAAGACCATAAAAACAACAGCAACATCCCTCGCAGAAGAAACACTGGACCCGGCCAACTGGGAAGAGATGCGCCGGCTCGGCCACCGGATGATAGACGACATGATGGATTATCTCGAGGATGTACGGGAGAGGCCCGCATGGGTAGAGCCGACCAAACAGGCCCTCAAAAGTCTGCAACAACCACTGCCACAACTGCCACAGGAAGCAGCGGACGTCTATGAGGATTTCGTTACGCAGGTGCTGCCGTTTAATAAGAATAATATCCATCCCCGGTTCTGGTCATGGGTGGAAGGAGGTGGTACGCCTTTTGGCATGCTTGCGGATATGCTGGCCAGCGGCATGAATCCCAACCTCGCCATCGGCAACCATGCGCCCATCTATGTAGAGCGACAGGTGCTGGACTGGAGCAAAGAGATCTTCGGCTTTCCGCCTGCAGCCAGCGGCATCCTGACCAGCGGGGCATCCATGGCCAATATCACGGCGCTGGTGGTAGCCCGGAACCATTTCCTCGATGCAGGGATCAAGCAAAAAGGCTTGCGCAGCGTGGAGGGTCAACTGGTGGTCTATGGTTCCTCTGAAACCCATAACTGCGTGCTGAAAGGAGTGGAGGTGCTGGGCGTGGGGAGCGATCATTTCCGCAAGGTGCCGGTGGACGACCAATACCGGATACGTATAGACGCATTAAAAGAAATGCTCCGCGAGGACCGGGCGGCCGGATACCTGCCCTTCTGTCTGATCGGCAATGCGGGCACGGTGAATACAGGCGCAATCGATGATCTGTCCGCTCTCGGCGAGTTGGCAAAGGAAGAGGGCCTCTGGTTCCATATCGACGGGGCCTTTGGCGCCATCCCAAGGCTATTGCCGGAATTCAGCGAACGGCTCAAAGGAATAGATCTTGCCGACAGCCTGAGCTTCGATTTTCACAAATGGCTGTACATGAATTATGAGGTGGGTTGCGTGCTGATCAGGGATGCAGCCGCGCACCGCAGCGCCTACAGCTCACCGGTGAACTATCTTGCTGCCCATGAAAAAGGACTGTCCGCAGGGCCGGATCCATTCTCAAACTACGGAATGGAATTGTCGCGCGGCTTCAAGGCGCTGAAGGTATGGATGCTGCTGAAGGAACATGGGATCCAGAAATATGGTCGCCTCGTTCGTCAGAACCTTGAGCAGGCGCAATATCTGGGTGACCGTGTCATGCAATCGGAAGAACTGGAACTGCTGACGGATGTTGCCCTGAACATTGTTTGCTATCGCTATAATCCAGGCAAGCGGGACGATCGGCAAACGCTTGACGAAAGACAGACCGATGCCCTTGAGAAGGAGCTGAATGCCCTCAACAAGGAGATCCTGATGTCCCTGCATGTCCAGGGGATCGCCACCCCTTCGTACACGATGCTGAACGGCCATTATGCGATACGGGTTGCGATCTGCAATCACCGCAGCACCCGGGAAGATTTCGATCTGCTGACTGACGCGACCATCCGGATAGGAAATGAACTTCACAAAATCAACGTATGACTACCGGACCAATAACCATTGTGGAATATGAACCCGCCCACCAGCATTATTTCGAGCAGCTCTACCGGGGCTGGTTCACCAAACATTTCGGGCTGGCGCCGGAGGCCGTGGATGAATTTGTGCTGACACAGCCGGAGGCTGCGGTCCTGGGAAAGGGAGGAGCCATCCTAATGATCTTATACAAAGACGAGCTCGCTGGCACGGTAGCCTTAAAAAAAGAAGACGGCCGCGAGGGGGATGATCCCGGTAGTGACGGCCAGACCTATGAATTTACCAAGATGGCCATCGGAGAAGAATACCGGGGCAAAGGCCTGGGTGAGGCCCTGAGTAAGGCGGCGATCGGCAAAGCGAGGTCCCTGGGCGCCAGACGCATCGTCCTCTATACACACAATTCGTTAAAGGCGGCCATCAGCCTTTACCGGAAGCTTGGCTTTGCCGAAACACCACTGGAACCCGGGCACTATTCTTCTTTCCGTTGCGACATCAAAATGGAATTATGGCTTGACCAGGTCCATAGCTAAAATCTGAAAGGAATCAATCATGACAAAATAATACAATTATGGAACTCATCGCCCCCTTGCAAATCCCTGTCCGCAAAACATCGCGTTCTCTTCTTAAAGAAGTCGACTGGGACAACCTGGAATTCGGGAAATATTCCACGGACCAAATGCTGGTCTGTGATTATTCCGGTGGGAAATGGGGAAGCCCGCAGATCCTGCCTTTTGGAGATTTCTCCCTGAGCCCATCCGCCCTCGGACTTCATTATGGACAGACCGTCTTTGAAGGTATGAAGGCTTTTCGCCAGGCCGATGGAAGGATCAATATCTTCCGCCCGCGCAAACATTATGAGCGGCTTGAAAGGTCGGCGGAAAGGCTGTGCATGCCGGCGCCCTCCTGGGAGATCTTTTCGGAAGGACTGAGGCAACTGGTAGAGCTGGACAGGGACTGGGTGCCCACCAGTGCAGGTGGCGCGCTTTATATACGTCCTTTTATTATCGCAACGGAAGCGCGTCTGGGCGTAAAGATCTCCGACGCCTATCGCTTCGCCATCGTCTGCACCCCTTCGGGACCGTTATACCCGCAGCCTATCCGTGTAAAAGTGGAAAAAGATTTTGTCCGGGCGGCGCGGGGGGGCACGGGCTATGCCAAATGCGGCGGCAACTATGGCGCTGCTTTTTATCCCGCCCGCAAGGCAAAAGAGGAAGGCTATGACCAGGTGTTGTGGACGGATGGAAAAGAGAACCGGTTCATCGAGGAGTCCGGCACCATGAACGTGCTGTTCGTCCTCAACCGTAAACTGGTCACGCCTCCGCTGTCCGACTCCATACTCGATGGCGTCACCCGGGATTCTCTGTTCGCCATCGCGAAAAAGGATGGGATCACGGTAGAAGAAAGACCGGTCAGCATCGAAGAGCTGGAGCTTGCGTTCGGAGAAGGGACGATCACCGAAGCCTTTGGAGCAGGCACCGCCGCCGTCGTGTCGCCCATCCGCACCATCGGTATCGGTGGCGTCGATCACGATCTTCCATCGGGTGGGAAACAGAGTCTCGCCCTTTCGCTCCGGGCCAGGCTTGACGATATACGATATGGGAAAGAGGCCGATCCGTTCGGATGGAATTATATAGTATAACCCTCGAGGCATACGGCCATGTGATCCGCGTCGCATGCAGCCGCCGATCCGGATAATTTAAAAGCCGTTATCCTTAAAATGCTGCGGGTTGGCTGAATTGACCGTATCGGCCAGCGCATTGAGGCCGTGCTGTAGTTTGGTCAGCGCCTGGAGGTCCAGGTATTGCGCCACGGATTCAAGAGGCACCGATGGATCGAGGAGCTGCGTGTAGATCCCCATTTCGCCGATCTCCCTCCGGAGATGGCAGATCAGCCTGAAACGACTGGCCTCTTCCGGGGTCAGCACCGTCAGATGGAAATTGCCGGTGGCCATACAACCCGTATTCTCCGCGACGATCTTTACGGTGATGTCAAGGCTGGCACCGGCCAGTGGTAACGAGTAGATCCTGAACTGCCTGCTGTTGCTGAATTTCTGAAGGATCCCGTTGATCAGCCAGTGATAGTTGACCGGTTCCGTTCCAAAAAAATTATCGGCCTGGAAGCTGCAGGCCGCACCGGGTATGAATGCAAAATCGCCATCATCCTTCTCCCGCTCCACACAGCTCACCGTTACCCGCTTCAGCACGTTGACAGGGATAAACGCATCCGCAGTAACGTCAGCCTGGCGATCGCCAGCCCCGGCCAGCTTTTTCAGCCGGACCAGCAGGGCGTTATCATTATCCCGCTGAATCTCATTTCCGGTGAACGGCGCTATATATACGGAGGCATGCGCCTTCTTTTTTCCTTCCTCCGAAAAGGACAGGCTGTTGTGCAGCGTCACATCGGCGAATGGATGGCCCGCAGCTGCCGGGTCGCTCCACACATCGATATACAAATAGGGAGGGCCGGGAATGATCATTTCTTCGGGACCGGTGTGGATCACGGGAGAGATTTTCAGCGTTGGCCCATTTCCGATAAACCCGGTCGTGCATACATCGAAATGGAATCGGAACGGCTCCCCGATGCTAAGACAACTACCCGGTGATACCATGAGGTTGCGGGCTCCCAGACTTGGGGGTGGCATGCTTGCCGTATACGCAGAACAAAAAAAGCCTTTATAGTTGATGACATGTCCGGGATCATCCGCCTCCGTCCCATTGTGCAAAAGCATTTTCATATTCAGCTCATTGCCCTTAAGATCAACATGCAGCTCACACTCCTGGTTTGGATGTTTGTTATCATAAATAAAGATCAACCCCGTGCCGGCCCAGGGATCTCCATCATACCCATAAGCCACCACCTGATGGCTTTCAAAGATATTCAGTTCGTCCGCCACCAGACCAAGGGCAAGTGGCTTGCCCCGATCGATGCTTGCAGCCAGCAGTACCCATTCGCTCTTTGTCTTTTCTTTCAGGGCGGCTCCGCCACCATTGAACTGCGCAGGGATCGTCTTTAAAATAAGATACCATTCCAGTGTCCGGTAAAAAACACCGTCGGGATGATTTTCGCCATAAGAATCCTGAAGGCGTTGGAAGATATAATTCCGTAATGTCTTTGATTCCGGGCCTATCCCATCGGGTACGGAATAAAGCTGTCCATCGATCTGCTGTGTCTGTGTCCCTTTGGGAATGACAAGGTCCGCAAAATAATAATCCAGACTGGAAAAAGCCATGCCGCCGCAGGCGCCATAGTGCTCCGGCGCCGAGCGGTCCACGATCCCGTTCAGCTGGTTGGTTATATATTCCGTGGCGGCCCCCGCCGCGATGCCGGTAGAGATCCCCAATCCGGGTGGGATACCGAAGACGCTCCCCAGCAATTCCAACAAATTCGATGCGACAAGTCCAAGCGCGCCGAAGAGAGGCGCCAGCGCAGGGTTGCTGGCGAAGGCCTTTGCCAACACGGGTACAAGCTGAGATCTGATGGAGGAAATAAGAAAGTCTTTGTAATTCGCGTCCGTGTTCCAGGTGTTGTTAAAGTCATATCCATCGGTCTGCGGCCGGAATCCAGTCTTGGGCATAAATAGCGTTTGGGGGTATGCTTAAAGTTATGTGATTTTTTAATGCTTCGCTCCGCTGAAAAGGGATTAATTTGGTACATTGAAAAATTATGGAAAAAGAACGTCTGCAGAATCCGGCATGGAAAAAATGGGGGCCTTATCTTTCTGAACGTCAGTGGGGAACGGTCCGGGAAGACTATAGCGCCGACGGGGAAGCCTGGACATATACTACGCATGATATGGCCCGTAGCAAGGCCTGGCGCTGGGGCGAGGATGGGATCGGCGGGTTTTCCGACAAGAAACAACTGCTTTGTTTTTCAGTGGGCCTCTGGAATAAAAAAGACCCGATCCTTAAGGAAAGATTATTCGGTCTTACGGGCTACGAAGGCAATCATGGAGAAGACGTGAAGGAACTCTATTATTATCTCGACTCCTCCCCGACCCATTCGTATATGAAGATGCTCTACAAATATCCGCAGGCGGAATTCCCCTATGCCCGTCTGCTGGAGGAGAACCGCAAAAGAACGCGAATGGACCCTGAATTCGAATTGCTGGATACGGGCCTCTTCGACAAAGACGATTACTTCGATGTATTCATAGAATATGCCAAGGCGGATGCGGATGACATCCTGATCCGCATCACCGTACACAACCGGGGCAGCCAGGATGCCGCCATCAATATCCTGCCGCATATCTGGTTCCGCAATACCTGGAGCTGGGGTTATGACGATTACCGGCCACTCATGATGTCCTCGAATGAAGGGAATAAAATCATCATCGAGCACAACCAGCTCGGGGAGTTCATCCTGCACAATGAAGACAATGCACCGCAATTCTTTTGCGACAACGATACCAATGTAAAGAAGCTCTACGGCATCGACAAGCCAGGATATTTCAAGGATGGCATCAATGAGCTGGTCGTCCATGGCGATGAACATGCGGTAAATTACCAGCGGGGCACCCGGGCTGCGCTGAATTATGACCGGTCCATACCTGCGGGCGGTTCGGTGACGATCCGTCTGAGACTGGAATCAAAAAATCTTGCTACGCCCTTCAGGGACTTTGATAAACTATTTGCTGCCAGGCTGGAGGAAACGGATGCGTTCTATCGGGACCTGCAGCACGAGATCGGCGATGAGGATGAGAAGCGTGTCCAGCGACAGGCCTTTGCGGGTATGCTCTGGAGCAAGCAGTTCTATAATTACGATGTGGACCAATGGCTGAAAGGCGATCCGGGCCAGCCTCCCCCATCTCCCGAACGGTTGAACGGCAGGAACCATGAATGGCGGCACATGCACAACAGCGACATCATCTCCATGCCCGATAAATGGGAATATCCCTGGTATGCGGCCTGGGACCTCGCCTTCCACTGCATCAGCTTTGCCCTCATCGACCCCGCGTTCGCCAAACGGCAGTTGCTGATGCTCACCCATGAATGGTATATGCATCCGAACGGGCAGTTCCCCGCCTATGAATGGGCTTTCGGCGATGCCAATCCGCCGGTACATGCCTGGGCAGCCTGGAGGGTCTATGAACTGGAAAAGCATTGCAACGGCGGAAAAGGCGATACCGCCTTTCTGGAGACCGTCTTTCACAAGCTGCTGCTCAACTTCACGTGGTGGGTCAACCGTAAGGACGCCGAAGGCAATAATATTTTCGAAGGAGGATTTCTGGGCATGGACAATATCGGCGTGTTCGATCGCAACAAAACGATCTTACCCGATGGCAGCCGCCTGGAGCAGGCCGACGGTACGAGCTGGGTGGCCATGTACTCGCTGAACCTCATGCGGATCGCGCTGGAACTGTCCAGGGCCAACCAAGTCTATCAGGACATGGCCAATAAATTCTTCGAGCACTTCCTGTATATCGCGGGGGCTATGGCCAGCATGGGCGTGGGCTCGGACGGGCTATGGGATGAGGCGGACGAATTCTATTACGATTCGGTGAAACTTCCGGACGGTGGTAATTTTAAAGTAAAGATCCGCTCCATGGTAGGCCTGATCCCGCTGTTCGCCGTGGAGATCCTCGATGACGAGTTGCTGCAGGGCGAAGCCGAATTCTCCAAACGCCTCAAATGGTTCCTCGACTATCGTCCCGACCTCGCCGCCCTCGTATCCCGCTGGCATGAAAAAGGCACGGAGGAGAAACACCTCCTGTCCCTGCTCCGGGGTCACCGCATCAAAAGGATCCTGAGCCGCATGCTGGATGAGACGGAATTTCTCAGCGACTACGGCGTGCGGGCCCTTTCGAAGGTTTACGAGAAAAACCCTTACCAGCTTACCGTTGATGGACATACGCTGACGGTGGAATATACGCCCGGCGAATCCCCCATCCCTCTTTTCGGGGGTAATTCCAACTGGAGAGGACCGATATGGATGCCGGTGAATTTTCTGATCATCGAATCCCTGCAACGATTCCATCACTACTACGGGGATGATTTCAAGGTCGAGCATCCGACGGGCTCGGGCAAGTATTCCACGCTGAACGAGATCAGCATGGAGCTGTCCAAAAGGCTGAGCCTGCTGTTCCTCCGGGATGCACAGGGCAGGCGGCCGGTATTCGGCGCCAATGAAAAGTTGCAGACCGATCCGCATTTCAAAGACTATATCTTATTCTACGAATATTTCCACGGCGATAACGGAAGAGGGGTAGGCGCCTCACACCAGACCGGCTGGACGGGGCTGATCAGTAAATTGCTGATGCCCCGCAATGTCGTGGTCACACCGGCCGCGAGGGCGGATGAGAATAAATAGGGTGGGAATCGGGAAGAGCGTCGGGCGATGCAAGTCATAGCGGATGCGCAGGGCGGATCGCCAGCATATTTCCCAGCTCCATGGCCGTCCTTTGCAGATTGGATGCCGTGGCTTGCAGCGCGGCGGCAAGCTCCGAGGGCTCATTGCCAATGGGCAGCAGCACATCGAAATATTCCTGCAACGCAGCATTGGCTTCGGGGGGAAGTTTGCCCGCAAGCCCGATGACCGGAAGCCCATGCGCCTTTGCCCGGACGGCAACGCCAAAAGGCCCTTTTCCCTGGAGGGTCTGTTCGTCGATGCTGCCCTCTCCCGTGATCAGCAGCCCGCTCCGCTGCAAGGCCAGGTCGAAACCGGTAAGCTGTAGGAAATATTCGATGCCGTTGACCAGACGGGCGCCAAGGAACTGGTAGAGGCCCGCTGCGGCGCCACCTGCCGTGCCCCCGGACTTCAGTGCGGACATATCTTTCCCTTTCAACTGCAGGGCGACCTGCGAAAACCTGGCGAGGGCTGCATCCAGCTGCTTCACCATCCCGGGCGAAGCGCCCTTCTGCGGGCCGAAGACTGCAGCGGATCCATGCCCGCCCAATAATTTTGTATCCACATCGCAAAGAACGATCAGCTCAGCCGACGCGATCCGGGGATCGAGCCCCGAGTCGTCGATCGTCGCCAGCCCTGTCAGGCTTCCGGGCATGGCGGTCAGGTCATTCCCTGAGGCATCGAGGAACCGGATGCCAAGGGCATTCAGGATCCCCACGCCTCCGTCTACCGTAGCCGAACCGCCCATGCCGATGATGATCCTGCCCACTCCTTTGTCCAGCGCCTGCCGGATGAGGTCACCCGTACCGGTCGATAACGCATGCAGCGGGTCCAGCTCGTTGTCTTTCAGCAGCCGGAGCCCGGATGCATTGGCCATTTCGATGACGGCCGTTCTTCCATTTTCTATCAGACCAAAGGAGGTCGGTATATTCCTTCCAAAAGGGTCCCTCGCATCCGCAGGGACCTTTGTTCCTCCGAGTTGCTGTATGATGAGGTCGCAGGTGCCGTCGCCCCCGTCGCCAACCGGAAAACATTCCGTGGTACAGTCCAGGCGGCTCTTTCTCAGTCCATCCTGAATGGCCGCTGCGGCCTCCCCCGCGGAAAGGCTGTTCTTAAAGGCATTCGGTGCTATGAGGATATGCATCATGGTTATTCAGTTATGGCCAAAGCATTCATCCGGTAATCCTATTTATTCACCACGTTCACCGGCCGTCCCGCGATATACGCAGCCAGGTTATCGGCGGCAACAGCCATCAGACGGGACCTGGCCTCTTTGGTAGCCCAGGAGATATGCGGGGTGATGATACAGTTCTTTGCCCTGAACAAAGGGTTGTCCGCCGGAGGCGGCTCCGTGGAAAGCACATCGATGCCCGCGCCCGCGATCACGCCGTCGTTGAGCGCGTCTGCCAGGTCCTGCTCCACTACGATCGGGCCCCTCGATGTATTCAGCAGAAAGGCCGTCTTTTTCATCCGGGACAAACTGACCTTATTGATCAGTCCCTGCGTCGCGGGTGACAAAGGGCAATGAATGCTCACCACATCGGAGCTTTCCAGCAATTCCGGTATTTCCGCCCACCTGAAATGTTGGCGATGCGCCTGATCCGGGCGGCTCCGGCTGGACCCGATGACCTTCATACCGAAGGCGGCGGCCACATCGGCCACCTTCCCGCCGATATGACCCAGTCCGATGATCCCGATCGTCTTGCCGGCCAGTTCCACGAGGGGAAAATCCCAGTAACAAAAATCGGCCGACCGCGACCACTTGCCTTCGATTACGGAATCGCTGTGGTGTTGAACATGCAGACACAACTCCAGCAGCAGGGCAAAGGTCATCTGGACCACGGAAGCCGTGCCATAGCCGGGAACATTGGCCACAAGGACGCCTCTCTCTTTTGCAAAGGCGCTGTCGACCACATTATGGCCGGTGGCCAGCACACCAATCCATTTCAGCGAGGGCAATTGCGCCAGGATCTCTTTCCCCAGGGGAGTCTTGTTGGTGAAAACGATCTCCGCCCCTTCGCATCTGCCTACAACCCCAGCGGGCGCGCTCCGGTCATAAACGATGAGCTCGCCCAATCTTCCGAGCGCATCCCAGCCGAGGTCTCCGGGGTTGAGCGTGAATCCATCCAGTACTACTATTTTCATATCGGTTTTATAAAATATGTGGGGATCATCCATTTAAACAAATAGGCCTGCGCCAGCACAAGCAGACAGATAAAGATGAGCATAATAAAACTATGCTTGACCGTGAACCGGAAAAGGTCCGACTCCTTGCCAACGAGTCCTCCGGCCGCAGCGGCTACCGCTATGGATTGCGGTGAGATCATTTTCCCGATCACGCCACCGGATACGTTTGCGGCAACGGTGACGACGGGGTCTACGCCTATCGAAGTGGCGGTGGCGGATTGAAGCTTTCCGAACAGCGCATTCGCCGAGGTATCGGAGCCCGTGATAAACACCCCCAGCCATCCCAGTACAGGCGCGAAGAAAGGGAACAGGGGGCCGGTATTGGCCAGGCCTTTGGCAAGCGTTAAGGTAATGCCTGAATCGTTGAACAGCCAGGCGAATGCCAGAACGGAGGCTATCGTGATGACCGGATATTTCAGTTGCCGGAGCGTCGCCAGCAATACGCCGGCTCCTTCCCGGAAGCTCAACCCGATCACCGGAAGGGCGATAAGCGCCGAGAGCATGATGGCGGTGCCTGCGGCCGACAGGTAGTTGAGCTTATAGATATGCGCCAGCAAGCCGCCGTTCTGATCCCTTATCGCATTGTGCAGGCCGGGGACCTGGAATTGCAGCAGACCCGTGTTATTGAGGAATTCCTTTACCGGGGCCAAGCCCCAGATGATGATCATAATCGTCAGGATGATGAATGGGGACAATGCCTTTATGATCTGACCGGTGGAATACCGGAGGTCGGGGTCGATGACCGGAGCCGCCTCATCCGGGAAACGCCAGATGGTCTTTGGTTTCCAGAACCGCAGAAAAACGATCAGACAGGCAATGGACCCGATACCCGCCAGCACATCGGGAAGGGCAGGGCCCAGATAATTCGAAGTAACCCATTGTATAAATGCAAAGGAGACACCCGAAACGACGACCGCAGGCCATACTTCTCTTGTTCGCTTTATACCAGCCATCAGATTGACCAGATAGAAAGGGAGGAAGACCGACAAGACCGGCAGCGTCCTTCCCACCATCTGTGAAATGGCCATTTCGGGAATAGCCGTCACCTGGGATGCCACGGTGATCGGGATGCCGATAGAGCCGAATGCCACCGGGGCGGTATTGGCGATAAGGCAGATCCCTGCCGCATACAGTGGGTTGAACCCTAACCCTACCAGCATCGCCGCCGTGATCGCAACCGGCGCGCCAAAGCCTGCCGTACCTTCCAGAAAGGACCCGAAAGAAAAAGCGATCAGCAGCGCCTGGATCCTCCTGTCCGATGTGATGGAAGCCATGAAATGTTTGATGATGGCGAACTGACCGCTCTTCACGGTGATATTGAACAGGAAGACCGCCGGTATGACGATCCAGCAGATCGGGAATAACCCATACAGGACACCGTTGCCCGACGAGAGGAGCGCCAGCCTGACGGGCATGCCGTACACCAGGATCGCGATGAGCATGGCCAGCACCGCAGCCAGCAGGCTGGCCCGATAACCTTTCATTTTTCGGATGACAAGGGCCCAGAAGATGAATAATACCGGCGCCAGGGCGACCATGGCGGATAAGATCATGTTGTGGAAGGGATCGATAATTTGTGTCCAGGTCATGGATCGTTGTTCGTCGGTTTGGAAAAAAAGCCCCGGTCATGAAGGTCAGCCGGTCCCGGAAATTAATTAAATATTTTGATCGCCGGCAATTCGATCGTGAAGTTCGTGCCGGTGCTGATATGGGAGCTTACCTGAATGGAGCCTTTATGGATGGCGATGATCCGCTGTGCGAGGGCCAGGCCGAGACCGAATCCTCTGGAATTGCGGGTGCCCGCGCCGCGGTAGAACGGCTGAAAGATCTGCTGGATCTCTTCGGATGGTATCACAGACCCCTGGTTGACCACCTGTACATAGACCTTGTGCTCGCGGAAAGAAAGATCCACCACGGACCTTTTATCCGGTGAGTATTTACAACCGTTCTCCACGAGATTCCTTACGGCGATATAGAGCAATTCGCTGTTGCCGAATACGACAAAGTCTTTTTCGTCTTCGGGAAATTCCCCGAAATCCAGTTCGACCTTGTATTCGGGGTTGAGTCTTTTTATATCGGAGGTCACTTTCAGCAACACCTCATCTACTCTTACCTCGTTGAGCTCGATACCGCCCTGGGAGCCAGTTTTGGCAATTTCGAGCAGGCTCTTGGTCAATTGCCGCATCTGCTCCACATCCTCGCTGATCGACCAGAGCACCTGTTTGTACTCATCGACATTTCTTTCTTTGTGCAGCGTCACGGCCAACTGGCTGGAGACGGAGGTGAGTGGCGTAGAGAGCTCATGGGACGCGTTGGAGATGAACCTTCGCTGGATCGCAAAAGACTCCTGGAGACGGGCCAGCAATTCATTGAACGTATTGGCCAGTCTGCTCAGCTCATCCTGACCGTTGCCCGCCTTTATACGATGGGAAAGATTATAAGAAGAGATCTCGTTGACTTCACGGATGATCTGCGCGACAGGCTTTAAGAGCTGGCCCGTAAAAAGGAAAGCCACAAGGGCAGTGAGGACCACGCCGAGGATCAGGCTGGAAAAAAGGATCTTGTTCAGCTTCTGTACCCTTTCCAGCCCATCGTCATCATGACCGGCCACCACCACGATAAACGGCTTGTTGCTGGTGACGCGTCTCAGCGCTATGGCGTCCCGGTTGTCTATGGCGAAATATTTCTCGCCTTTGATTTTTACTTCCTTGAAAATATTATCCGTCATCAGCAGGGGCTTGCTGCCGGGCATGTCATATTTGTACAACGACTTCCCATCATCGGAGTAGATGCCGATGCTGCGGGAAGGCAGGAGCCCTCCCGTGGAGGTCGTATCCATCCGGTGCAGGAGCGACAAGGCGCTGTCCCCCATCAGGGCATACATCTGGGAATTATAGTTTGCCCGGGCCTTCAGCCGTTTGTCGAACACCTCCTTCCTCTCCAGCCTGGCGAAATAATATACGGACATGGTCAGCACGAGGATGATGGCCGTTACCAGCATCGTAAATAGCAACATTATTTTATAGCGGATCTGCAAATCAGGTGTTTTCTTTTAGAACATAGCCCATGCCAACCTGCGTATAGATCAGCTTCGAAGAAAAGTCTTTTTCTATTTTCTTACGGAGAAAATTAACATACACGTCGATCACATTCGTCTTGGTATCGAAATCGATGTCCCAGACATTCATGGCGATATCGATCCTCGAGACCACTTTGTTCTTGTTGCGGATAAGGTATTCCAGCAGTTGGAACTCCTTGGCGGTGAGCGGAATGTTCTTGCCCTCGCGGCTCACTTCCTTGCTGTCGAGATTCATCACGAGGTCGCCCACTTTCAGCATGTTCGACCCAGGGCCCGGCTGCTGATGCAGGCGTTTCAGCAGGGCGCGTATGCGGACCAGCAATTCCTGAAAGTCAAAAGGTTTTACGATATAGTCATCGGCCCCGGCGTCGAAGCCTTCGATCTTATCCTCGGTCGTATTCATGGCCGTCAGCATGATGACCAGGATCTGCTCGTTGGTGCTGCGGATATGACGCGCCAGCTCATAGCCGTTGATGAGGGGAAGGTTGATGTCCAGGATGGCCAGGTCGTAAGTGTTTGCCGTAAAGAGCTTCTTACCGGCCGCCCCGTCATAGGCCGTATCGACCTCGTATTGCTGCTCGGTCAGTCCTTTGCGTAAACTCTCCGCAATCTTCCTTTCATCTTCTACCAACAAGATCTTTATTTGTGTCATAATGGGGCCTCCCGGAAATTGATCATAAATTTATCCAATTGGCGCGGTATGCTAAGGTAAGATCGATTAAAATGACATTAAACCGATTTAGCAAAAAAATACGCGTTCCTGCTGCAATTTGCCGAAAAAAATGCTAACTTTTGTATCTCTTGACTTTCTTCCCTGAATCTGACCGTAGTAACGATCTTACTTGCCTGTTAAAACCCCATTGAAAACATATTTAAAATCTAAAAAAGGGGGTGCTATGAAATTTCATGATTCACCTTACATCAACAAAAGAAAAAAGACGATCGAGTTCTATGTCCATCATCTCGATGCGGCCTCCTGTTCCCACATCTCCCTGGCCGGCAGTTTCAATCATTGGGCGCCCGATGAGCTGCTGCTGAGGCCGGCGAAGGAGAAGGACGGGGACTTCTGGAAGATCACGATCCCCATGCTGCCCAGGGGCAAGTATTATTACAAGTTCTTCATCGACGACAAGATGTGGATGGAGGACATTGAGAATCCCCTGCGCGAGCCGGATGGCGTGACGGGATGGAACAGCGTGCTGAAAGTCTGAAGCAATGCGCGTGAGCGGCGAAGCGGCAAGCCGCAAACTGCTCACGCGTTATTGTAAACCTTGTATATGCTCTCCCGCAGAGGATCTCCTTTTGCGCTGCAGATGAATTCCAGTACGCCGGCGATCTGTTCTGCCTTCACCCAGTTTGCGGGGTCGGCGGTGGGCATGCTCTTCCGGTTGACCTCCGTGTCGATCGTGCTCGGCGCCACCACCGCAGCCAGCACATTCTTCCCTTTCGCCTCCGCATTCAGCAACTCTGCCAGATGAAACAGCATGGCCTTGGTCATGGAATAGGCGATCACCCCTTTGCCCTGTTCGGGTCTGATGGCGGGTCGCGCCCCCATGAATACGATGCGGCCATACCCATTCTGGAGCATATGCTGGAACAGCGGACGGGCCATGAAATAGGCCGTCTCAAAATTCAGGGAATACATTTTCTTCAGCGCTTCGCCATCCGTCGCCGCGATATCGCCCATCGCAAAGCCGCCAACCAGCAATAAAGCGCCGTCGACCCTCCCATGCACATCGATCACGCTCTTTACAAAAGCCGCCGCCGCCTGTTCGTCGGCGAGGTCGACGGCCTTCCATCCGAAGCTGGCGTTGTCCCTGGCAAATTCAAGATGATCCATGGAATGGTCCACCGCCACGACCTTATAGCCTTCGTCCAGGAACTTCTTTACGGTCGCGGAGCCGAGGTTGCCATTGGCGCCGGTGATGATGATGGTCTTCATAAAAATTAATTTTTAGTCCCCGACAACAACACGGGCAGCATCTGATCGGCCACGAACTGATTGCCTTTATCGTTCAGATGAACCCGGTCCTGGGTCAGTATGCCCCGGTCGGCGTTTGCAGGATTATTTTTCAGTTCATAATTATGGAAGAGTTCGCGGAGGTCTACCAGCCCGCAATGATATTTCTGGGCAAGGTTGCGGATGATCTGCGAATAGCTGTTCATATCCCCATCCTGCTGGTTGGTAAAATCCGCCTTCTCGCCTATAACGGCAGGTGTGACGAGGATCGTGCGGATATGTTTGTCCAGCAATTTATTGATGATAGCCGCATAGAACCGTTCGAATTTATCCGGGTCGGTGCCTGTGCCGGATGTCACTTTATGCCAGACATCGTTCACCCCGATCCAGATGATGACCACATCGGGGTTCTTTGCCAGCACGTCTTCCTCCATGCGAAGATAAAGATCGTAGACCTTGTTGCCGCTGACGCCGGCGCCGACGAGCTCATAGCCGGCGGCCAGTCCTTTCTGGGCCAGCGCATCTCCGATGAGCGGGATGAAGCCACCGGGTTTTGCTCCGGCCTGGGTAATGGAATCACCGAAGAAGACGACACGCGCAGGTTTTTGCATGCACATGGAACAGGTAGCTATGACTAAGAAGATCAGGACAGCGGATCGGGAGAAGAGTCGCATATGCAATAATTTTTGCCTCAAACCTACGCCAAAATGCGCAAATCCGGTGCGGGACCCCAGCGGCAGTGCGACCGTGCAATCCGGGATCCCGGCGGGTCGGCGGGTCACCCTATCCTCCTGATGATCTCGAGGCAGGCGCGGCTGTTGTGATAGGGGCATTTCCAGAATCCGGCCTTGTCCTGTCCCGGCATCGGAGAGTGGTCCGCCCGCACGCCCCAGAACCACTCCCCGAAAACGGGGTCCTTTATATACTTCTTTACAAATTTCCAGCTGTCCATGGACCTGTCCAGCCATCGGGGGTCGCCGCTGATCTGCCAGGCATTGAAGAAGCCTACCATGGCCTCGGCCTGGGGCCAGGAATGTTTTTCCATGACCAGTTGTCCTCCCTCCTGCTCATACCATAACCCTCCGTCCTTGTCAAGCCCTCCGGCTGCGGCATCCGCTGTTTTCATCGCCCATTCTTTCGTCGTCGCGACCCAATGGCTGTCACCCACGATGACTGCCGCCTCCTGCAGCAGCCAGGCCGCCTCGATATCATGCCCAAAGGAAAGGATATCGGACCGGGGGTTCCAGTCCTCATCGAAGAACAAAACCAGATGCCCGGTCTTCCGGTCGACGATATAGTGGTCGAAGACCTCCAGCAGGTCCGTTATCCGTTGTCTCAGCAAGGCGTCGGGCCAGACGCGGTAAAGGTTGGCATAGGCCTCTATCACATGCAGATGGGTATTCATCGTCTTGCGCTCATTCGCATCCTTCGGGCTCAGACGCAGGTCTTCCAGCGGCTGCCAGTCACGCGTGAACGCTTCGTAATATCCCTTTCTCCGGGTGTCATAGCTGCGCTCTTCTATAAGCCGGAACAGCGATATGGCTTGCTCCAGCGTTTGCCCCTGCTTGTTAGCTATACAGTATTCGCTCAGCCCGTACAGACAGAAAGCCAGCCCATAGATCTGCTTGCGCCCGTTGAGCAATCCGCCCCGATAGTCCACGCTCCAGTAAACCCCACCGTACACCGGGTCCAGGAAATGCGCCAGCAGATAGTCGTGCGCGCGCGTAGCGACGGACAGCCATTGCGGGTCACCGGTATGATGATATGCCGCACTGAAGGCCCAGCAGATACGGCTGTTCAGCACGACCCCCTTGGGCGCCTCCGGATGCGCCCTGTTGTCCCCGTCGATCTTCCCATAAAATCCTCCATGTTCTTCATCGATGGTTTGCCGCATCCAGTATCCGAGGATGGACCGGAGCTCCTCTTCCATTTCTACCCCGTATGCCGCAAGGGTCTGCGCATGCGCTTCCTGTCGCAGGGGTGGACCCTGACTGCCGCCGTTCATGACAAAGAGGCTTTTGAATGGGCGCCGGAACCATTGCCGGCATGGGTACCCGCCGCGGCGTGCGGATCAGCGGTATGCTTGTCTGTGCTATGCTGAGCACCTGCCTCACCGGCAGCGCCGATAAAAGGCCTGTTCTGCTGTATGATCTTTTGCAGGGTCGTAACGGAAGCCAATGAGCTCAGCCCGTCCTGTGGCGTATTCACCACATAGTCCAGCAATTTATCGACCGAGCTGACAGCGACATGCATCCGCGTATCGGAAGAAGCATAATAGATATATACGGCGCCATCCTCATCGGCGATCCAGCCGTTGGAGAATACCACGTTGGAAACATCGCCGGTCCTTTCTCCTCCTTCGGGCGCGAGGAAATAGCCACCGGGCTTGCAGATGACCTTTGTCAGGTCATGCAGGTCCGTCATGAAAAGATAAAGGGTGTAACGCAGGCCTGCTGCCGTATTTCTTACACCATGTGCAAGGTGCAGCCAGCCGAGCCTGGTCCGGATAGGCGCTGGCCCAAGTCCGTTCTTGGCCTCGTTGATCGTATGGTAGATCCGGGGATCGATGATCTTTTCTTCCCCGATGGCGGCATGTGTAATGGAAAGAGAAAGCCCGAAACCAATGCCACCGCCGCTGCCCGTATCGATAAACCCGTCCTGCGGCCTTGTGTAAAAGGCATATTTGCCATCGACCAGCTCAGGGTGCAGCACGACATTCCGCTGCTGCGGGGAACGCGTCTTCAGGTCGTCAAGCCTTATCCAGTGTATCAGGTCCTTTGTCCTTGCGATCCCGCATTGGGCGATCGCGGAGGACTGGTCGCCGGGAGGCGCCGAGGGATCTTTCTTTTCCGTACAGAAAAGGCCATAGATCCAGCCATCCTCATGGTGGGTCAGGCGCATATCGTAGAGGTTCGTATCGGCGCCACCGATGGCAGGCATGTCTACCGGATGATCCCAGAAACGGAAATTGTCGACCCCGTTGGGGCTCTCCGCCACCGCAAAAAAGGATTTTCTGTCCAGCCCTTCCACTCGTGCCACCAGCAGGTACTTCCCTTTCCATCTGATCGCCCCCGCATTGAAGACCGAATTGATGCCAAACCGTTCCATGAGATAAGGGTTTCTCTTTTCATCGAGGTCATAGCGCCAGTACAGCGGGGTATGCGCAGCCGTCAGTACCGGGTATGCATACCGGCGAAAAATTCCATTGTCCGTTCCAGTCAGCTCGTTGGGATGTGCGATCAGTTCCCTGTGGTTACTCTCCAGTTTTTCAAGCCTTTTACCAAATAAATTCTTCATCATCGCTGATTTTAGTGAAACAAACAGTTAGTATTCATTGAGCCGGTCCCACCAGGTCCGCTTCAGGATCATGATGATAAGCAACAGGATCCCCACGGTGATCAATAAGGGCAGCTTCAGCCATAGCACGATATACATGGGCAGGAGGGTCAGGCACAGCTGCCCGATCATGCCCAGCACGATATTAAATGCGTTCAGCTTGAAATTTTTATTCCCAACAAAAAAAGGGTCTTCCTTCAGGACCTTTTCATGCACGGGTTTCCAGAATCCCCAGGGCCGCACCGTCTTGTAAAAGGACTTGAGCGTTTCGGCGTCGGTGGGTGGGGCCGCATAGGAGCCGATCACCGAGCCCGCCAGGGAAAGGAAAAATAATACGGGCCAGTACCAGAGATCGAGACCCTGCAGGACGTCCTTATATTTTAATACCGCCAGGGCGATGGCAGGCACGATCCCGGCCAGCATGCCCCAGAAAAAGCCTTTGGCATTGAACCTCCACCAGTGCCATTTCAGCATATTGGAAGCGACATAGCCGCCATAGAGGCCCGATACGATCCATTGCAGCACCGTATTCACATCCTTTACGAATAATCCCAGCACCACACCCAGTATGACCACAAAGAGGCCGGACAGGTAGTTCATGGAGATGGTCTGCCGGTTGGATGCCTTCGGGTTTACATATTTCAGATAGATATCGTTTACGATATAGGCTTGTGCTGCGTTGAGCGTACCCGAAAAAGAGCCCATGAATGCGCCCAGCAGACCAGTCAGCACCAGTCCCATCAGCCCTACCGGCAGGAAATTATTGATGGTGGCCGGCAGGATCTTTTCAAAGTCGGTCCCACCCGGTGTCTGCAGGTCCGGGCCAATCTGTCCATAATACAGCAGCGCCAGCACCGTCAGGCCAATGATCATCGTGTACCTTACCGGAAGCAAAATTATAGAGACGAAGCCGCTCATCTTACTGGCCTCCTGCGGCGAACGGGTACTCAGCACTTTCTGCATATCATAGTTGGGCGCTGGCCCGGCGAGGCTGGCGAATATCCCCTTGAACAGCATCATCATAAAGAAAACGCCGAACAGGGAGAAGCCGTCCTCTCTTATTTTCTTGTTCGCATCTTCCACGATCGAATGCCAGTTCAGGTCCAGCCGCCATCCAAAAAAGGGATTGAGCCAGCCGTGCGGGACCTTCAGGGAATCCGGATGCCCGTGCAACCGCATCATGGCGATGACGCCGATGGAGATGCAGGCCACGGTCATGATCGCGTACTTGATGACATCCCCCAGCACGATGCTGTGCATGCCGCCAAGGATCGAATAGAACATGGCGAACAGCGTGAACACGATCCCATAGAAATGGGGGACATAGGCGGGAGGGACGGTAAATGGAACGAAGTGCTGCACATTTTCCCAGGGGATGAAGATCTGCATGAACTTTCCCAGTCCCACGAACCCATAGGCCATAAAGCCCAGACAGCTGAGCAGCGCAAAGGCCACGACGATATTATGCGAGGACCTCACGCCGGCCCCGGTCTTTCCAAACCGGCCGGCAAGCCACTCCGCGCCGGTAGTGGCGTTCGATCTTCTCAGCCAGCGCGAGAGGTACATCATCATGAAGACCTGATTGAACACCGGCCAGAGCCAGGGGATCCAGATGCTCTTCATACCATATACGAAGCAGAGGCTGACCATCCACATGGTGCCCGATATATCGAACATATCGGAGGCATCGCTCAGCCCCAGCATATACCAGGGAAGGGACTTCCCACCCAGGAGATAATTTTCTTTATTGAGCCTGGCTTTTTTTCGCAGGGTCCAGCCGATCACCACCATAGTGATCAGATAGGCTGCAATAATGGCAAGATCCGGAATTCGTAATTTCATCGTTAGCGTTTAGTCCCCTAATTTACTCGTAAATTTTCTCTTTCGCCACTCCGGTCTGTAACAGGATCCGTCCCGAACCAACCATTTTCGAAAAGTCTTCCGCCGATGTCTGTCCTTTATAGGGCGCAAAGAACTGGGCATGCCCGCCAGGCCCGAACCCCGCATTGCGCCAGGTCAGCGCATAGGCAATACGGTGCCCTTCCAGCGTCTTGCCGAAAACATGGGTCCACCAAACGCTGTCGGGCAGGCCATTATATCCGAACTCTGTCAGGGCGGGGATCTTATTCCTTTCAGCGGCGATCTTTTCCAGCATGCTCAGGGTCTTGCCGAATTCCAGCATGAAGTCTTCGTTCTTTGCGATGTTGTTGGCCTGGTAAATATCAAAGCCGGCAACATCCACCCATTCATCACCGGGATATTTTTCCAGCCAGGCCTCTTCCGAAGCAAACCGGTCCGTATTGAACGCATAGAGTAAATTATGGAGCTGCCGCTCATCGCGGAGATAGCTCACCGTGAAACGCCAGAGCTGCTTCAGCTCATCGGGGGTACAGTTCTTCCCGCCCCACCAGAACCAGTTACCGTTCAGCTCATGGAAGAGGCGGAGGATAACGGGAATGGGTTCATCGTGTTTCCCTTTCAGGCTGGCCAGAAAGGAAGCCACCTTATCCAGCCAGGTCTTGTAGAGCGCATGCTTCTCCCCACCGGGCAAAATGGAAGCCACCGTTCCGGGAGCGGGTTGCCAGGCCGTGCCTCCGGTGAGCGGGTTGTTCAGGTGCCAGCTGATCGTGATCACCCCTCCCCGCTCATATCCTTCCCGGATAAACCCCTTCATCTTATCGAAGGGCACGCTGTCGATATTGACGGCGTGATCCAGTTCGAGGCGGCCCAGTTCCCAGCCGTAAACGGCAGGGTACTCACCCGTGACATCCTTTATATCGCTGCGTCCAGGAATATATTTCCATCCGACCCCATAAGCCAGATCGTCCTGATGTCCGAACAGGATCTTTTTGCCGGTCAGTTGTTTCAGGTGCCGGTACAGGTGTACCGTCTCCTTTGTCGCGTTCTTATCGACCGGCAGGTCTGTTGCACCTGGGCTGCCGGACAGGGCCGCCGCCAGGCCACCGGTCTGCGTGGGCGCCGCGGTCTGCACCGGCCCCTGCGCATACACGAATGCGCCGGAAAAGAACAGGAAGTACAGCAGCAGGGAAGGCTTGTTTATGATCATGCGCTGAATTTAGCGTTTAATATATATGGTCAGTTCACGATGATGTTATCGATGTAAATAACGGGGGTGGCTCCACTGAATTCCTGTACCTGGAGCACATCCAGCGTGGCAGGTCCACCCAGATCGCTGATCGATACCGTGTAATCCGTCCAGGCGCCCTCTGTAAGCTGAAGGAGCTGTCCCTTCGTATCGAGGCTGTTCAGGTAGAGCTTGACCTGTTTGCCCGCCGTGCCAGGACCGCCATAAATGGACAGCTTGATCACCGTATATACGGACAGATCGATGCTGGCGCCGCCATTGCCGATCTGGAATCCGCCATAGGTGCCGGTGTACGTTACGCTGATCGACTTTGTCCCACTTTTTACAGGCGTGGCATTGGCAAGATCGGAGATATTACTCCAGCCTGCCGCGGGGGCTGTGCCGCCGGTCCACCAGCTGGCCGCCAGCGCATCATCGTAAATGGTGATCGGCGTTACGGGCACCTGCACCGTAAAGGACAATGGCGATGTGCCCGTCCCTACCGCATCGCTGACCGTGATCTTGCCCGTCGTCGCATTAGCCGGAATATCGGCAAGGATGACCGAGTCATTGACCACCTTGTAGGGCGCCGCCACCGAATTCACCTTGACGGAATTGACATTTTTAAACCGCACCCCCTTGACGGTGACCGTGTCCCCAGGTTTTGCGAACCCGGGCGTTACGCTCAGGATGACGGGGGAAAGATCCACATTGAAAGCAACGCTGTCGGCGCCGTTGGAATTGGTGAGCTTGATGAACTGGTTGCCACCCGTCGCATTGGCGGGTATTATAGCCTGCATCTTACCGTTAGTGTCCAGCGTTGGCTTGAAGCTGGCTGCAATACCGCCGAACGTAACGCTGGTGACCAGTGCGAAATTGGTCCCGGAGATCGTTATCACGTCGCCGGGATAGCCGGTCGCCGGCGAGGCCGAGCTGATCTTCGGCACCGGAGGGATGGTCAGCACGGTGAATTTAAAGGCGGAATAGCCGGTGCCGTTCTGCAGGTAGACCTGTACGAAAAGATTGCCCGCAGGAAGGCTGTCCGGCACCACGACGGTGATCGAGGTGTCCGTATTGCTGCTGGCATTGAACTTTGCCGCCTCCGCAGTACCAAACCGCACGTCGGAGACATTCTTCAGGTTAGCGCCCTTGAGGACGACGGTGGTACCCGGTATGGCGCTCGCCGGAGAAACGCTTTTTAGCTGAGGCACTGTCTGGGACGGGAAAACGTCCTTTTTCTTGCAGCCTTGTTCCCAGATGGCCAGGAGGAGCAACGCCGTACTCAGGTATAGAAAGGATTTAAATTGTCTGGACATATAGCATTTTTAGTATCGTATCTGAATTATTGTTTTATCAGGATCACCCTGCCGGTCATTGTTTTACCAGGATCACATTATCGAAATACAGCGTTTGATCGGCTCCGGTAGGTCCCGAGATCTGGAAGTTGAAGCGTTGGCAGGTGACTCCCCCGAAACCGGCGACGGGGAGCGTGATATGGGTCCATACGCCGGCCGGGGCCGTAAAGTTCGCCGTGCTGCCCGTACCGCTGGAGATGGCGTCGGGCGCCACCGTGAACGTGTTATCGTTGCTGCCTCCCTTTACCCAGAAGGAAAGGGTCTGGTAGCTGGTGGTAACGATGTTATTATCCCAGTGGAAGCTGAGCCCCTGTCCGCCGCCTGCGGCGAATTTTTCTTTTAAGCCCTGCGTACCCGATACCGCGAAATCCGTGGACACGGAGGAGTTATCCCAGGACCAGTCCTGCATGGCGGGCCCGAAACCCTCCGTGAAGAATTTTAGCTGCTGGTCCATGTTCACCAGGGCAAAGCCCGAAGTGCTGGAACCCGCGTTATTATGGATCGTGAGCTTGGCCGTTGCGACGGTGGAGGCCGGCATTCTGATCACGAGCTGGGTCGCCGTGGCGGAAAGGATGGTCGCCGTATCCGTGCTGCCCACAAGGGAAACATGATCCGCGGTGCCAAGGTAATTGCCGCTGATGGTGACTGTGTTGCCCGCCTCCCATTCCCCGGGGAATGCGGCAACGATGGAAGGCACCGCCACGACGGTAAAAGGCACGCTGAACTGGTAGCCCGATGCATAAGAGAATATGATATGCTGGGTCCCTACATTGGCGGCCGTAGGCACGCGGAAGATGACGGCCTTGTCGGTGTTGAAGTCCGGATTGAAGGCCACCGGCACGTTCCCGAGATCGAACACGATGGATTGAAGACCGGCGAGGCCCGAGCCCTGAAGGGTCAGCACCTGGCCACCGGCTCCGATACCCGGGCTGATCGGCGTGAAAACGGGCTTGATGGTCGTGGTCTTTGTGCAGGAGGCGAAAAGAACGACTGCCGCAAGTATGTGGAGCACATGACTCATATACGGTATCTGGAAAGAATATTTACGCATAGAAATAAGTTTTAAAATATCAGTGATAATAAGCGACAGCGGGTTTGCCCAGCTCAGGGTCCGCCACCACTTCATCGGAAGGGATGGGCAGGAACAGCTGCGAGGCCGTGGTGAAGGTGGCGCCGATATGGTTGATGCTGCCATCCCGGTTGACCGTGCCGCGCTCCTGTGCATTGATGATCTGCTGGGCCTTTGTAAAACCTTGCCGCTGGATGTCGAACCAGTAATCCCCCTCAAAAGCAAATTCCACTCTGCGTTCATGGAAGATCTGATCTTTGGTCAGGCTGGTGAGGGCCGGCAGCTGTGCACGGGTGCGGACCTTGTTGAATGCCGACAAGGCAGCCGGGTCGCTGGTGCTGGCATTTGTTCCCATTACCCCTTCCGCATAGATCAGCAAGACATCGGAGTAGCGGAGCAGATAAGTGCAGAGCGCATCCCCGTAGGTGCTGGTAGGATCCGAAGGCGATCCGTTATTGGCGGGGCCATTGATATATTTCAGGGAATTGGACCTTGTACCCGTCGTGATATGCGTGGCATCGTCACCTACCGTCTGTCCGGGCAGGGGTGCCTGGGGCATGGTGTCATAGGTAAATCCATTGGGGAAAGTGGAATTTTTCCAGTTGGGATTGGCGTATCCCTGCTGCATGATGGACCAGTCCTTGCGTTTGTCGCCCGGCTCATAAGCCGCCAGCAGGTCCAGAGAAGGGATGACGGAAGAATAGCCCGTGCCGAAGTCGGCCTTCATCAGGGGACCGGGCCCGGCGTATGCCTGGATGTCGTTGGCGTAGGAATATCCGCCGGCGATCCATTGCAGCGCGAATAAGGATTCGCTGTTATTGTTGGCCCTGGAGGTCGTGAACATCTGGGCGTAGCTGGGGTACAGAGAATACTTGTTGGACTGTATGACCTGATTGGCCTTTATGGCCGCGCTGTCGTATTTCCCTTCATAGAGATAAATCTTCGCTGCCATACCCGCCGCGGAATATTTCGTGACCCGGCCTGCCTGGTAGGGGTCTGCGGGCAACCCTTTTTCGGCCGTGGCAAGATCGTTGAGGGCGAACTTCAGTACGTCCTTCTGCAGATAGCGGGGAACATTATAGTTGCCCGATCCGGCGAGGGCGACGGGGTCCGTCACGATGGGCGCATCGCCAAACACTCTGGCGATAAAAAAATAGGCCACTCCTCTGATAAAGGTGGCTTCGGCAATGCCCTGATCGATAAAGGTGGGGTCGGCGACTGTAGGCCTTTTCAGTTGCAGGGCGTTGATCAGCACGGTTGCGTTGCCGGCTACCTTATAGAAGGATTGCCAGGCGAGGAGGTCCTGTCCGTCGGTGCTTTCCACCGTGAAATAGACATAGGCATTGCTGCCATAGTTCACATCGCCCGCGGAAGTAAGCATGTTCCCTCCATATACTTCGCCGATGGTATGAAAGGCCTTGTCCATATAGTTATACCAGGCCTGGTTATACAAGAGCCCGGTAGCCCCCTGTACCTGTGCGGCCGTGGTATAGTAATTATCCAGCGTCGGAGCGTTCAGCGAAGGCCGGTCTAAATAGCTCTTCTTACAGGCGCCGGTAAAGATCAGCGCCGTAAGGAGATATAGCAGGGTGTGTTTATTGTATTTCATAATGCGATCAGTTTATTTTGTCAGAACTCGATGTTAGCGCCGACGGTGAAGGAACGGGGATTGGGGTAATGGCCGTAGTCGACATTCCTGAGGATGACATTATTATTGAATGCCCCCAGTTCAGGATCGTAGCCGCTGTATTTCGTGAACGTATGCAGGTTCTGAGCGGATACATAGACCCTCGCGTGCGTCATTTTGATCTTGCTGATCACATTCGGCAGCGTGTAGCCCAGGGAGATATTCTGGATCCTCAGGTAAGAGCCGTTCTCGATATAGCGGTCCGAGATCTTGAGGTTGGTCTGGCTGAACTGGTTGTATCTCGGCAGCTTGCCGTTGGGGGTAGCCGTCGTGAACCTGTTCATCACCGTGCTGAGCTGGTTCTGATACACATTGAACAGGGATTCCGTCTCGATGCGCGAGTAGTTGAAAATATCATCGCCGTACACACCGGTGACGAATACGGAAAGGTCGATGCCCTTATAGGAAAAAGTATTGGTGACCCCATAGGTGAATTTCGGGTTCGGGTTGCCGATAAAGGTCTGGTCGGCGGCGGTGATGGCCTTGTCCCCGTTGAGATCCTTATACCGGACATCTCCCAGCCATGTTCCCTGAAGACCGACCGGCAGCGAAGGAGTGGGCCCGCTGTTGAGATCGTTCATCGTACGGTACAGGCCATTGGTGACGTATCCGTAGAAGCTGCCGACCGGATGACCGGCAAGCGTTTCCGTAAGGGTCACGGGAGCAAAGGCCTGGCTCTTTCCAAATAAGATGGCCCCCGGCGCATACAGTTTGTCGAGCTTATTGGTGAACTGGCTGAAGATAAAGGTCGTGCTCCAGTTGAACTGTTTGGTCTGGATATTATGCGTGATGACGGACACGTCGACACCGGTATTGGTCATTTGTCCCGCATTGGTGACGGGAGGCTCGATCTCCTGATAGGCCGTATTGGGAGGATTGGGATCCAGCCCGGCAAAGCTGGGCAAGGTAGTGGACAGCAGCATATTGGTGGTGATCTTCTTATAGACGTCCACCGTTATTTCGATGCGATGCTGGAACAGGGAGGCGTCCACTCCTGCATTGTAGGTCTTTACGGATTCCCAGCTCAGGAAAGGGTTGCCGACATTTGCGGGCACCCCGGCCACTGCAGACTGGCCAAAAAGGCCATTGGCATTTGTCGCCAGCCTTATGTTCGTGACATAGGCATTGTTCACGCCCGTGGTGGAGATCCCGACGGAGCCCAGCCCCGCTCTCAGTTTGAGCGAGTTGACAAAGGTCCAGCCCTTGGCAAATTCCTCGTTGCTGATGGTCCAGCCGGCGGATACGGCCGGGAAATAACCGATACGTTTGTCCGGTCCGAAAGAAGAGGAGCCGTCCCTTCGTACAAGCCCTTCGATGGAATATTTTTCATCAAAGGTATATTTCGCCCTTGCATAATAGCCTTCCGAGGAATTATCATAGATACCGCCACCGGGAGGGGAGGAAGGGTCGGCGGTGCCGGCCGAGATCGATTCTATATTCTGGGTGAGACCGGTGACGCTGGCGTTGACATCATCATACCGGGAAAAGCCGGCTTCATGGCCGAGCGTAACGTTGACGGCATGTTTTCCGAAATTATGATTATAGGTGAGATAGGTCTGGATGCCGTAATAGTAACTGTTGGCCTTATCGATCCTCAGTTTGCTCGGGGAAAGGATGATGTCCCCGGATGTGTTCACGATATTCGGCTGAAAGGCCGTGAGCTGGTTCAGCTGAAAATCGTAGTTGACCTGATTTTTGAGTGTAAAGTCTTTCAGGAAGCTGACCTCGGCATAGATATTCCCATAGGCCCTGGACTGAACGCTGTGTACATCCCGCAGAGAGGCGAGCGCAACGGGGTTCTGCGAATTGCCGAATGGTACGCCGGCCACCGTAGCCGTATTGATGAATGACCCGTCGAGGGCGCGGATGGGTGTGGCGGGGCTGTTGTATAAGGTGTTGCTGATCACAGACTGCTGGCCATCGGTAACGGTTATGCGCTGATTGGTCCGCGACAGGTTGGTGCTGATGCCCGCCCGGAGCCAGCTCTTGACCTGCTGGTCGACGCTGCCCCTTGCGGAATATCTGGTGAAGCCGGTATTGAGCAGGGTGCCCGCCTGGTCGTAATAGTTGCCGGAGAAATAATACGTAGTCTTTGCCTGTCCACCGGAGAAGGACAACTGATGGTTGGCGATCCTGCCCGTCTGAAAGACGGCGCTCTGCCAGTCCGTCCCGGCGCCCAGCAGATCGGGCTTGGTAAATTCCCCGATGGAGTCGTGCGAGCCGCCGTTGGTGAGTTCTCCCACCACGGAATTGTAGAACTGGGCGTACTGTCTGAGGTTCATGAGGGGGAGCTTCTTCTGGATCTTCTCCTGCCCGTAGAATACATCGTAGCTCAGTTTGCCTTCCCCGGCCTTGCCCCGCTTGGTGGTGATGAGGATAACGCCGTTGCCGCCCTGTGCTCCATAGATGGCCTGTGCGGAGGCATCTTTCAGGATGTCGATGGAGGCGATATCTTGTGGGTTAAGGGTAGCCAGCGGACTTTGTTCGACCTGACCGGCAACGCCACCCAGATAATCCATCCCGCCGCTCTTTGTGCTCTGGATGATGGGAACGCCATCGATGACATACAGCGGCTGGTTGCCATTGACGGTCGTGACGCCACGGATCAGCACCTGAACGCCCCCACCCGGCTGACCGCTGTTGCTGGTGACGCTGACCCCGGCTACTTTTCCCTGCAGCATCTGGTCCACGCCCGCAACGGGCAGGTTTTTGATGTCTTTTTCATTGATCGAGGAAATGGCGGAATTGATGCCGGAACGTTTGGACGTGCCATAGCCGATGACGACGACCTCATCCAGCTTCAGACCGCTGAGATCGAGGGTGACCAGCACGCTGGCTTTGCCTTCGATGGAGACTTCTGCGGGCTTCATCCCCACATAAGTGACGGTCAGTTTTCTTGCATCCGGCGGGACCTGAAGACGGAAGGTGCCGTTGGCATCCGATACGGTCGATTTTCCCGTACCCGCCCTGATGGTAGCATTTGAAAGAGGGGAGCCATTCTGATCGGAAATGACGCCGGTAATGACCCGGGTCTGGGCGTAAGAAACAGATAAGGAAAATACACTTATTGTAAATAAGAGTATTTTGAAAAATACTTTTTTTCTCATAAAGCAAGCTTGATTTGGCAGGTAATTTACCGCCGACTCTTAGCAGCATCCTAATGAAATTTTATCTCAAATTTGATATAAAATCACTTAATAAATGTCACTTTTACAGTTTATCATGTTTAAATGATTGACTGACAATGCATTGCAAAAACATCACATCAAACGTGGTTATTATACTTTTTTATCTCATCTTTATAATAATTATACCATCCTACCGAATTGCCCTTATTTGCCAAACGATTAATTGATTGCTTTATGAATGCCAACATTGTCCGTGAGATCACTCCGCTGACCCAAAGCGATTGTTTTACGATCTTTTCCCGGGTCAAGAAAGAGTTCACTTTCCCGCTGCATTACCACGAAGAATTAGAGCTTAATTTAATTATCAACGCCAAAGGGGCGAGGCGCATCGTTGGCGATCATATCGAGTCCATCGACGATATGGAGCTGGTGCTGGTCGGTCCGAACCTTTATCATGCCTGGTTCACGCATCAGTGCAAGAGTGAAGAGATCAGGGAGGTGACCATCCAGTGGCACAAGGATCTTTTCGACGACAAATTGCTGCGCAGGAACCAGCTGAGCTTTATCAGGAGCATGGTCGAAAGGTCCCAGAAAGGCATTCTCTTCTCAAGAGATACGATAAAGGCGCTGGCGCCGCGCATCATGTCGCTGAATCAGAAGAATGGGTTTGACTCCGTCCTTGAACTGATGTCCATCCTGCATGACCTGTCCATATCGCGGAACATGCGCACGTTGTCCGACGCCAGTTTTACCAATGAGCATTTCACGTATAACAGCCGGCGTCTGGAAAAGGCGTTCGAGTATATGAACAACAGCTATGATAAATCGATCAGCCTGGGCGAGGTAGCGAAGCTGGTGAGTATGACGGAGGTGTCCTTCAGCCGGTTCATCAAGAAAAGAACAGGCAATACCTTTATCGACAGTCTGAATGAGATCAGGCTCGGGCATGCCTCGAGGATGCTGATCGACACGACCCATTCCATTGCGGAAGTATCCTATAACTGCGGGTTCAACAATATCTCCAACTTCAACAGGATCTTTAAGAAGAAGAAGGGCTGCACACCCAAGGAGTTCCGGGAAAATTTCACGTCGGGGACGCGGGTATTTATCTGACCACGACGACCGGATGCCGGGATCGTGTGAAGACAGCCGCCGCTATTCCACGGCAGGTGCGGGTTTGCCGGAACCTACCGGTGATGCTCGGCCATCTCCAGATCGGGCTTCGACTCGTCCGTAAGCTTGACCTTTCCCCTTTCCTTCCGGACGACGCGCGAATAAAGAGAGATCTCGCGGTCGAACAGAAACCGGAAAAATAATTTTGTCCAGGATTGGTGAGACTTTAAACTGTCATAAAATACCGGGGCCGTCGAGCGGATCCGGGGCAGTTTGTTCCAGGGGATGGAAGGGAAGTCATGGTGTTCGTTATGATAGCCTACGTTGAAGGCGACGGTATTCAGCACGCCATAGTAGCTGAACGTTTCCTGTTCCTCATCATGCGTAAGATAGTGCTCCTGGATCCATCTGGCGCCGAGTGGATGCAATCCCACCGAAAAGAAGAAGCTGAGCAGCAGGAAGGCGATGGCCTTTGGGCCGAAGGCTATCCAGATGGCGGCTATAAAGAGGGCGCACATGGCGAAGTTCAGGGCCACCCATTTGTCAAAAGGCTTGATCTCCCGGAGACGGGAAATGCGGAAGATCTGGAAAAGAGGATAGAACAGCAGCCAGATCACCTTCCCGATAAAATAATTATTGATAAGACGGGCTTCCCAGCGATTGGGCAGATCGGCATCGAGCTCATGAACGCCCTGGAAACTATGATGCTTGATATGATAGCGCTCGAAGGACACTGAGCTTGGAAAAAGCAAAGGAAGATTCGATAAGATCCCCGCGAGGCGGTTGGCGCCCCGGTTCTTGAACAAAAGGTGATGGGCGCATTCATGGATCATCACGAAGAGGGCATGATCGGCAAAGGCGCCGGCGAGATAGGCCGCCGCGAGGATCACCCACCAGGATTGTGCAGATACCAGCCATGCGAGCACACACTGAAAGGCCACCAGTCCAAGGATAGCAAAAAAAGTATATTTGTTCTTCCCGATCAGTTTACGCACTTCGGGATGCTGCTGAAGGATCTGTCGGGTCCGGGTCCGGTGCGGCTCCTGCTTACTGGAATATACAAAATCGGTTCTCTGTACAATAGCCATAGGTAATCTCAGTTGGAATAGGTAAAGATAGCTAGAAAATAGCTTACGGGGCCTGTTAAAGCCCATTTTTCGGGGTAGGGGGGCTTGCACCCGTAGGCTTTTTATAGTATATTGTCCCTCAAATCAATCCCATGAAGACCCTGAAACCCGTATTAGCCGGCCTGGCCCTTTGCCTGGCCCAGTTTGGCGCCAACGCCCAGCCCGATACCGCAAAAATTGTTGCCAACGCCCTTTCCTTCGCCGACAGCCTTGTAAAATCCGATCATTTCGAGCAATGGGACGCCTATGCGAATCTGGTGCCGCTCAGCGTGATCAAACATTATGGTGGAAAGGATGGATATATCCAATCGGTGCAGAAGGTAAGGTCCAATTTCATCAGCAGCATCGAAGAAGATGCCCCCACCCTGAAGATGCAGACCCTCCTGACCCAGGACAATCAATGGCAGTGCGTGATCCGGGAGTCCCGCTACATTCACCGGAACGATAAGAAAGTACATATCATTACCTATCTGGTAGGACAGTCCACGGATGAAGGCGCCAGCTGGCGTCTCTTCGACGTGGGCTATAACCGGGTCGCCAATATTATTTATATGATGCCGGACGTTTTCGGGGATCTCCCGATCCCTGAGCATGTGGTCATTTCCGAGGCGGATGAACTGGCTGCGGCGCAGGCGGCCCAGGCTGCGGCAGCAAAGGCTAACGCCAAAGCCGCCCCTAAAAAAGTCGCCAAAGGGAAATAACGGCCGACCCTCCACTGGCGCCCGATCTGGCTGCTCTTCCGGCAACCCGGTCCTGACTTCAGAGAGCAGGAAATAGCCGGGCCGTGCAACGGTATGTTAAAACTCATTGTCAGTAGAGCAAAATCTGCCGATATGAGAAAAAATATATGCAATACCTTCGCCTTGCTCCTAACGGTGAGCACTATGTTTTTTTTATTGCCAGGCTGCCTCAAGGACCATATCACCAAAACCTATGTCATCAGCAGGCCGGTGTATACCCCGAAGTTGACCGTGCTGGCCAGTATCAACGGAGATCCTGCCCAGCCTATCAGCGCGGCCGGCAAGATCTATATCAAAGACCAGTACATTTTCCTGAATGACATCGACAAGGGGATCCATGTCTACGACAACAGCAATCCCGCTCATCCGGTACAGACCGCCTTTCTCAATATCCCCGGCAACGAGGACATCGCGATCAAAGGGAATATGCTGTATGCGGATATGTATGGAGACCTGCTGACCCTCGATATTTCCGACCTGCACCATGCCGCCCTCAGGAGTATCCAGCACATGGTATTCCCGATGCGGACTTATCTGAATGGGAGCATGACGATCCTGAACGGCAGTCTGGTGGACAGCAGCCAGGTGATCACCGGCTGGATCTCCAAGGATACGACGGTCGCCTCCAGCGACCCGGGCGATGACCGTCTTGTATATTTTCCAGGCGGGATCATGTATGCCGCTGCAGCTTATAGCAGTTCCGCTGCCACCGGTACCGGTGATGCCACCGGCGTGGCGGGGTCCATGGCCAAAATGGTGCTGATCAACGATTATATCTATGCCATAACCCAGACCAGTTCGCTGGGCGTCATCAGCATAAAGGACGCCGCAAATCCCGCCTTGTCCACGACCGTACCGGTCGGCGCCGGTCTGGAAACGATCTATCCTTTTCAGGACAAGCTGTTCCTCGGCTCAAGCCTCGGGGTCTATATGTATGATCTCAGCAACCCCGGTTCCCCGGCGAGGACAGGTGCGTTTATACATGGCCGTTCCTGTGATCCGGTCATCACGGATGGCAATTATGTGTATATCACCTTGCATGCGGGCACTTCCTGCGGCGGGCCCAATAATGAGCTGGATGTCGTCGACATCACGCAACTGACGGCCACCGGCACCGGGAAGGTCTATCCGCTGACGAGTCCTCATGGGCTCTGCAAGGATGGCAATCTGCTGTTCGTATGTGATGATTTCGTAAACGTGTATGATGCCTCCGATGGGCTGAACCTGAAATTGCTGACGACTATCGCCGTGAAGGGCGGCTATGATGTAATGGCGGGCGACCATCACCTGATGGTGGTGACCGATCAGGGCCTGTACCAGTATAGTTATGATGACAATCACCAGTTCAGTCAGATAAGCTTCTTACCCGTAATAAAAGGTTGACATGCGCCGCATACATAACGACACAGGCCGGATGAATAAAATTACGCCCCGCAGGAGGATAAGACCATACCTGTTGCTCCTGGTTGCCGGATGCATCTGGGCCATAGCGGGACATGCCCAGGGTCCCTGGAAATTCAGATCAACGGAGTATGCGGGGATACTGACCGGCGAAAAAAACACCTATCCACAGTTCCAGACCATCAACGGGCTCTATAAAAGATCCTGGTTCCTCGGCGTCGGGACGGGGCAGGACTATTACCGGTACAGGAGCGTGCCGCTATTCCTCTCGGTGACAAAGGACCTGATGGGTGGCAGGAACGGGTTGTTCCTCGGGCTGGATGCCGGCACAAATTTTCCCTGGTATAAGCGGTCTGCTCCTCTCTATGGCTATGTCGCAGGAAGTGATTTTCAGGCGGGCGCATACTGGAGCGCCGGGCTGGGCTACAGGTTCCGGCTTTCCGCGCATGGCCGCACCGCATTGTTGCTGACCGCCGGTTACAGTTTCAAAGAATTGAAAGAAGAATATAAATATGTCATACCCCCGTGTCCGATCGGCGGGTATTGCCCGCTGCAGGTCCCTTCCGACCGTTATGACTATAAGAACGACCGGCTCACCCTCAAGGCAGGGATCTCTTTTTAAATACAGGGATCTCCTTATCCATTCAGGGACCTCCTTTCATTTTCATGGATCTCCGGAATTCTTACCAGGCCGTTTCTAAGGGTTATTCCCGGGATTTTATTAAGGTTTGGCTCTAAAGTATTATTTATCAAGCCTGAATTCCTTTATTTGCTGTCAGGGTGAAGTAGCTTTGTGGCTTATAGGATAAGGTTTAATGGTTAAAATTTTGATTAGTGCATCCCCGGAGTAACTGCCGGGGATTTTTGCTGCCCGATGGACCGAAGCCCCAACCCGCACCGTTATCTCCGGCCCCGACTGTTCTCGCCGGACCACGGATGCCGCAGTCATTTTGTTTTCTTTTTCGACGGGTCGAGTAGATTGGTATCCGACATCCAGTCCGCCATCCGTTGTGGCCAGGTCCTGACAGATTGGAGCTGGGACCGGTTGCCCATATTGAAACCATGATCCCCCTGCGCAAGGATATGCGCCTCTACCGGAACTTTTGCGGCACGGTATTTTTCGAGCAACTGCACGACGGGCGCGGCACAGCAAGGATCGTCATTGGCCGCGATGAGGAAGGTCGGTGGAGCAT
This sequence comes from Puia sp., assembly GCA_035317125.1. Taxonomy (GTDB): domain Bacteria; phylum Bacteroidota; class Bacteroidia; order Chitinophagales; family Chitinophagaceae; genus Puia. The sequence continues at coordinate 35,078 of DATHHO010000293.1, forward strand.
CCGGCGGAACGACATCGGGCACGCCGAGCGGACCGGGGTACACCAGCATCTGAAAATTCGGTTTCCCGTTCAGCCGGTCGACAGGGTCCGGCGCCTTCGCATCTCCATTTCCGTTAGCATAGGACACCAGCGCCACCACCTCTCCCCCCGCGGAAAAGCCAAGTATCCCCAACCTACTGGTATCTATGTTCCATTCTGCCGCCCTGCTGCGCACCAGGCGCATCGCACGATAAGCGTCCTGCCGCACTTCTTTCTCCAGGGTGTACGTCGAGTGCTCTTCCCGGAACAAGCGGTATTTAAGCACGAACGCGGCTACCCCGATACTGTTGAGAAACACGGCGGGGTCGCGGCCTTCGGCAGTATAGACGAGCAGCCGGTGGCCGCCCCCGGGACAAATGACCACTGCGGCTCCCGTAGCTTTTTCTTTTGGAGGAAGATACACGGTGATCGAAGGGTTGTGGACATTCTTCACCCAATAATCTTTTGCTTCCTCGGGCTCATTGCGGCGGCTTTCATAACCCGGCGCGCCATTGGGCCACAAAGGGATCTGCAGAGGCCGCTCCTGTGCAAAGATCCCATGAGGTAAAAGACAGGTGATCGTGAGGAGGACGAGGATGGTTGTTTTGCTGGATAACATGGCGATAGATTTAAAGTCTTTTATACGAGTCCTTACAATGTTAGCGCTTTTTATCGGTCCATTCTTCCTAACGGAAATGCAACAGGGTAACAATAAGGAATGGCCCTGGCAGCCCCTTTTACCACTCCTGTATTCCAGCAGCCGCTCCCGGATAATTTCCGCCGATCAACATGCTATATTCGCGATCAGACCCGTTTTTTGCCGTTCATCACACATGCTTTACCATCATTCAACAAAAATAGCCGTCCATGCGGGAACTACTAACAGGCATGGACCAACCTGAACTATCTTTACTTCATCAAACAAAACGGAGCCAGTCTCCCACCAAAAATGATCACAAATACGGAGTTTGTTTCTTCGCCGCCCGGCCCAGGGAAATTTGGTCCACCGGCGACAGAACCGCAGGAATTCTCCAGATCCTGAACACTCCCGGAAATCTCCCGAAAGCATTTATTCATCCGAGACATTAAGCGCCGGAAGGCCTTATTAACCATCCACGACATGAAAAAAATAATTGGGGTGGGGGCGATACTCATCGTCTTCCTCCTGGTACTTATCTATCGCCAACTGGTCTGCCATGCCCGGCAGCACCGGCCGGAGCCGTCCGCCACCGTCGTGAACCCGGAGGAAAGTTTCGTCCCCGGCTCCCTGCTGATCCAATAAACAAGAAGGCATTCTGAGCCCGATATGACCGGTTTCGGTTGTACATGGCCGTTCTATGCCCTGAAAATAGTAATTCTATCCATAACCATTAAAATTAACGACCATGAGCAAACTAGGTAAAAAGATCCTGTCCGCCTTCGTAGAAGTGACGCCCACACCGGGTTCTGGCGACCGGCAGGCTGATCACGGCGACCCTGCGAAGCAAAGATCATCCGGGCCCCATGCGCAGGGCTACGGTGACTGGCAAGCCGATCCGGGTTCCGCCGCGCCCACGCCTCCGGACAGAGACCGGTTCACCGGTTATTTCGATAACCTGTTCAGCGAGGCCAATCTTCCCGGCCCCGAT
>DATHHO010000294.1:0-7764 GCA_035317125.1 Puia sp.
CGTCAATCCGAAAATAAGGACTTTCTGGGCATGGGCATTTTAGTGGGAAAGGAAGATTTCTTTTCCTTTGGCAGCCTGCCTTCGGGAGGCGCCGATATCCAGGATACCTACATCGTCTCTCAGTCGGTGAAGAAGGATAAGCCTTTGTATTTCCGGTTCTATACGGCCTGGGAAAAGACGGACCCCGGGTTTGCTTCTCCGGAATATTTCACCAGCATGCTGAAACGGGAGGCCGATAAGTTCAGCCATCCCGTTTCAGTAAAGTGGTAGCATAACCAGGGGTTATGTGGTAGCGAGGACACGGCTCACCGCTTCGGCTCCCTTTGGCAAAATATTCTGATTGATGCTGAAGAAATTATTCGGATCGTATTTCTGTTTGATCTTGGTCAGCCGGTCGTAATTGTGCTTGTAGCTTGCTTTTATACGCTCCTGCCCTTCATTCATGATAAAGTTCAGATAAGCTCCTCCCGATGAATAAGGATGAAGCGCTTCAGAATAGTCTTTACACCATTTTGTGATCTTATCCGCATTTGCGGGGTCTGGGTCAACTCCGACGATGACCCCGGCATATTTTGCATCCCTGTAAGCCCAGGGGGTCGCGTCTTTGGCCACTCTGGCGGCTGCGCCGCTGATCGGGTACAGATGCATCTGTGACAGAGGGGTGGGGATCTTCGATCCAAATTCCAGATGCGTAGCCCTGACTTCCGCCCCTAATTCATTAAAAAAATCGGCTCTCCAGTACCATTGCAGTCCCGGAGGCAGCATGCCATCGAATAAGGATTGCACGGATGGATAGGGCATAACGCCGACATGCGCAAAGATGGGGTTCATGGCGAGTATGGGCTTGAAGGCTTCCTCTGCTTTATCCAGGTCGCCGGCATAGCACCATACGATCCCGCAGAATTGTTTGTTGTGCAGCGTTTCGGGGAAGGGAGGGCCTGGGATCACCAGCGTAGCGATAAAGCCATTCAGTTCGTCAGGAGCAGCTTGAATAAAGCCGTGATACCATTCCATTATTTCATTTATCTTTTCTATAGGCCATAAGGTCGGGCCTCCGAAAACATTCTTGACGGGATGGGCCTGGAATTTAAAGGAAGTCACGATCCCGAAGTTTCCGCCACCTCCGCGTATTGCCCAGAACAGATCGGTATTTTCATTTGCGCTCACGGTAACAAACGAGCCATCGGCCAGGACCATGTCCGCCTCCAGCAAATTATCGATGGTAAGACCGTATTTTCTTGACAGATAGCCTACCCCTCCGCCCAGCGTCAGACCTCCTACGCCCGTGGTAGAGATGACCCCTGCAGGAACGGCAAGTCCGAATGCATGGGTCGCGTGGTCGACTTCTCCCCAGACATTTCCTCCGCCTACCCGGACCGTTTTGTCAAACGGGTCCACGCGTACATATTTTATCCCGGACAGATCGATGACCATACCTCCGTCACAAAGACCAAGACCGCCGCCATTGTGGCCTCCGCCCCTTACCGCCACCAACAGATTGTTCTCACGGCCAAAATTTACGGCATTTATGACATCGGCTACATCTACGCACTTTACGATCATAAAGGGGTACTTATTGATCATCGCATTATAGACCTTACGGGTCTGATCATAATTGGGGCTTTCTTGAAGAATGACCTCTCCTTTTATCTGAGCCGTAAAACCATCAATCAAGGAAGGGTTTAAGTCTTTTGCAGAATTTGGCATAACAGTGGTGTTTTTTTGTAAAACTACAGGTTGGCAAAACTTAATGGTGCAACATTTAGTTCAAATGCTGGTAATTTTGGATCAGCCCGGTATATCCAGGGCAGGATTACTATCCCAGCTGGGCAGAGGGCAGCTGGCCAAACCTTTTCTGGAAGCATTTGGAAAAATAGGACGGGCTGGTAAAGCCTGTTTCAAAGGCAATTTCAGAAATGTTTCCTGCGTTTTTATTCAACAAGGCCAGAGCCTCGTTCAGCCGGTATTCCCTGATAAATGAATTGGGGGATTTGCCGGTCAGCGTGATCAGCTTACGGTACAGTTGGGACTTGCTGCATCCCACCGGTTTGCTGAAATCGTCTACTTTTAAATTGGTATTGCTCCAGGTAGATTCGGTATAATCCATCAAAAGCGTCAGGAATTCTTCATCCGTTTGCGAAAGGAAGAAGAGGCTGTCATGTTCGCCCAGGGCGTTTGAATTCTCGCTGTTGTATAATTCTTTTACGTCTGATGAAAAGATGATCTCGCCTTTGAGGATCTTACACATCCGTTCGGCTAACTTTATAGTGTCCTCGAAGATCGATTTCTTTTCGGTAACGGGTACTCCGGCGCTTAATCCTATTTTTATGATGGTTTCATCGGAAGTTATATCATTCATGAGCCCTTTAAACGACTCCCGAACGGCAAAAGCGGCATTTACTGCGTTTGAGACCGACTTAAAGGAGATCAAAAAATAATTTTCGCTTTGTTTTACAGGTTTCCCCCCATAGATATTCAACAGGTCAGCGACGGAACTGTTGAAATTTTGCAAGGGAGATCCGGCGGGAGAAGGGTTATTTCTGATCAGCAATAATCGTTTCAGATCGATAACCATGATCGTTCTGAAGCCGGGATCATCAATGATATTGAGTTCGGTATTCTGCGTTTTTTCCGGATCTTCAAGTCTGCCAAGAAAAGATTCGACGATGCTGGGGTCCACTTCGATTACCCGGTGGGGCACCTGACCATGCGCTTCGTTATGCATTTTTATAATGGCCTGTTCATCCGGCGCTTCGATCAGACAAAAAGCGGTTTTTCTCTTATCATCAAACCAATAGGTTAATCCCCTGCAGCCAAACCGGTCCTGGATCTTCAGATCTTCCTGGTGGATCTGGGCTACAATTTCTGCAGTAACCGTTTCGGATACGTCGTGACGGTCCATATAAATTGGCATGCTGGTGTTTTTAAGGTTTGTAAAGGTAAACAATCCGGGGTTAAAAGGATCTTTGTATATTCATCTGCTTAAAGATCAGGCGATAAACACAAAAAACGATATTGGCGGCTCAGGTAATTACGAACTCGTAAAGGATTGGCCCCGGCTGCCGGCCGATTTTGGTCTGGGCAATCCGACAGGGCTCGGCATCGACAGCAACCAGCATATTTTCGTCTTTCACCGGGCCGAACGGAAATGGCCTTTGAATGGCCGGATGCCCGATGCCAGCATTGTTTCAAAAACTATTCTGATGCTGGAGAGGGATAACGGGGAAATACTGAATAGCTGGGGCGATAACCTTTTCATAATGCCGCATGGGCTGACGGTGGATGCAAAAAACGATATCTGGGTCACGGATGTAGGCTTGCATCAGGTCTTTAAATTCAGTCATGAAGGCAAGCTGTTGTTTACACTTGGGGAACCCGGCGTTTCCGGGACCGGTCCCGCCAATTTTAATCTTCCGACGGACGTGGCGGTTGCAAAGGATGGTTCTTTTTATGTCAGCGATGGTTATGGTAACAGCAGGGTAGTGAAGTTTTCACCGGCAGGGCAATATCTCTTTGAGTGGGGCAAAAAAGGATCCGGTCAAGGGGAATTCAATCTGCCGCACGCCATCGACCTGGATGATAACGAAAATGTATATGTGGCGGACCGCGAAAATAACCGCGTGCAGGTTTTTGATCCAACAGGAAAGTTTATAAAACAATGGAAGGATAAAAACTTTGGAAGAATGAGCTCGGTGGTATTTGATAAACTGGAAAAAGGATTTGTTGCGGTAGATTATACCCTTTCGTTGTTCAGATCAAAAGTCACAGGCTCGGACATCCTTCTCTTCGATCCATCGGGCAATTTTGTTACAAGGCCTGGAAATGGACGTTTAAAAAAGGAGGGCAGGAGATGCTGGTATCACAATGTGGCGGTCGATGATCAGGGGAGTATTTATATTACGGATATTCTTGGGAACAGGATAAAAAAATTTAAAAAAGTCCCGGAGCAATTGGCAGGCCGGTGAGAAGAGTAATCTTCATTTATAAACCTGTATAACCTGCCGGTCCTGATCATAAACACTGGTTTCGAATTTCAACGGAGACTTGTCACAAGTTAATATATTCAGGTTTTGGCTGTTCCTGATAAACTGAGACGGGCTTATCCCGAACATATTAACCAGCATTTTATGAAAATGGCTTGCATCGGTAAAGCCGGCCTGTATGGCAGCCTCAAGGACCGAGCTTCCCGCCATGATCTGATTGATGGCATATCTGATCTTTCTCCACATGATATATTTATAAACAGGTACACCGACCTTTTCTTTGAATAAGGCTCTCAGCCGGCTTTCGGATAAAAAAACCTGTTCTGAAAGATATTTGATCGTAAGCTGCCCGGGTGGAGTGATGGCAATGATCTCTTCTGCTTTGGCAATCCTGTCATCCGTCCGGTAAGGATCTTGCGGACCGGCGAGCATCCCAAGAATATTGTTGATCACTTTCAGCAAAAGCTCCGGATTGGGTTCGAGGATAGCGCGCTGCAGATCTTCAGGTTGGATAAAAGACCGCAAAGACGATTCAGGGGCGTAAAGGTCACTCTCCAGAAGCAATTTTTCTTTTAATATGCCGGCCACTGCCGTATCGGCATCGAGATAGATGAGGAGCTGTACGCTGTCATTCGTATCCAGCTGATGTATTGCATTTTCCCGCAGGATAAGACATCGGTAGATTTTCCACTCGCCTCCGTTGACCTTGCATTTGAAAGCATCCTGGATATCCACGATGATCTGCATGGTATTGTGGCTGTGCGGGACGGTGACACAGGAGGAAAAAAACATGGCGGAAACACCATTCCAAAGGTAAAAATTGCTTCGGTATGGCTTAGACGGGACTTTCATGCCGGGAGATTTTCAGATCAGTCATATTGTACAATTTTCGGAAAATCCGGTTCTGTACCTTTATACAAGATAACTAAATCTGCATTATGTTAAGCGATAAAACAATCATGGCTTTTATAGCCACTACCGATGCCAAAAAGGCCCGTCCTTTTTATGAAGAGGTTCTTGGCCTGCCTGTCAAGAGGACCGACGAATATGCCATCGTCTTTAATTCCAATGGTATCGAACTGAGGATGACGATCGTCAGAGAGCTGCACCCCGTTCCTTATTCGGTAATGAGCTGGATCGTGCCGGATATTCACGGGATGATAAAAGGGCTGACCGCGAAAGGGGTTGTTTTTGAAAAATATACCTTCTTTACCCAGGATGATGCGGGTGTATGGACCGCGCCTGATGGAACGCAGGTCGCCTGGTTTAAAGACCCGGATGGCAATCTGCTGTCGCTGACCCAATATCCATCAGAATAAAACGCCCACCAGTGGCCACCAGGCAAGAACGACGCCTTTTTTCCCTGCTGGCGTGCCTTCCTTCCTCAACACGATATTGTATTCATTGGCCTCCGAGAGTTTTACCTCCACGGTCTGGTATTCATCAAGGCTGAACAGCAATACCGAGTCGTTGCCGGCAATGGGAATATAATACGCCCCATCCTGCTGGGAGCCGGAAATCTTATCTGTGCCTTTTACTTTCACGACCACCCCTTCCAGCGGCATTCCATCCTCAAGGGATTTTACTTGTCCGCTGATGGTCCTTGCATTCTGGGAATAGCCCTCGTTGGCGGAAAGTACGATCAGGATCGTAAAGAGCAAACTATAGCGGTTCATAAGCTGAGATTATTTTTTTCAAAAATATATAAATTTTATTAGTCTACTAAATTAGTAGGATATATATTTGTAAAAATATTAAATCTGGAAACTATGGCAAAATACATCACAAGGGTCCGGTTACAGGACGCAGAACAAAACGATTTTATCAGATTCGACAGCGAAATGAAAAAAGAAGCGTTTGTCCGGATCAATAAGAGCAAGCCTGCAAAAGAAAACAACGTGATAGCAGGGGAGTATAACCGTCAGGGCAATATCACCATGCAGGATGTCACCGACGCCGTATACCGGGCCGCCAGCCGGACGGGGAAAAAATACTCTTTCACGATCATCAGGGAAAAAGCGGCATTTTCAAATAGCAATTAATACTAATGTGATGACTGGTTGCCTACCCCTCCAGTAGACTAATAAAAATTGGATAGTTTTGAGTATGAACAGGAAAGGAAGGGTTTTTCTGATAGCAGCTATAATGCTGTGCCTTCATGGGACATCCGGCGCCCAGCAGCCACCGGTCCAGGCCAGTAAGGTATCGGTCACCCGCCACGGACCGGAAAATGGTTCGCTGATCATTATCGGCGGGGCCGTAGTGACGGCGGATATCTGGAAAAAATTTACCGAGCTGGCCGGGGGAGTGGCCAGGGCGAATATCGTCGTCATTACCACAGCCGCCGGCGATTCCGCTGCCTACAGGACCAATTCTGTTGAGGAGGTTAAAAGAGCCACCGGCGTGCAGCAGGTTTTCTTATTACACACAAACGATAGAAATGTAGCCAACTCGGATAGTTTCATCGCTCCGCTGAAACAAGCTACTGCGGTATTCATCATCGGCGGCAGGCAGTGGAGGCTTGCCGATTCTTATCTGAATACCCGGACCCTCCGCGCATTATCCGACCTTCTGGACAGGGGAGGAGTGATCGCCGGCACCTCCGCCGGCGCCAGTATCCAGGGATCTTTCTTGTGGAGGGGCGATACCAGAGGGGCCCAGATCCTGGTAGGAGACCATACCAAAGGGTTCGGGTTTCTGAAAAACTCGGTTATCGATCAACACCTGCTGGCGCGCAACCGGCAATTCGATCTTGTCGGCTTTATCCGGAAATCTCCGGAACTGATCGGCATCGGACTTGACCAGTCCACCGCTGTCCTGATACAAAAGGACACCCTTGAAGTGATTGGGGCATCCTATGCGGCGATCTACGATTATAATACCATCATGGGCAAGGGGGCCGGACATGTCACCAAAAACGATAAAGGCGCCGATACGGAAGATTTTACCGCTTCTTCGGGCCCGTTCTTCTTTCTGAGCGCAGGTCAGCGTTACGATCTGCGCAACAGGAAGCTGTTGCCGGATGTGCCGGGAAAAAGGCCGGATACCCGGTCCGTCGTTGAGATTTCGCAGCGCAAGATCTTGTAGCAATAAACTAACACTGTAATTATGAGAATTATTTCTTTTCAACCATCGGTCGCCCGGTATCTGAGAGGCGGTTTGTTTTTTTTATTTCTGATCCCCCTGTTGCTGTCGGCCCAGGAAAAAGCGGCCGTGTCCGGTAAGGTGCAGAACGGATCGGGAGAACCGCTTTCTGGAGTTTCGGTAACGGCAAAGAACAGCAGGACCGGTTCCGTCAGCAGCACCCTCTCCGATGAGAGGGGACAATTCAGTTTTGCTGGGCTGTCATCCGGCGAGACCTATAGTCTTGTCTTCTCTTATGTCGGCTTTGAAACACAGCAAGTGCCCGGATATGTAGCCGGCTCCGGAGCATCGCCCCTTTCTATACAATTGAAGGAAGCATTTTCTTCCCTCGACAACGTGGTGGTGGTTGGTTATGGCACCCAGCGCCGGAAAGAAGTGACTGGGGCGGTATCCTCCGTCCGTTCCAGCGATATAAAGGACAAACCCGTCACCAGCTTTGAGCAAGCGCTGGCAGGTAAATTGCCGGGAGTCCAGGTCCTGCAGAATACCGGCGCTCCGGGTGGCAGCATAAGTATCCGTATACGCGGTCTGAATTCGATCTCGGCAGGCACCGATCCTTTATATGTCATCGACGGATTCCCTATTTCAAACGATCTGAAAAACCTTCAGGGCAGCACCGATGTCGTGAACATCACCG
>DATHHO010000295.1:0-19336 GCA_035317125.1 Puia sp.
AGGCCGGCCGGTGCTGGCCATCGCCAGCCGAGGATGGCGATGGCCAGCACCGGCCGGCCTCCCATCGCATATACATCGCTGATAGCATTGGCGGAGGCGATCCTCCCGAAATCATACGCGTCGTCCACGATCGGCATAAAGAAATCCGTCGTTGAAATAAGGGCCGTGCCGTTGCCGAGGTCCAATACTGCGGCATCATCCCTTTTGTCGTTGCCGACCAGCAGTCTGGGGTCGGGAGGCGCGGTCAGCGGGCTGTGCAGGATCTTATCCAGGATGGCGGGGCTGATCTTGCAGCCGCAGCCGGCGCCATGAGAATATTGGGTCAATTTTATAGTGGTCGTTTCCATATTATACGGTGATGTTTGGTGTGGCAGCAGGGAGGGTCTGCGCAATGGTCAGGAGTTGTCCGGCATTGTGGACAGGATCGGAGTCCCGGACGGGTAATGAGATGATGCGTTTTGCATCTCTGCTGTTCAACCCAGTGCGATATGCCTTGTCATAATAGACCAGGACCAGCCGGATAAATTCGCCCATGTTGCTCTCCCGTATAGCGGCAATGGCGTGTTTGGTCCGTTCAGTCCCCAACCGTTTGTGGATCCGCTCCGTACATTCCACGAGGAATTCTATATCTAATAAGCCATATTCCCGCACGAGGGCCTGGATGCGCTGATCGGGCGGCACCTGGAGATCGAAAAGATAAGCCGTCTGCATCTGGTTCCATATTGGACGGGGGATGAGGCGTTTTCCAATGGTTATGCTTTCATCCTCGATCCATATTCTCCGGTTGCGGTCCAGCTGATATAATTGAGCGGCCAGTTCATTTTCAAATTGTTCCTGCGAAGGCTGCACCAGCCGGTTCAGCGTGCCGTAGGTCGAGCCGCAATGCCGGGCGAGCCCTTCGAGATCGATGGCCTGCTCACCAAGCGCGGAGAGCCGATGCAGGGTCCTGGTCTTCCCCGAACCGGTCATGCCGCCGATCACCTGTAGCTGGTAAGATTGTTCAAATTGCCGCGACACCCAACGCCGGTAACTTTTGTAACCGCCTTCGATCAGCCACACGTCAAAGCCATAGAGATCGAGGGCCCAGGCCATGGCGCCGCTGCGCATCCCGCCCCGCCAGCAGTGCAGGGTTATTTTTTTTGAAGGAGCTATTTCGAGGGCCTGGCGGATAAATCCCGCCCATTTTGTACCGGTGAGATCGAAGCCCAGCAGGATCGCGGCTTCCTTGCCCGCTTGTTTATAGGTGGTGCCTACCTGTACTCTTTCCTCGTCGGTGAATAAGGGGAGGTTAAAGGCGCCGGGCATATGTCCCTGGATGAATTCCGCTGGTGTGCGTACATCCACTACCGGGATGAGGTCCGGCTGCTTCATCCATTCGCTGATGGTGATCCGATGGGTCATCTTTGTTTCGCGGGCCGGTCTTTTGGACCGGCGGTCGGATGGTAAATCTACCCCTCCTCCTGATAAATGCCGAATATATTTCCTGCCGGATCGCTGAAATGGGCGGTGATAAAAGGCGCATCCGCTCCAATAGGCTGGGTGATCTTGCCGCCATGGGCTACAATTGCCGCAAGGGTAGCAACGGCATCATCGACCATGATGGAGATCAACACACCGCCCTCGGTGGAGGGCTTTTGGTCCAATACCCAGGTGCCGCTCACCTGGCCGACCCCGTCATCAAAAGCGATGTGGTCATTACTTCGTTTCCGGAGCCGCCATCCAAAGACTTGCTGATAAAATGTGGAAGACTCGGTGACGTCGGTGGCGGGGATTTCGAGATAACATATTTTCCCGTTCCCGAGAGTGGGTGAATTTGTATTTGCCATAGTGTTGTTATTTTAATCTCCCTCCTCAAGCATAAAGATGGCTTCGAGGGGCTTGTCGAAGACCCTTGCGATCTTTAATGCCAGCAGGGTGGAGGGTACATATTTATTGCTTTCGATCGTATTGATGGTTTGCCTCGATACGCCCACCTGCTGGGCCAGATCGGCCTGAGTTATATCTTTTATGGCACGTTCTACGCGGATATTATTCTTCATGATAACCTTCTTGCTAATTTAAGGACCTGTTAAGCCGGAATATGACCCATCTGAACCGGATGATAAAAAAAAGCAGCGGCAGCCATAAATTCAATTGTAAAATGTCGGTGAAATCTATACTGTTGGTGAAAATAATGCTGATCATCAACATGAAATAATTAAAATAGATGGCCCATTGCAGGGAGTCGAGCCGCAATCGACCGATCTGCTCATCTTCGATCTTTTCTTTGGAAAAAGCGATCAGGAACAAGCCCACCAATACCAATAAAGAGATGGTGCAGAAGATAAGATGCTCTTTGGTAAAAAGGACTGGCCCCGTAACCTTCGCGAGCCGGTGGTAATTCATGCCCGGATTTTTCGATTCCCAGATGGCCACGACAGGGACATGAATGAGGATCAGCAGAAGACCAATAAAGCGGCTTTTATACGGGAACAGGTATTTTGTCTTCATCTTTGTCAAGTTTGCTTGACCAAATGTAAATCAGAATATTTTAATTGTCAAATAAACTTGACATTTTATTTCAAATCATTTGTCCACCGGTCTGACCAAGGACTTCAGTAAAAATGGTAAATTGAAATTCCTTAAACATATGGATGCCGATGAAAAATCTTAAAAAACGTCTCCTGCAAGGGGAAACATTGAATGGCTGCTGGCTGAGCATGGGTAGTTCCATAACGGCTGAGATCGTTGGAACATCCGGGTTCGATTGGGTACTGATAGACCTCGAACACGGATCAGGAGGGGAAAAGGATGTGCTGCATCAGCTGCAGGCGCTCGAACATACTCCCGCGGCCGCCATCGTAAGAGTGGAGAGTACGCAACGGCAAAGGATCCACCGGATCCTCGACCTGGGTGCGGAAGGGATCATGTGCCCCCGTATCAATAACGCAGCCGAGGCAAAGGAAGTGGCCAGCGGTCTGCATTATCCTCCGGATGGCAGCCGAGGGATCGCAAAAATGGTCCGGGCCAGCGGCTTTGGCCAGAACTTTCCTGAATATTATAAAAATGCGACGGAAAATATCCTTGGCATCGTACAGATCGAAACGGCTGCTGTGCTGGACCATCTGGATGCCGTTGCGTCGTTGCCCGGTATCGATGTACTGTTCATCGGTCCATCCGATCTTTCCATGGCCCTTGGGATCTTTGGCCAGTTCGACCATTCCCTTTTCAAGGACGCGCTGAAGGCGACGGTGAGCGCCGCCCGCAAGGCCGGTAAGGCCACGGGAATACTTTTAGCCAACCCGGATGATTTTGCGCTCTATCATGATATGGGGATCCGCATGATCGCGAGCGGCGCCGACAGCTCGTTTGTAGCTGCGGGAGCAAGGAACACGGCGGGTAAATTAAACGCCGCCAGGGCCAGCGTTAAAACGGAGGCCCGATGAACCCATCCTCTTTTCTTACGGACCCCCTCTGTATATTATTGGTCGGCATCATCATCGTGGTGGGCGGTATCATTGGACTAAAGCTTCACCCTTTTCTTGCCCTGCTGCTGGGAGCCCTCGCGGTAGCGATCATGACCCCTGGCCCGGCCATCGAACACGATGCGCTGTCCAAAGGAGCGACGGCGGCCGCGGCCCATCAGCTGTCCGGAAGAAGCATCGGGGAAAGGATAGCGCAGGAGTTTGGAAATACCTGCGGGAAGCTGGGCATCTTGATCGCCATGGCGGCCATCATCGGAAAGTGTCTGCTGGAGAGTGGCGCCGCGGAAAGGATCGTACGTTCCTTATTAAAATTGACCGGCATCAGCAAGGCGCCGGTGGCCTTCCTGGCCAGCAGCTTTTTTATTGGCATCCCCGTATTCTTCGATACGGTGATCTTTCTGATGATCCCGCTGGCCAAAGCCATGACCATGCGGATCGGTAAGAATTATCTGCTGTTCGTGCTTGCGATCATGGCCGGCGCGTCCATGGCCAACTCGCTGGTCCCGCCCGCCCCCGGACCCTTGTTCCTCATCAGCGAGATGCAGATCCCGATCGGGATGATGATGATGGGAGGTTTTTTGCTGGGACTCGTCACCATTTCCGTCGGATATCTGTTCGCGTTGTATGCCAACCGGAAATGGCCGATCCCATTAAGAGATTCCCTTGACGCCCGGCTCGAAGATATAAAAGCCGCTTCCCTGAAAGAGGACCGGCAGTTGCCTCCGCTGTGGTTCTCCCTGCTGCCCGTCCTTATCCCGCTGATCCTCATCTGCGCCAATACCGCGCTGACCTCCCTTTCGTCTTTGCCTCCGTCTTCGCATACTCCCGCCATCGCCGTTTCGTCCGTGTATCCACCGGCTGCATCCTCTTCCTGGTCCGAAGGACTGATCCGGTTGCTGAAGTTTTTTGGCGATAAGTATATTGCATTGGCTGCGGGTGGTCTGGCCGCGCTGATCCTGCTTGCCAGGCAAAAGAGAACGAGCAAGGAAGGGATGACCAGCTTTGTACAGGCGGCATTGATGAGCGCGGGGGCCATTATCCTGATCACTGCGGCGGGCGGGACTTTCGGAGGCATGCTCCAGCAGAGCGGGATCAGCACAAGGATCGCGGAGCTTACAAAAGGCTATCAGATGGCCCTGATCCCGCTGGCCTTCGTGGTGGCCGCCGTGGTGCGCACGGCGCAGGGATCTGCTACGGTGGCCGTGATCACCGCATCCGGGATGCTGTCGGGCATGGCTACCCATGGACATCTGGCCTACCATCCTTTGTATCTTGGCCTGGCTATCGGTTGCGGATCGAAGCTTGTTCCCTGGATGAATGATGCTGGGTTCTGGATCGTCTGCAAGATCAGTAACCTGACGGAAAGGGAGGCGTTGAAAACCATTTCACCCATGCAGGCCATCATGGGAGGCGCGGGGCTGATCGTGATCCTTATTGCGGCGAAGCTTCTGCCGTTGATCTGAAACTTATAGACTATGGAAAAAATAGGATTTATTGGACTGGGGATCATGGGCAGACCCATGGCCCTGAATTTAGTAAAAGCGGGATATGCATTATCCATCCTCGGAAAAAGTAAAGCTTCGGGAGAGCTTGTCGCTGCCGGCGCCGGGTCTTTCCCAACCCCAAAGGCGTTGGCGCAGCACTGCGATGTAGTGATCACGATGCTGCCGGATTCGCCGGAGGTGATCAGTGTCGTTTCGGGACAGGATGGTGTGCTGGAAGGGATCCGGCAGGGGTCGCTTTTTATCGATATGTCCACCATTGCGCCCGCAACCGCAAAAAATTTGTACGCGCTCCTGCAAAACAAAGGTGTGGAAGCCCTTGACGCACCGGTATCGGGGGGGCAGCCGGGCGCCGAATCCGCGACACTGTCCGTCATGGCCGGCGGCGACGAAAAGGCTTTTCAGCGTGCCCTTCCTTTATTCCAGGCGATGGGGAAGAATATCGTTCATATCGGCGGACCGGGCGCGGGACAATTGACCAAGGCCTGCAATCAGATGATCGTCGGCATGACGATCCAGGCCGTGGCCGAAGCATTCACCCTGGCAAAAAAAGCGGGCGTGGACCTTGGGAAGATGCGGGATGCCCTGTTGGGAGGTTTTGCGCAGAGCCGCATCCTCGACCTGCACGGGAAAAGGATCATCGAACGAAATTTTGCGCCGGGCTTTAAAATAAAATTACACCGGAAGGATATGCAGATCGCCTTACAGGCCGGCAAGGAATTCTCCGTTCCACTGTATGGCACCGCTCAGGTCGCCGCACACATGGATGCCTTGCTGGCACAGGGGAAAGGGGAATCGGATCATAGCGCGATTGCCTTGTTGATGGAACAGCTTTCCGGGATCGGATAGCGCCGGCGGGTTCCGGCAAGTCCCGGCAAACCATGTCCGGGGTCGGGCGAAATCTTCCGTACATCATGATCAAAAATTTCCAAGCGACTACCGATGAATACAAATGCAATTACCAGGCTCCGGGGCAAGACAGGCCCGACGATCAAAGAGATGATCATCACCCCGATCGCCATCGTCGACCCACCGTTATTAAACGCCGCCGGTCTTCACGCGCCCTATGCTCTTCGCACGATCGTAGAATTGATCACCGATGATCATATCTCGGGCATCAGCGAGATCCCGGGGAATATCGCCATCGATGCTGCGCTGGGATCAGCCAGACAACTGCTCATCGGAAAAGACCCATTCCAGCTGAACAGCATACGACATATACTGGAAAATGCTTTTGGTAAGGAGACCGCGGCGCAACGGGGTGATGCTCCATGGGATCAGCGCAAGCTGGTGCATATCTTCAGCGCCATCGAGGTGGCCTGCATGGATATCATCGGCAAAGTGACGGGGCTGCCCGTTGTGGATCTTCTTGGAGGAAGGATGCGGGACCGCGTACCTTTTGCCGCCTACCTGTTCTATAAATATGAAGGAGCGGGTGGGAAGCTGGGATTTGGCCTCGACCCCAACGCCAGCGGATGGCCGGCGGCACGCCAGGCAAAGGCCCTGGACCCAGCCGGGATTGTGGATCAGGCAAGGGCCATGTGTGCCGAGTTTGGGTTCCAGTCCATCAAATTGAAAGGCGGTGCCTTTGAGCCAAGGGCTGAGGTCGATGCGATGTTCGCCTTGCGGGAAGCATTCGGACCGGATATCCCTTTACGTGTCGATCCCAACGCCTTATGGACGGTTGAGACAGCCATCCGATATGGCCGGGAAATGGATGGACTTCTGGAATATCTGGAAGATCCGGTAAGAGGTCAGGAAAATATGGCGTCCGTGCGGAAGGCGCTGAAGACCCCTTTGGCGACCAATATGTGTACGACCTCATTCGAAGATATACCCGGCAGCATCTCTCTGGGCTCGGAAGATATCCTTCTCAGCGATCATCATTTCTGGGGTGGGTTGCGCGCATCGGTCGAACTGTCGAGGATCTGTGAAACATTCGGAAGAGGTCTTTCCATGCACTCGAACAGTCATCTGGGTATTTCCCTCGCGGCCATGGTCCATCTTGGAGCAGCCCTGCCCAGCCTGCCCTACGCGCTGGACACCCATTACCCCTGGCAATCCGATGAAGTGATCACGAGGGGAAGGTTCCAATTCGAAGACGGAGCGGTGACGGTGCCTGGGGAGCCGGGATTGGGCGTAGAACTCGACAGAGCTGCATTAGCCAGACTACACCAGAATTATCTGGATTGTGGTCTGACCAAACGGGATGACCAGATAGAAATGCAGAAAGTAGTTCCAGGCTGGGAGTTTGAGGCGGTGCGCTGGTAAAGGCACCAGAATCTTTTGGTCGTATCACAGGTGCGATAAGCGGAAAATGTTGTTAAAAAGCCGGACAATCCTTGTATCGGAAACGGACGGTTACCAGCTTCGGATTGGCATAAATTATTGATTGTTAGTCAAATAACAACCTGGCATTTTTTTTAGCATGCTTTTGTACACATAAAATGAATATATGCTCAAAAATTATTTCAGGATCGCATGGCGTAATCTGGTAAAGAATAAGGTGTATAGCGCATTGAATATCCTGGGTTTGGCCACGGGTATGGCCGTCGCTTTATTGATCGGTTTGTGGGTGTACTACCAGTATTCCTACGACCGGTTCCTCCCGGGATATCAGCAGGTGTATACGGCAAGACTGATGTTTAACAATAACGGTGAAATCGGAGTTGGCCCGGCAACACCGCTGCCTTTGGCCGATGCATTGAAAAAGGAGATCCCGGGAATTAAATATATTGCACAGGCGGATTGGATGGGCCCTCATTCGCTGGTGGCCGGAGAAAAGATACTGTATCCCGGCGGTGCAATGGCAGGAAAGGATTTCCTGAAGATCTTTCAATATCCATTGGTAAAGGGGAATGCGGATGAAGCGTTGAAAGACCCTTATTCCATCGTGCTTACCCAATCCATCGCAAAGGCATTGTTCGGCGAGGAAGACCCTGTCAACAAGATCATCCGGATCGATAACAGTCATGATGTAAAGGTAAGCGGCGTACTAAAGGATCTGCCGGCCAACTCTACCTTCCAGTTCAATTTTATCCTCCCCTTCAGCTATCTGCAAGCAACCCAAAAATGGGTAAGAGAAGCTGGCTCCAGCTGGAGCAATAAATCGTTCC
Source organism: Puia sp. (assembly GCA_035317125.1). Lineage (GTDB taxonomy): Bacteria > Bacteroidota > Bacteroidia > Chitinophagales > Chitinophagaceae > Puia. Next base: position 8,083 of record DATHHO010000295.1, read on the forward strand.
AGACCTTTGTAGCCCTTGAACCAAACGTTTCGTATGCGCAGATAGAACCTAAGCTGAACCAGCTGATCAAAAGATACAGCCCCGAAGATTACAAATTATTCAAGATAGGTCTGTTCATGCAGCCGATGAAAGACTGGCATTTATACACCGATTTTAAGAATGGGGTCGCCTCCGGAGGCTTTGTTGATTATGTGCAGTTGTTTACCATCATCGGTTTCCTTGTTCTTTTGATCGCCTGTATCAACTTCATGAACCTTTCCACGGCACGTTCGGAGAAAAGGGCAAGAGAGGTTGGGATACGAAAAGCGATCGGCTCGCTGCGGAAGGATCTCATTTTTCAATTCCTGATCGAGTCCGTCGTTATCACGTTTATGGCATTCTTATTTTCCCTGTTGCTGGTACAAGGGATCCTGCCAGCATTTAATGTGCTAACCCGTTGCAGTATCGCCATCCCTTTTTCGGATATGACATTCTGGTGCATCATGATCGGTTATGTTTTACTCACGGGGCTTTTGGCCGGCAGCAGACCTGCATTTTATCTTTCTTCGTTCAATCCCATAAAAGTGCTGAAAGGCGCCGTTCAGGCCGGCAGATCGGCGACTTTGCCAAGAAAAGTTTTAGTGGTGATGCAATTCAGCTGTTCCATTGCGCTGATCATCAGCACCGTCATCATTTATCAGCAGGTCCAGCACGCAAAGGACAGGCCGACAGGATATGATGCCAATCGTCTGATGATGACCGATGCCAGCAACGATCTGAGCAGGAATTACGATGTATTTAAGAATGAGCTGTTACAGACCGGTCTGGTGACAAGCGTTACCAAGTCTTCGGGGCCGGCGACGGATCTCTGGTCGCACCAGAATCTTGACAACTGGCCCGGCAAATTACCCGGCGAAACAATGGATCTTGCCACCATCGGCGTGTCCGATGCGGATTATTTCAAGACGCTTGGGATCCAGTTAAAAGAAGGCAGGAATTTTATGGGTAACGAGGGGGCGGATTCGTCCGGCGTAATCCTCAACGAGGCCGCAGTCCAGCGTATGCAGTTCAAACAGCCGGTGAGCCAGATCCTTACGTGGCAGGGCGCTCAGGTACGAGTGATCGGCGTGGCTAAAGATGCATTGATGGCTTCTCCATTTTCACCCGCCGAGCCGACCATTTTTGTCTATTCACCCGGATGGTCGAACATCATCACCTATCGTTTGTCCCCCACGGTGAACACACAGCAGGCCATTGCAAAGATCAGCCCGATCTTTACAAAATACAATCCGTCTTATCCTTATCTCTATCATTTTGTCGATGAGAGTTATGCGGCAAAATTTACGCTCGAAGTCCTTATCGGCAAGCTCGCGGGTTTGTTTGCGGGATTGGCCATCTTTATTTCCTGTCTTGGATTATTCGGCCTGGCAGCGTACACGGCGGAACAGCGGACAAAAGAGATCGGGATACGCAAAGTGCTGGGCGCCTCCGTATCCCAGGTCTGGATGCTTCTCTCAAAAGATTTTATCGTATTGGTCCTTATCAGCTGTGTGGTTGCCTCACCCGTAGCCTTTTATTTTTTGCAGGATTGGTTGCTGAAATACCAATACCGCATAAGCATTGGGCCATGGGTATTTGTCGCGGCGGCTGGTGCGGCCGTTGTCATTACCATTTTTACCATCAGCTTCCAGGCCATACGGGCGGCTGTTGCTAATCCGGTGAAGAGTTTGCGGTCGGAGTGAAAGGAAAATTAACAGTTTACAGAAATAAATTATCTGATGTTTGGGATTACTCAATATATTGAGTAATTTTACTCAGTATATTGAGTAAATTGTTAAAAATGTTTGAACGGGTTCATTTACAGAGCTTTATAAAGAGAACTATAGAACCAAAAAGGTTTATTCAAGTGCTTATTGGTCCACGTCAGGTTGGAAAAACGACCCTCATTTCTCAATTGCTTCAAAAAAGCAGGATACCCGATCATTTTGCATCAGCCGATGCAGTTGCAGCACCAGGCGTTATCTGGTTGGAACAACAATGGGAAGCTGCCCGTTTAAAGATGGCGCAGGTAGAGGCGCCTGAGTTCTTATTGGTAATCGATGAAATTCAAAAAATAAGCAATTGGAGTGAGACAGTAAAGCAATTGTGGGATGCTGATACGCATGCTAAAAGAGCATTAAAGGTGATCTTGTCAGGTTCATCCAGGTTATTGCTCCAACAGGGACTTACAGAATCATTAGCTGGGAGATTTGAAATTACCTATATGGGTCATTGGTCTTTTTCGGAAATGCATCAGGCATTTGGCTGGAATACCAATCAGTATGTTTGGTTTGGCGGTTACCCGGGCTCTGCAGAATTGATTGGCGAAGAGGATCGGTGGAATGCATACATTCAGCAATCACTGATCGAGACAAGTATTTCCAAAGATATACTCATGCTGACAAGGGTAGACAAACCTGCCTTGATGAAGCGTCTCTTTGAATTGGGATGCAGCTACTCCGGCCAGATCTTATCGTATAATAAGATGATCGGTCAATTACTCGACGCAGGGAATACCACTACCTTATCACATTATCTTGACCTCTTGAACACTGCTGGTTTATTGGCCGGCATTGAAAAATATTCTGGAAACCTGATCTACAAGCGATCTTCCAGCCCAAAATTCCAGGTTCATAATACCGCTTTGATCAGCGCCCAGAGCAGCGATTCATTTAGCGAAATTCAATTGAAGCCCGATCGGTGGGGAAGATTGGTAGAATCATCGATTGGAGCTCATCTGATCAATCATTCTATTACCGGAGGGTTCACCGTTTCTTACTGGAGAGAAAGAAATGAAGAGGTGGATTTTGTATTGAAAAAAAAGGGGAAAGTAATTGCTCTGGAAGTAAAAAGCGGAACTACTCAATCTTCCTCCGGAATATCTGCTTTCAAAAAGACATTTAATCCCGATAAGATCTTATTAGTCGGAAACAGCGGATTGCCCTGGCAGGATTTTCTGAAATTGAATCCTGCAGAGCTCTTTTAGCAATCAATGGCAACAAACCGGCATCTTTCAGCCTTCTTTAAACACAATTTCCTCCACCATGGATAAAGGCAGTGATCTGTGACCCAATACCCGGGTAGGGTTTAAAGGCGGCAACTGTTTTAGATGAACGGTTGTGTTTTTATGGAAACCGCGGCATTTGGCATCTAAGCCAAAAATTATAAATGCCCAGGACCCTCTTTCAAAAATTCCTCGTCTGCTTTCTGGCCGGTCTGGTCATTGCCATTACGGTTGTACGGATCGGGTGGAGGTTCCTGTATCACCTGATCCCCGGCAGGCCCATGCTGGCCATAGGCGTGCTGATCCTCCTGACGGGAATGGTCTATCCTTTTGTGTGGAACCGGAAAAAGGATCCTGTCGCAGCGGAGAAAATTTTTTCGTGCTGGATCGGGGTTATGCGTTACGGTATCGCGTTGGAGCTGATCATGGTCGGCATGCAGAAATGGTTCAGTCTGCAGTTTAACACCCCCATGGCGAAGCTCGACCTTCCGTTCAGCAGCTTTTCATCCGAGGAGCTGGTCTGGGCTTTTTTCGGATACTCCCGCGGGTTTGTAATGGTCATCGGAAGCTTGCAGGTCGGGGGTTCCCTGCTGCTGCTTTTTAACCGGACCCGTCTCTTTGGAACCGTCATACTTATTCCCGTTATGCTCAATATTTTCCTGATGGACTTGTTCTACCATTTTTATCCCGGGGAATGGTTCAGCGCCTTGGTCGTGCTCGCAGCGCTTATTTATCTGTTGCTGCTGGACTACAAAAAACTGGCTGCGTTATTTTTTGGCGGCAATGGATCTTTTTCTGCAACGGTTTTTAGAAGCCAGCTGCTAAAAAATGCCGTGCGATTTTCGGCGGTGCTGATCCCGCTGGCCATGATCGGGGTCAACCCGACCCCATACAAACTCGACTGGTTCAGCGGCAAATATGCCGTGGAGCAGGTATCCGTGAATGGCCATCCTCTTGGCGTGCGCTCCTGCACCGACAGTGTGCTGAGTATCATCTATTTTGACCAGAACAATGAATGCGTTTTTGAATGTAATGGAGTCGACCGACGTCTGTTCGGGACTTACCTTTACGAGAAAGACAAAAACAAGTTGACCGTGATCTGGCATTATCCCAGGACCATGCAGGATACGCTGTGGGCTACGATCCCGCCCCCAAAACCAGGCGCCGGTCTTATACTCACTGGCAGAATGCGTGGGGAGTCGCTGCGGGCCGTTCTGCGAAAGGTCGAGTGAAACTGGATGCCGGTGGCATGTCAGCAGGGCAAAGTGTGGTTCTTGCTTGTTGCCGACCTGCGCGTCCTTACCAGTTGCGATGACAGCTAGTTAATTACGAATGTTTTTCAAAAATATACTGAAATTTATTTTAAAATGACCGATCGGTCATTTACCTTTGTATCCTGAACGGGTAACCATATAGAAATGTGTTCCGGTCCAAAAATGACAAAAGCAGAAAAAACCAGGCAGTTTATTATCGAAAAGTCAGCGCCCATTTTTAATACAAAAGGGGTAGCTGGAACGGCCATGAGTGATATCATGGAGGCAACACAGCTGGCGAAGGGTAGCCTGTATGTTCACTTTGAGAACAAAGATGAACTGGTGTATTGTGCGGTAGACTATAACCTCGACAGCTTTTACAAAAAGATCTGGGGAGCGGCGGACAAATATACAACGGCCAAAGACCGGATCTATGCCATCCTGGATTCTTTGGGCGACCCGAAAATCCCCCTGATCGGCGGATGCCCGATGCTCAACTTCGGTATGGAGGCAGACGATACCAATCCGGTCATTCTCAGGAAGGTAAATAAGGCAGCGGAAAAGGTCCAGGAGCTGCTTGCCGGTATTGTCCGGCAGGGCATTGCGGCCGGTGAGCTCAGAGGCACCCTGAATGCCCATGAATTTGCCATCCGGACTTTTGCGCTTGTGGAGGGAGGCATCATGATGGCGCGTGTGTCGGGGAATAATAAGAAACTGAAGCTGATCGTCGGCATGATCAAAAAAGAGATCAGGGATCATGCGAGATGATTTTTTTTGCTCCTTAAATGACCGATCGGTCATTTAAGGAGCTGAACTATAACCAAATTTTTAATAAACATAAAAAATAAACAAAATGAGAACGTCCGATAACACCATCCTGATCAGCGGCGGCACCGCCGGCATTGGCCTTGAAATAGCCAGATTATTTTCTGCCAGGGGCAATAAAGTGATCATCACCGGCAGGAATAAGCAACGGCTCGATACCGCATTGGGTCAGCTGAAGAATGCAACGGGGATCGTGAGCGACATCAGCAAAAAGGAAGACACGGAGGCATTGGCAGCCACCCTGAAGAAAGATTTCCCCGCGCTCAACATCGTGATCAACAATGCAGGGCAGGCTTTCCTGTATGATATCGCCAGCAGCGATAATGCATTTGAAAAAGCGGAAGATGAAATGCTGACCAATTATTTGGCCGTGATCCGGTTGAATGAAAAATTATTGCCTTTGCTAAAGGAGCAGAAAGAAGCTGCCATTGTAAATGTTTCCTCGATCGTGGCTTTTGTGCCCGGCAGTCTGCCTACCTATTCCGCCAGCAAAGCCGCTCTGCATTCTTATACCCAGTCCTTACGGATCGCCTTAAGCCGCAACAGCAACGTTAAGGTATTCGAGCTGATGCCCCCATTGGTCGATACCGAATTCTCGGCGCCCATCAACGGCAAGACCGGCATTGCCCCGTCCGTAGTGGCGCAGGATCTTATCGATAGCCTGGAAAAGGATAATTTCGAGATCCGGGTTGGCAAGACGCAGTATATCTATGACCTCTTTTTAAAGTCTCCGGCGGAAGCCCTGAAGGTAATGCAGCCTGCATAAGCCTGCGCGGAGAAAACTTTTTGAAGGACCCGATGACTTTGCCCGGAGAAGATTTCCGGGAGAACCGGATTTGCCTTGCCGGCAAGAAAGCTTCCTGAAGAACCGGATTTGCTTTGCAGAGAAGTCTGCCCTAAATTTGGCTGATGAAAATCATCATCTCCCTACTGGCCCTTTTCCTTTCCTGCATGGGAAATGCTCGGGCGCAGGACAGCCTGCATTTTCATGAGGGACGATTTAAAAGAGGGGGGTTTGGCATGAGTTCCGGCCATTACAAACCCGATCCCTGGGAAGCCGGATATTTTAAAAATGCGCTGCGGTCGGTTTTCCCAGCCGATCTGATCAGCACCGGGGATAAATACGATAACAGGCTTTTGTTGTTGATCGGGGTAGTCGATAGCGTAACGGTAAGGACCGATGGCGATTCGGCAGTCATCTGGCTCCGGATCGAAAATAAATACTGGGATTTTACCGAAGACCACAGCGTTCAGGATGAAGTGATGTTCGTCTCTCCAAAAGGCGGGGGACCATTCTATTCATCCATAAAAATGCCTGCTTCAGCAGAAGTTAGCAGCATAAGAAGATACCCCTTTGAAAACAAGCTCTTGTTCGTTTATGGCCATCTTCAGGGCTTTTCAGGCGGCATTCCGGTCATTGCCGCGCAGGAGATCAAATGGATAAGCTATTTCTGGTATTCGCTGAATATATTTTCCTATGATGTGCTGAGAGACAAAGATCAGCAGGTGGTAACCGGCAAGAACGGGGAACCAAAATTTACCGATTTCCACATCCTTTCCCTCGCGCATAAGGGACAAAATAAGTAACTTCATACAAACAAGTTACCTGAAAGAGATCCGTGATATCATTCATGCTTTTGAGCAAGCCAGCAGGGCGGGAAAACGCACCGCCCTTGCTACCGTTGTGCATGTCGGGGGTTCCTCCTACCGGCGGCCTGGCGCACGCATGCTGATCACCGAAGAAGGGCAACTGACGGGCGCCATCAGCGGCGGCTGTCTGGAAGGGGATGCTTTGCGCAGAGCATTGCTTGCTATTCACCAGCATCAGAACAAGCTGGTCACCTACGATACAACGGATGAGGACGATGCCAGCTTTGGCGTGCAATTGGGTTGCAATGGCATCGTCCATATCCTTTTTGAGCCGATCGACCCGGAAGTGCCAGACAATCCAATCCAGCTGCTGAAACGGGTGGTGGAGAAACGCAGACATGCGGTGCTGGCAACCCTGTTTTCCATGGAAAAGTCCGCTGCCCGGCAACCCGGGACCTGTTTTTTAGACCTCGGAAGCGAAATAGTCAATACCCCTGCCTCCGGGGCCCTGACAAAGGAGCTGCAAGCAGATTGTCGTCAGGCGTTGACCAGTGAAGCCTCCACCATCAAAAAATACCAGGCAGAAAGTGAAGATCAGACAGAGCGCGGATATCAGACAGAAAGTGAAGATCAGGCAGAACGCGGATATCAGGCGGGGAGTGAATATCATCCCGGGAGCGGGCCTCTGACGGACCTTCCCCTGATGGCTCTTATAGAATTTATAAAGCCACCCATTGCGCTGGTGATCGCTGGAGCGGGGAATGATGCGATGCCGCTGGTGGATATGGCCAGCATCATGGGCTGGGAGATAACCCTGGTGGATGGCCGGCAAAATTATGCCAATGCCCTACGTTTTCCGAAGGCGGGTAAGATCATCGTTGCCAAACCCGGCAATGTCCTTTCGCAATTAGAGATAGACAAACAGACCGCCATATTGTTAATGACCCATAATTATCAGTACGATCTTTCCCTGCTGAAGCAGCTGCTGTCGGTAGGGAAGGATTGTAGTTATATCGGGTCTCTCGGACCCCGGAAAAAGCTGGAGCGGATGCTTGGTGAGCTTGAACAGGAAGGGATCCTTTACAGTCCGGCGCAACGGGAAAAAATATTCGGGCCGGTAGGGCTGGACATCGGCTCGGAAACGGCGGAAGAAATTGCGCTGTCGATCATGGCCGAAGTCAAGGCAGCCCTTTCCGGCAAAACGGGCAGACCGCTGCGCGAGAGAAAAGACCCGATCCATGGTCCGGCCAACGACCTGATCCATGGACCTGCAAATGGCCCGATCCATGGTCCAACCTATGAGCCGGGCCAGGATAAGATCCATAGCCTGACCCATAGCCCCATCCCCGATCCCCACCCCGAAAAAAATAACTGACCGATATGAACGGCATTATCATTCTGGCTGCGGGCAGCTCATCCCGCCTGGGCCAGCCCAAACAAATGCTGACCTACCGGAATAAGAGTCTTATCCGGCATGTGACCGATGAAGCGATAGCATCGGGAACAGGACCGGTACTGGTCGTCCTTGGCGCAAATGCGACGGAGGTTGCGGCTGAACTGGAGGAGCTTGCGGTCGAACTGGAGGAGGTTGTGGCTGAACTGAAAGATGGCGCCGTGCTGATCAGGATCAATACCGGATGGCAGGAAGGCATGGCCTCTTCCATCCGACATGGCTTGACGGAGATGCTGAAAGCTTATCCCGGTGTGGATACCGTGGTTCTCGCCGTTTGCGATCAACCCTTTGTCTCCGCAGCCCTTTTTGGCCAATTGCTCGCTCTGCAAAAGGAGACGGGTAAAGGGATCATTGCCTCTGCATATGAAGGCACGCTTGGCACACCGGCATTGTTCGGGAAAAAATATTTTACCGGGTTGCAAGAGCTACAGGGCCATGAGGGGGCTAAAAAATTGCTAAAGCTTCATGCTGGAGATGTGTCCTCCATTCCTTTTGACGGGGGGGAAATAGATATAGATACCCCCGAAGACAGCTCCTTACTGAAAAACAAAGGATAGCCCCCGCCCGCTTGCCGTCAGGTTTTTTTTTCTTAAATTCGGAGTAGATGGGCGTGTCCGGATCAGCCGTGTCAGGGGTAGCTGGGCGAGTCCGGTGTCGATAGTCGTGCCCCCATCTTTTCTTTTATTACTGCATCCATAATTATTTTGCGTATGTCTAAAAAGCCAGACCATCCTTCAGACGGCGAAGATGCATTCAGCGGGTCGCGCCGCGATTTCCTGAAACAATCTTCTCTTTTGTCCGCCATTGCGCTGACACCCGCCACCGTCGTGAAAGCGGCGGACAATCAGTGGGATGAAAAGATCGCGGACGTCTTTGAAAAAGTTCCGGTGAACCTTGAAGTGAACGGAGTAAAATATAGCGTGAAGGTGGAACCACGGGTGACGCTGCTGGACCTCCTGCGCGAACAGCTCAACCTTACCGGCACCAAGAAAGGCTGCGACCGCGGGCAATGCGGGGCCTGCACGGTGCATGTAAATGGCGTCCGGATCAACTCCTGTCTCAGTCTCGCGGTGACCAATGAGGGGAAAAAGATCACGACCATCGAAGGGCTCGCCCATGGCGAGGAGCTGCACCCCATGCAGGAAGCCTTTATCAAACACGATGGTTTCCAGTGCGGCTACTGCACTTCGGGTCAGATCATGTCTGCGGTGGCCCTTGTAAAAGAAGGGCGCACGCATTCGCGGGAACAGATCAGCGAATTTATGAGCGGGAATATCTGCCGTTGCGGGGCTTATTCGAATATTGTAAAAGCTATCCAGGAAGTTAAAAACAGTCAGTCATGAACCCATTTCAATATACCCGGTCAGTGGGGGCAGCGGGCGCTATTCAATCCCTCGTAAAAGAACCCCATGCGCATTTTCTGGCGGGTGGGACGAACCTCATCGATCTGATCAAGATGGGGGTGGTTGTCCCGGAAAGGCTGGTCGACATCAACGGACTGCCGTTGAAGGCGATCGTAAAGATCCCCGGTGGATTGCGGATCGGCGCACTGGCCACCAACAGCGAAGTGGCGGATCATCCGCTGGTGCTGCAGGACTACCCTTTATTGTCGCTGGCGATCAACGCCGGGGCTTCGCCGCAGCTGCGCAATATGGCGACGGTGGGCGGGAATATGATGCAGCGCACCCGGTGCAGCTATTTCTTCGATACGACGATGCCCTGTAACAAACGGTCCCCCGGCAGCGGCTGCGGCGCGCTGGAAGGGTACAACCGGATGCATGCGCTGTTTGGGGCAAGCGATAAATGTATTGCCGTAAATCCCAGCGATATGAATGTTGCCTTGACAGCCCTCGGCGCAGTGGTGCATGTAAAAGGCCCCAAAGGGGAAAGGAAAATTCCATTTGGGGACTTCCACCGGCTGCCTGGCGATCACCCGGAAAAGGATAACACGCTGGAAAGAGGGGAACTGATCGTGGCGGTAGACCTGCCCGACGCCAGCTTCAACAAGCATGTGCATTATCTGAAGATCCGCGACAGGACATCCTATGCCTTTGCGCTGGTATCGGTGGCCGTGGCGCTGAAGATGGAAGGCAATATGATCACCGATGCCCGGCTGGCGATGGGTGGAGTGGCGCATAAACCCTGGCGCTTGCCCGCTGCGGAGGTCTTCCTGAAAGGGAAACCCGCCACCGGCGACAACTTTAAACAGGCGGCCAAGATAGCGATGCAGGGCGCTAAGGCCTGGCCATACAATCAATTTAAATTAAAGCTCGCGCCGAATGCCATCCTGCAAGGGTTGAGTGCGGCATCTGGTCTGGTATCCTGATCACGGACCGGCCAGAGACCGGCCGGACAAACTACTATTATGAAAAAAGATGTTATCGGAGATCCGTTAAACCGGGTGGACGGCCGGCTGAAGGTTACGGGAGGCGCGAAATATTCGGGAGAATATAAGGTGCCCGGTCTGACCTATGGGGTATTGGTACCTGCGACGATCACACACGGCACGGTCACGGCGATGGATATCCGCGCCGCACAGCGGGCGCCAGGCGTGCTGGCCGTCATTACTCCTTTTAATGCCCCGAAAGTTCCAGGCTATCAGCCGGATGCGGCAAAGCCCATCAAAGGGTTGAAATTATTCAACGATACCCAGGTCTGGTTTAACGGGCAGCCCATCGCGCTGGTGGTGGCGGAAACCTTTGAAAGGGCTACCTATGCAGCCGCGCTGGTGAAAGCGAGCTACCAGCCTCAACCGTTCGAGACGGACTTTCATAAGAATTTTGATAAGGGAGTGGTGCCGAATGAAGGGAAATACAAAGACTATGTAAGGGGTGAAGCCGATGCGTATAAAAATGCCCCGGTCATCGTGGAAGAAGACTATATGTTGCCTTCGGAGATGCACAATCCGATGGAGCTGCATGTTACCATTGCCTCCTGGGAGGGTGATAACAAGGTCACGCTGTTTACAAAATCGCAGGGTGTGATCGGTTCACAGCGGGCGATAGCGAATGCCTTCCAGCTCGATCCCGCCAATGTTCAGATCAATTCACGTTTTGTGGGCGGGGCCTTTGGCTCTTCGCTGCGTACCTGGCCCCATGAAGTAGCTGCGGT
>DATHHO010000296.1:0-4984 GCA_035317125.1 Puia sp.
CGAGCTGTCCGTCTTCTGTGCCGCCGCAAAGAGAGCGCTGAGAGCGGCCAGGTAGCCAGCGTCGCTGCTGAGCGTCTGCAGGGCGGTCAGGTCGGCCGGACTCATATAGCCGGAGAGCCGGAGCAGTTTCCGGTCAGCGTCGAAGGACAACTGTGCTGAAATGGAATCCGGGAAAACGATCGGAACAGCGGGGCTGGTCTGTGTGAGCGGTAATGCAGAAAGATCGGCCGTAACGGAAACGTCATGAAAGACCATGCGGAGGTTCAGCAGGAAATTTCCGTTGTTGTCGATCTTCTTCTGAAAGTCACCGTCATCAACGGTGCTTAGTATATCGGCGAGCTTTGCCAGCATGCCGTTGTCCCATCCGAACAGGGGATCGGAGAGCCATTTGTTCAGCAATACCCCGTTGGGGTCGGCGGTGGCCTGGGTAGCGGAACGAACAGTCAGCAGGTCAGTCTGCAACTGGGCAAGGGAGGTAGTAATCTGGCTGATGGAAGGAACAAGCGTATGCGTGCTGTTGTCCTGATGGCGCAACACGTAGTTCAGGTCGTCTATGCTTAGGCCGGAGGACTGGAGCAGCCTGTATTTTTGTATGAACAGGCAGGTCGAGTTCAGGTCCTGGAATGGATTGGCGTCGATGAGATTGGTGAGGTTCAGCAGATCGGACATGGACAGCTGCAAACCCTGCGCCAGCTTTGCATAGCGGAACATAAAGGAAAGCGGAGGGAAGGAGATCCGGTTGATCGTCTTTGGGATCAGCGCGTTCACATCGTCGACGGAGATCCGGAGGACAGCGGCGATGGTGGATTTGTCCAGCTCGGAAATGCCCAGTGTGCCGGGTGTGGCCGCAACGATGGAAAAGTCGGGGTTGACTGGGTTGGTGACCGAGGGATTCTGGAACAACTGGTTGTACAGGCAATCCGGCAGATTATGGGTGATGTCCAGATTCTGGTAAAATGCAAGCAATTCGAAAGCGGTGAGGTCAAGCCGTTGCTGCAACAACATGAACTGCTGCAATTGCAGGGCCGTCTTGGCCGTCAGGACGCGGTTGCCGAGGAGAGGCGCCATGATGATGGAATCGAGCTCATCCATCGTCAGCGTGGTCTTGCGCCACAGCCGGAGGAAGCGGTGGATATTATCGAACTTAGCGGGGGTCAGGTTGGTGATGCGTGCCTTGGTCGTATCGCTGGAGAGGTCATCGTGCTCGATGACGGTGTCCTTTGTAGAGTTGATGAACTGGAGCTGTACCAGGTTGGCGATCTGCTGATAATTAAGGTTGGCCAACTGTTCGAACACATTTACCTGGACGGTGGCGCTTGCTGCGGAGGCTCCCCAGTAGAGCGACTGATGGGTCGGGTCGGCGACAAAGATCAGGGTCTGTTCTGCTTCGTTGATCCCGAGGGTAGCGTAGGCCGACAGGATATCCGTGGGGGAGGCGCCTGGCGCCAATTTATCTTCCTTGCGGAAAATATTGATCAGGGCCGGCTTCTTTACGCCCAGTTTTTCCAGATAGAGCTCGCCTTCTGCTCCGAACAGATCGAAGGGAAGGCTGAACGGGCTTTTTGCCGCCTTTAAAAGATTGTACGCATTGGCGTTGACGTACTCCGGGCCTGCGCTGACCGCATCCGCTGCCAGCAGGGTCTGATGGAGCAACCGGAATTCGATCGTAGCGGCGCCGGGGGTGATGCTTGCCCGGAGGGTCACCTGGCTGTCGCGGATGACCCAGTGGTTCTGCAATAAAAAAGTATTGTCGGCCTGAAGATGGTTCACGGAATACTGGGTGGATACCCTTGCGGCTGCGGTCAGTGCGTTACCGGTATTCGTCTGGCCTGTAGCGATGAACTGGGCTTTTACCGCCGCCAGGAGCGCTGCATTGATCGTGCCCTTGACCATCGACGGTAAAAAGGTGGCTGCGGCGACGGTGATGGCCGGCGCAGCGATATAGTCTTCCATGAGCTCGCAGGCAATATCGATATAGGGGACCTCCGTGTTGGTGTTGTCGCATCCGAGGTCGATGTCGGCGATGTCCGGTCTTCTTCTCAGCAGCATGTCCTTTACCGAAGGGGTCCTGCCGCCCGCGGCGGGTAATGAGCTGAGCCGCTGATCGAGGAAATGCAGGATATCCGTGAGGTAGGCGGGAGCGCCGTAGACGGAATTGCATTCATCGCAAGCACAATAATCGGTGTGCCCGAATAGGGTATCGAGGTTGGGGATCTCATGCGAGAGCTGGGCGGTGAGTGCTTTGCTGAAATCCGGAAAGGCCTTCAGGGAGGACGCTTCGGCCATGGAGCGGAGGTTGCCTGCGAGAGCGATGGTATGGGCATGCGTGGCGCTGGCCTTGTTAAAGACCTGGGCGGCCTCCTGTTCCCCGATCTTGTCCGCGTATTTCGCCACGAAATTATCCTGTCCCATCGTGTAGACCTGGTGTGCGGAATGGATATTGTCGTTCAGCAGGAGGTGTGTTGCGTCATAGTCGGGGATGAGCTTGAATATGCGCTGTATGCGGCGGAGATGACCGGATACCTCGGCCGCATCTTTTTCGGGAACGGCCCCTTTGTTCTCTTTGATGAACTGGCCGACCCGGGAATGCACCAGGTCGAAATGCTCATTCTTCTGGAGGAACTTGCTGATCTTATCGCGGTGGGGCAGTTTACTCTTTGTATCCTTTTCCAGCCTGGCGGCAAAGACGGCTGTGGGAAATTCATGGGCGAAGGCTTTTTCGAGCTGAACGGCCTGGCTTTTTGGTTTTTTCGCATGTGCTTTGCTGCGTGCGCCGGCGCTTGTTGCGGGGGTGGCGGCGGCCTCCCAGTCTTTGAGATCGTATTTCGCCAGTCGTTTGATATCGGCGGGAGATTTTATCTTTTCGGCCCTGATCAGCCGCCCGGTGAGGGGAAGATCGTGCCCGGTCAGGCGGCTGAGGTGGAATACGGCCTGTACCTGTTCGAGGTTCTTGTTGCTCTTCAGGACCGGATGTTTTTTCAGCTCTTTCCAGAAATCGGCGTCGGCGCCCTTGTGCGTATTGTGCGCCTGGAGAAAGGCATGGAGCTCCTTGCCTTTCAGGCCGCCCAGCTGGGACTTCTGGTATAACGCAGAGGCCTCACCGCTGACGGGGTGACGACGGGCGTAGTCCTGGACCTGTTCCTGCAATTGTTCGCGGACCTTTTTCAGTTCCGTGCTGGTGGAGAGGGGAATGATATTCTGGTTGATCGCCTTTTGCAGGGCGTTCATCAGGGTATCTTCGGGTGTGTGCATCAGGGTATCGAAGAGGGCGGTAAGCGTCGTTTCGAAGTCTTTCTTTCCGGGCTCGGTGATGAGACCGGTCATGCCGTTGCCATGCGGATTGCTCCGCAGGATGCCATACCAGATAGGGGCGGGGATGGAAGAAAAGGTTTCGAAGCGGGCGGCCATGGCGAGATTTTCGACAAGATCCTTTGGCAGGGCTGTCTTCTGGATAAGGAAGCTGATGTCCTGATCTTTATCCGTCTCCGTCAGTTGAGCCAGCGGGTGTTCGCCGATGAAGGGGGTTACGGAATCCATCGTCAGCTCCATTTCGGAAAGACCGGCATATGGCTTGTCGCCGAGATCGATGTCCGCCTTGAATGCAGCGGGGACATTAAAATACGGGGCTGTCTCCCTGAGCAGGGATTTATGATTATCATAAACCTTGAGGATGAGGTCGGTGCCGGTCGGTTCTTTTGGTGAATAGCCGATCGTATAGGCGCCGGAGGGATCGGTGACGGCCTCACCGAGCAGGTGGAGGCTGCGGAGCCCTTTGCTGTATGCGCGGACCGTCGCTTTGTGCATGGGCTGCTGGTGCAGGTTGCGGACGATACCCGAGACCTTGTGTGGTTTTTCTCCACCTTTTACTGAAGAAGAATGCGTTGTCATAGTGAATAGTAATTATTGGTTGTAAGTAAGCGAATAAGTTATTTTTTTCTGTCAAGGTTTCTTCGGGTTTTTCGGCGTTGGCATCCCGTATCGTTTTGCCCAGATCTTATCGGCCGTATGTTTGTCGACATCAGGCAACGTATGGTCGATGTTCAGGTCTTTGACGTAAACGCCGGGGTCCGTCTCAACATCCGGTGAAAAATCATATTCGAGGATGTTACGCCCTCTTCCTCCATTCGTTTTGTTTATTTTATCGCCTTTGGCGGATCCGATAGCGCGATGCCTTCCTTCATCCACAAATACTTCGCCGGTATCTGTCAGTCTTGCACGGGTGTCCGTCGTATAATTGCGGCCGGGGTTGGCGTACTGTAAGGTTTTTGCCTTTGAAGCCCTGAACCGGATCTTTGGATTACCGGCGGGGTCATCAAAAATGATGTAGTCCGGGTGTTCTACTTTGATCGTTCCCTTTGGTCTTGGTATTGCCTTTGTTTCCGGATTCCTTCCGATCTTCCCTGCGTATTTAAAACCCAGACCGATCAGCAGGCCGACTACGGCCGTAGCGATCTCTGCTTCATTGCCGCTGTGTATGGCGATGCCGAGCTGGGCCAGCGAGGTAAGAATGGGGAATTCGAGCGATGCGGCTACTATGACAGTGGTCTTCAGGTTCTTTGCGATCCTCCGCGACGGATGATTGAGCTCGTCGGCGGCCTGATCCCTCTGCTGTGCGGTGGAGTAAGACACGCTGCCATCCTCATTGACAAAAGTACCATACTGGTGCTCATATATATCCTGCATCTCGTCAGGCGTCAGCTGGCGTTCCTGTGGGAATGCAAGGATGGGCAGGACGTCCCTGAGCGTCTTATCAACCTTATAGCCATCGTGGTGTATGACCATATACTGGGCCCATTGCACGATGTTGACCTTACTGCTCTCAAGTCCGGCAACCAGTTCGTCCACGGTGATCACGCCGTCCCGGTTGGTGTCGGCCCGTCTGTTGAAGTCGTTATAATCGGGTTGATGTCCATTCCGGTCGGTGGCTCCGACAGGATTGCCACGGACATATTCATAGAGGTTCATCCCTCCTTTGGTCCCGATG
>DATHHO010000297.1:0-12615 GCA_035317125.1 Puia sp.
CCACCAACCGCGGCGGTGTTTACAACGGGACCATTTATAAGAGGTATCCGGGAGGCGTGGACAAGACGGATTCCTTCCTCCAGGCGACGAATACGACCCGCAGGGATTATAGCCTCATCGTCGGGCAGTCGAAGCTGAGAAGCGGTCAATTCGAATACAATGCGTCGGTGCCCATCTCCGAAAACGCTACCTTCTATTCCTTTGGCGGACTGGGCTACCGCAACGGATTATCGCCTGGCTTCTACCGTTATCCCAACGACAGCCGTAATGTGCTGACCATCTATCCGCTGGGATTCCTGCCCTATATCGGCTCGAATATCTACGACCGGTCCTTTGTCCTTGGGATAAAGGGTAAGCTGAACGAGTGGAACGTGGATTTCAGCAACAGCTTCGGACAGAATGAATTCAACTTCAACGTCCAGAATTCGTTGAACGCCTCCTTGCTGAACGCCTCACCGACCTCCTTTAATTGCGGAGGGCCGAGGTTTACCCAGAATACGACCAATGCCGATCTCTCCCGCCAATATGATGTGCTCAGCGGGCTCAACCTCGCATTCGGTGGGGAATACCGCTTCGAACGTTATCAGCTGCTGCCCGGCGACCCCAACTCCTATACCAATTACGGCACGGCCACAAGGGTTGGAACGGACGGTGGCGGCAATCCTATCCTAGTACCCGATCCGAACGGACCGGTCAATACGCTGTTTGGCCCCGATGGCACGGCCCGCGCCGGCGGCGCACAGGTGTTCCCGGGATTCCGTCCTGCCAATGCGGTGAATGCCACCCGTACGGCCGTGGCGTTATATGCCGATGTGGAGCTGAATTTCAGCAAGGCCTTTCTTGCGGACGGGGCTGTCCGGTTTGAGAACTACAGCGACTTCGGCTCTACCACCAATGGCAAGCTGGCGCTGCGCTATAAGCTCACCGACCGGCTGTCCGTCCGTGCATCCGGCAGCACAGGGTTCCGCGCACCTTCGTTGCAGCAACGCTATTATGCCAATACGGCTACCGTGTTCACCAACGGCGTGGCCAATGATGTGGGGACTTTTTCAAATGACAGCCGCGCCGCCCGTCTGGTCGGCATACCCAGTCTGAAACCGGAAAAATCCAAAAGCGTGAGCGCGGGACTGACGGGAAATTATGGACGGTTCAAGATCACCGTAGATGGCTATCTTACCCGTATCGACGACCGGGTGATCTATACCGATCAGTTCTCGGGCAACAATGCCCCCGGCGCACCTGCGGCCGACTCGGAGCTGTATGTGATCCTGTCGCAGGCCAATGCCAGCAAGGCGCAGTTCTTTGCCAATGCGATCAATACGGAGACCAGAGGCATCGACCTGGTGCTGTCCTATGCCCAGCCACTGGGGCCGGGCGTGTTGACGGGCGATGTCTCGGGCACGATCTCCCAGACGCGTCAGGTAGGGCCGATCAATTCTTCCGCCCTGCTGAAAGGCAAGGAAAGCATCTATTTCAGCAATGCCAGCCGGGTGTACCTGGAGAATGCGGTGCCCAATCAGAAGCTGAATGTCACGCTGAACTATGCGATCCGGAAATGGAACTTCTTTCTCCGGAATGTTTATTTCGGGAAGGTAACGGAAGCCACGGCCACGATCGCCAACCAACAGCATTATACGCCCCGCTGGGTGACGGACCTGGTCCTTGGTTATACCCTGACAAAGGGGATAAAGCTTTCCGCGGGAGCCAACAACCTGTTCGATATCTACCCGGACAAGATCGCCATCGCGGCAAATTCCAACGGGGGACAATTCGTTTATTCCCGGAGTGCCATGCAGTTCGGGTTTAACGGACGCTATCTGTTCGGCCGGGTCGAGATCAATCTGTAAACGCCCCGCGGCAGCATCCGACTTCCTGCTTCCGCGCAGGGCGATGCTCTCCGGCCTCTGTAAAATAAAAAACCCCTTAGTATTCGCTAAGGGGTTTTTGTTTTATTTTATGCTGAATGCGTTTATTTTCCTGCCTTGGTAGGTGGCTTTGCCGTATTGGACTTTTCGGCCTCATACTTGGCGTAGGCATCGGGTGTCAGCACTTCTCCGGTAATTTTCAGCTGTACCGGCAGATCGATCCCCGCTACTTTTATCGTGATGCTCTTGTTAAAAGGACCGGCTGCAAGGGCGTTGAAGCCTGCAATGATCTTATCATTCTTGCCTTTGGCGATGGCGCCTTCGGGCTTGACCGGCGTGGTACAGCCACAGGATGGCGTGGCGGACTCGATGACCACCGGAGCCTCGCTGGTATTGGTAAATGCAAAATCATGCGTTACGGGAACGCTCTGCTTGATCTTCCCAAAATCGTAGGATAGCTCCTTGAATTTTATGACGTCTTCCGCTTTCTTCTGCTGGGCAAAAAGGCTTGCGGAGAAAAGGATGGCGCTGGCCAGGAACAATGATCTCTTCATGATAATCAATTTATTTGTTTGAGTATTTGTACAGATGAATTTTCGGGTGCGGAATTTACGGGCGCCTTGAAGACTTCCCCGGAAATAGTGAGCGTCTTTGTCTGATTGGTATTGTAGATGATGGTTACGGTCTTTGTGAAAGGGCCGTCGGCATAAGCATTATAACCGACTTTGATCTTTGCGGTGGCGCCTGCCTCAATGGGGTCCCTGCTCCATTCGGGTGTGGTGCAGCCACAGGATGCCTGCACATTGTCCAGTTTCAGGGCGGTGGACCCGGTATTGACGATCTCGAAAGTATAGATGGCCGGTCTCCCCTGCGGGATCTTGCCGAAATTATGGGCGCTCTCTTTCAGCTGTATGGGATCGGGAGGGCGGGGGAGGGCAACCGCATTCGTGCCGGAAAGGGCTACAGGGGCATTCGCCGTCTGCGCCTGGGTCACCGCAGCGGTGGCAAAAAGGGTGATCAGAATTGCTATTTTTTTCATAGTTTGGCCATTGTAAACGAGTAGTAAATTTACATCAAAAACGCCATTTTTGCCAATAAATTATCGGGGTATTTTATTTTTTAACAATCGATCAAGCCATCGGTGTAGGTTCCCGGGAACCTGTTAATTTTGCCAAATGGAAAATCTGACCTCCAGCGAAATAATCGACCAGGAAAAACTCTCCTTTGACAAGTTCAGGGAGGAGGTTTTAAAGGATTACCGGACTGCCTGCGAAAGCCGGGAGGCCAGCTTGCTGGGCAGGAAAGAGGTGTTGACGGGAAAGGCTAAATTCGGCATATTCGGGGATGGAAAAGAGGTCCCCCAGGTGGCGATGGCCAAGTTCTTCCGGCCTGGAGATTTCTATGCCGGTTATTACCGGGACCAGACTTTTGCGTTTGCCACCGGCGCCGCCAGCATCGAAGAATTTTTCTCGCAATTATACGCCGACCCCGATCCAAAGAACGATCCGCACAGTTCGGGCAGACAGATGAACTCTCATTTCGCCACCGCCTTTATCGATGAAGAAGGGGCGACCCTGGATCTGGTCAACCGCAAAAACCTCACTGCCGGGCTGGCCCCGACCGCGGCCCAGATGCCCAAGGCGCTTGGGCTTGCCTATGCCTCGAAGGCTTTCCGCGAGGTGGATGCGCTGAAGTCGTTTACGGACCTGTCGAGCAATGGGAACGAGGTGTGCTTCTGCACGATCGGGGATGCCTCCACCAGCGAAGGACATTTCTGGGAGACGCTGAATGCGGCCGGAGTGCTGCAGGTCCCGCTGGCGATCTTCGTCTGGGATGATGGCTATGGCATCTCGGTACCCCGGAAATACCAGACGACCAAAGGCTCCATTTCCGAAGCGCTGAAAGGATTTCAGAAAAAAGACGGCACCAACGGCATCGAGATCTTCAAAGTAAAAGCCTGGGATTATGCCGGCATGTGCGAGGCATTCGAATCGGGCATCCGGGCCATACGGCTTACGCATACGCCGGTGTTGTTCCATGTGGAAGAAGTGACGCAGCCACAGGGTCATTCCACTTCGGGCAGTCACGAAAGATATAAAACGCCGGAGCGGCTGGAATGGGAACGGGAATGGGATGGGATCAAAAAAATGAAAGAGTGGATCGTCGATAATTCTCTCGCCACCGAAGAAGAACTGAACGATGTAGCCACGGAAGCCAAAGAATTTACCCGTAACGGGCGTAATTCGGCCTGGGAGAAATATCAGGTCCCCATCAAATTGCAGGTATCTCATTCGGCTGAGCTGGTCCGGCAGATGGCCGGTGGATTGCCTGCACAGGCCGAAGAGCTCCAGAAGCTGGCTGCCGATCTGGTGGCAGACCGGGAGCCGGGCCGCAGAGAGATCCTCCGTACCCTTCATCAGGCGTTGAGCCTTGCCGGGGACGCCGCCGCTGCCGGAAGAACACGCGACTATTACCAGTCTCTCAAAAAAGAAAATGCCGCTCTGTATAACACCCATTTGTATCATGAAGGCGCTAAGAATATCCTGAAGGTAGAAGAAGTAAAAGCGGAATATGATTACGATGCTCCGGTGATCAATGGATACGAGGTGTTGAACCGGTATTTCGACAAGCTGTTCACCCACAACCCGAAGGTGCTGGCTTTTGGGGAAGACCTGGGAAAGATCGGGGATGTCAACCAGGGTTTTGCGGGATTACAGGCTAAACACGGCGCCAGCCGGATCTTCGACACGGGTATCCGCGAGCTGACCATCATGGGACAGGGCATCGGGATGGCCTTCCGGGGATTACGCCCGATCGCCGAAATTCAGTACCTCGATTATCTGTTATACGGGCTACAGCCGCTGAGCGACGATCTCGCCAGTCTGCAATACCGCACGGGCGGAAGACAAACGGCCCCGCTCATCGTTCGTACCCGCGGCCACCGGCTCGAAGGCATCTGGCACAGCGGATCGCCCATGGGCATGATCATCCATTCGCTGCGGGGACTGCATATCTGCGTTCCGCGCAACATGGTACAGGCGGCCGGCATGTACAATACGCTGCTGAAGGGGGCGGACCCGGCGCTGATGATCGAATGTCTCAACGGCTACCGGCTGAAAGAGCGGCTGCCCTCCAACCTCCTTGATTTTTGTGTACCGCTGGGTGTGCCCGAGATCATCAAAGAAGGGGAGGACGTCACGCTGGTGTCCTATGGCGCCACGCTGCGGATCGTACAGGAGGCCGCGCTGATCCTCGAAGGAGCGGACATCCATTGCGAAGTAATCGACGTACAGACCTTGCTGCCCTTCGATATTAACCATAAGATCCTCGGATCGCTGAAGAAGACCAGCCGGATCGTTTTTATCGACGAGGACGTGCCCGGCGGCGCGGCGGGATATATGTTCAACAAAGTGATGGAAGAGCAGGGCGGTTACAAATGGCTGGACACCGCGGCCCGGACGATCACGGGCAAGGCGCATCGCCCGGCCTATGCCAGCGACGGCGATTATTTCAGCAAACCGAATACGGAAGATATCATCGATGTGGTGAAGGAGATGATGAAAGAGTAGGGGCGCAGTCCAACCGGAAAAGCGGATCTCCTGGACGGGCCGGGGAGCAGAGTGCGGATGAGATATGCGGAATTCGCGGCTAATCCAGAAACCTTTCTTTCAATTCAGGCGTAGGTATCCAGCAGGCGTCCTGTCTGCCGAACCAACGGTAGCGGTTACGCGCTATCCAGTCATAGACCCCGTTCCGGATGAACGGTGGCACGATCCAGAAAGCATATAGTAATTTCCAGCCTCCGCCAAGGTGCTTCAATACACGCAGGGCAGCGGAAGAACGCGTGAAGATCCTTTCGCCTTCGATCAGTACAAATGAGCTCAGATGATGGTCGGGCAAATGGAATTTTTCCAGCAACCCCTGTCCCACTGCGCTTTGCAGCGAGGCAAAGTGGAAGCGGGCCTGCGGGTCCCTCCGGATGATGAACTGAACGCTGCGGTTGCAAAGATTGCAGACGCCGTCGAAGAGGACGACAAGCCCGGGTATTTGCGGGTTCGTCCGCGGAGTCAGGCCTGGCGGACCCGTGAGACCATTGGGAGGGTTGACCTCCATTATTTCAGATTGTGAAAGACCTTCTGCACGTCCTCATCCTGCTCGATCTTGTCGACCAGCTTCAGCAGGTCCTGCGCCTGGTCTTCCGGCAGTTCGACCGTCGTGGAAGGGATCCATTCCAGCTCCGTGCTGATCGGCGTGATGCCTTTTTCTTCGAGGGCCTTCTGCATGTTGCCGAAATTGCCGAATGCGCAGCGCAGCACGAGGACGGTCTCCTCATTCTCTCCGGAACCTTCTCCCATATCTTCGAGGCCGTGATCGATCAGCTCAAATTCCAGCTCGTCGGTATTCAGCCCTTCCAGCTTCAGCTTGAAGGAACCCATTTTTGTGAACTGGAAGCTGACGCTGCCGCTGTTGCCCAGCGTGCCGCCGCCTTTGTTGAAGATCGATTTTACATTCGCCACGGTCCGCACATGGTTATCGGTGGCCGTTTCGACGAGTATGGCGACTCCGTGAGGGCCGTAGCCTTCATAGAGGATCTCTTCATAATTCGTCGTGTCCTTGCCCATCGCCCGTTTGATCGCCGCCTCGACCCTGTCCTTCGGCATGTTGACGCTCTTGGCATTCTGAAAACAACGCCTCAGCGCGGGATTGGTAGCCGTATCGGGTCCCCCGACCCTTACGGCAATGGCGATCTCCTTTCCGATACGGGTGAACTGCTTGGCCATCCGGTCCCAGCGGGCGAACATCGTATGCTTGCGGACTTCAAATATGCGACCCATAAGATCAATTTATTGTTTATGACTGAGATGATCACTGTCTGTCCCTGGATAAATGTCCGGGATCCATCGGTTCCGGGATAATTGCCGGGCTGCAAAAATAGCTTAACTGGCCCTTGTGGCAAAACAAAAACCGCCTGCCAGGGGGCAGACGGCTGTTCCCGGGGTGCGATCCACGGGGAAAAACGCTTTATAATGTTTTGAGCTTACTGTTGCTCTTGCTGTAACCAAAATAAACGACCAGGCCCACAAGCATCCAGATAAAGGCGCTGAGCAGGGTGGTGTTATCCAGCGAAACGATCATGGCCGTACAGACCAGGATCCCAAGGATCGGGACCAGGGGCACAAGGGGCGTCCTGAAAGGACGGGGACGGTCTGGATCGTTGCGCCGCAGGATCCAGATCCCTACGCAGACCAGCACGAAGGCGAACAGGGTGCCGATGCTGGTCAGGTTGCCCGCTACGCTGCCCGGTATAAAGGCCGCGAACAAGCCCACGAAAACAAACAGGATCATATTAGACTTGTAGGGAGTGCGGAATTTGGGGTGAAGATCGGAGAATACTTTGGGCAGGAGCCCATCGGTGGACATCGTATAAAAGACACGGCTCTGCCCCAGCAGCATGACCAGGATCACCGAGGAGAACCCTGCCAGGATGCCGATGGTCACCAGCGAGGACAGCCATCCATATCCATGCATATACGTATCGATCGCATAAGCTACGGAGGCCTCCTTTCCAGCTTTTATAAAGTCGGTGTATGGTGCGACACCGGTGAGGACCCATGAAAAGAGAATATAGAGGACCGTACAGATGATGAGGGACCCCAGGATACCGATGGGCATATCCTTGCTGGGATTTTTAGCCTCCTGGGCAGCCGTGGACACGGCATCGAAGCCGATAAACGCAAAGAATACAACGGCCGCTCCGGTGAGCACCCCTCCCCATCCATGCCGGAAGAAGTCCTTATAACTATAAAAGCTGCCGTCACGCTGCAACGCATCCGGTGCGTCCGCAGGGATCAGATAGGGATGATGATTGGCCGGGTTGATGAAGTGCCAGCCCACGGCAATAAACACCAGGACGATCGCCACCTTTATAAATACGATAAAGGCATTGACCGAGGCGGACTCCTGTGTTCCTTTTATCAGCAGCAAAGACAATAATAAGAGTATGAGCAGGGCCGGGGCGTTGACAAAGCCATGGTGCATGACATTGTTTGCATCCAGTGCCTGTTCAAACGGCGAATGGCTCCATTCGAAAGGGATGGCCCCCCCCACCAACTTATTCAGGAACTCGCTCCAGGCGATAGAGACGGTGGCGGCGCCCAGCGCGTATTCGAGGATCAGGGCCCAGCCGATGATCCAGGCGATCAGCTCGCCCATCGTGGCGTAGGCATAGGTATAGGCGCTGCCGGCGATAGGGATCATGGAGGCGAATTCCGCATAACAAAGGCCAGCAAAAGCGCAACCGACGGCGGCTACGATAAAAGAGATGGTTACGGCCGGACCAGCATGCTCCCCGGCTGCCGCTGCCGTCCTTACGAACAGCCCGGCGCCGATAATGGCGCCGATGCCCAGTGCGATCAGGCTGCCAGCGCCAAGGGTCCTTTTCAGGCCTTTTTCCGAATCCCCTGCCTGTAGCATCAGGGAATCCATGGATTTCTTTCTGAATAGACTCATAAATAAGTTGGTTTGTTGTTGGTGTGTGACTATTGAGTTCGTAAAATAAACAAATATTTAATACTCGTATGCCAATTCTTTCCAACGGGGATGAATGGGAGACGAACGGGGAATGAAGGATTCCGGCAGGGCTGATCCACCGGACTTTCGGCGAATAAGTTTTGCCAAGTCAATATTTTTCGATTTTTTGCACTCTGATGGGTCTCCTACTCCATCAAAAATTCCAGCGGCTTATGCAAAAGATCGGTCTTACGGGGTGGATATTGATAGCCATGGTCACCGGTGTGATCCTCGGTCTGTGGGTGCATTATAATGGCAGCGCGCAGCAGATCGACAACTTTTCCGGCGCCATTTCCGTCCTCACCGACATTTTCCTCCGCCTCATCAAGATGATCATCGCCCCGCTGGTGTTTTCGACCCTGGTGGTGGGGATCGCCAAGCTGGGTGATATCCGGGCGGTGGGCAGGATCGGGGGCAAGACCCTGTTGTGGTTTATGGGCGCCTCGCTCCTGTCCTTGGTATTGGGTCTGGTCATCATGAACAGCCTGCAGCTCGGCAGCGAGCTCAACCTGCCTCTGCCTGCTTCCACCGCAAAGACGGGGCTCGATCAGGCGACGATCTCCTTTAAGAATTTTATCACGCATGTCTTTCCCCGCAGCGTCTTCGAGGCGATGGCCAACAATGAGATCCTGCAGATCGTTGTATTTGCGGTGTTCTTCGGCATCGCCACCGCCTCTATCGGCGAGCAGGGCAAGATCGTCATAAAGGCGCTGGACGCCGTGGCCCAGGTGATCCTGCGGGTGACCGGATATGTCATGTATTTTGCTCCCATCGCAGCCCTGGCCGCCATCGCCTCGGTGCTGGCCGTCAAGGGTCCCGAGCTGCTGGTCACGTATGGGAAGTTCATCATCAGCTTCTACCTGAGCATCATCGGTCTGTGGCTGGTGCTGCTGCTGATCGCCTCCGCCTTCGTGGGACGACGGGTGATCGACCTCGCCATCTGTGTAAAGGACATGGTGCTGCTGGCCTTCAGCACGGCCAGCTCGGAAGCCGCATTTCCAAAGCTGATCCAGGAGCTGGAAGGTTTTGGCTGTCCGCCCAAGATCGTAAGCTTTGTGCTGCCGCTGGGCTATTCCTTTAACCTCGATGGCAGCATGTTGTATATGACCTTTGCTTCCCTGTTCATCGCGCAGGCCTATGGAGTGCCGCTGTCGCTGGGACAGGAGGTGTCGATGCTGCTGGTGCTGATGCTCACGAGCAAGGGCATAGCGGGCGTGCCGAGGGCAGCCCTTGTAGTGATCGCAGGTACGTTATCACTCTATAATATTCCACAACAGGGATTATTGCTACTTTTAGGGATCGATCAGATCCTGGATATGGCGAGGAGCGCCACTAATGTACTGGGCAACAGCATCGCCGCAGTGGTCGTGAGCAAATGGGAAGGTGAGCTGAGGGAACCTGCTGTCAATATCAAATAGTTTAAACCTTATTATGACCGAACTACTGACGATTACTTTCCGAGACCTGCTGAGCCCCGAGTTCTATATCAACAATGGGGGCGTGTGGGTATTGTTATTTATTGTGTTTGCGGAGACAGGACTGATGTTCGGTTTTTTCCTGCCGGGCGACAGCCTGTTATTCGTTGCAGGTATTTACAGCGATAAGCTGGTCGGCAAGCTTCCGGGCGGTGGCACAGGCAACGATGTGCTGGACCTGCTGCTCTTATTCGTCCTGGTGTCCATCTGTGGCATCATCGGCAATACGCTGGGTTACTGGTTTGGAAAGAAGAGCGGCCCCTTCCTTTTTCACCGGAAGGATAATTTCTTTTTTAAGAAAAGACATTTATACCAGGCCAAGGAATTTTATGACAAGCATGGGGGCCAGGCCGTGGTCTTCGCCCGGTTTCTTCCTATCATCCGGACCTTTGCGCCCATCGTCGCAGGGATCGTGGACATGGACAGGAAGAAGTTCATGTATTATAATGTGATCGGCTGTCTGGCCTGGGTCTTCGCCATGTTGTTCGGCGGACATTATCTGCAAAAATTCGTGCTGTTGAAATTCGGGTTCGACCTGACCAAGCATCTCGAGGTCATCGTCATCGGCATCGTGATCATCACGACCGCCCCGGTGTTGTATAAGCTGTTCTTCGGAAAAAGGAATCCCGTTCACGCCGAAGACCCGTATAAGCGCAAAGATCCATCTCAAAAATCATAAGTCCGGCTATGGAGCAAAAGAAATATTCTCTTTTCAATCTCGCAGTTATCGTAGGTGCATTGGGTTATTTCGTCGACGTCTATGACCTGCTGCTGTTCAGCATCATCCGTATCCCCTCCCTGAAATCCCTGGGGCTGAGCCCCGATCAGGCCGATCAGGAGGGCCTGAAGATCATCAGCATCCAGATGCTCGGGCTGCTGGCGGGCGGCATCCTCTGGGGCGTGCTGGGTGACAAGAAGGGCAGGCTGAAAGTGCTGTTTGCCTCCATCATCCTCTATTCACTGGGCAGCATTGCCAACGGTTTCGTACATACGGTGGACCAATATGCCGCCGTGCGGTTTATTACGGGCCTGGGGCTTGCGGGTGAGCTGGGTGCGGGCATTACGCTGGTGAGCGAACTGCTGCCCAAAGAAAGAAGAGGGATCGCCACGTCATTTGTAGCCGGCATCGGGCTGAGCGGGGCTGTATTCGCCTATTTTATCCGGGTGCAATTCGTCGCTGCCAACGGAGATGGCTGGCGCACCTGTTATTTTATCGGCGGAGGGCTGGGCTTCCTGTTGTTGCTGTTGCGGGTAGGTGTGCTGGAATCGGGAATGTTCAACAGCATCAAAGATGCGAACGTACGGAAGGGAAATTTCCTTATGCTGTTCACCAACGGGCGGCGTCTCAAAAAATATCTTACCGCCATACTCATCGCGCTCCCAAATTGGTATGTGATCGGCATCCTGATCTCCTTCTCCAATAAATTTGCCGCCAAAATGGAGGTCAAAGGGACCATCGATCCGGGCAAGGCGATCATGTTCGCGTATGCGGCTATATCGGTGGGGGATATCCTTATCGGGTTCGTCAGCCAGTGGCTGAAGAGCCGGAAGAAAGCGCTGTGGGTATTCCATATCATCACTGCCATCTCCATCGTCTGGTACTTCAATCTGCAGGGGCAGACTGCCGGTACGATGTACCTGGTCTGTGTATTCCTCGGCTTTGGCACGGGCTTCTGGGCGATCTTTGTCACCATGGCCGCCGAACAGTTCGGCACGAATATCCGGGCCACCGTCGCCACCACCGTTCCCAATATGGCCAGGGGGTCTCTCTACCTTGTATCGATGCTGTTCGTAAATCTGCAGGGATGGCTCGCCCCATCGACCGCTTATTTCAAGAGCGGATGGATTACGGGCATCGTCGTTTTCTTCATCGCCTCCGTCTCCCTGATCCTGACAGAAGAGACGTTCGGGAAGGACCTGAATTATATCGAACCATAAGCATGAAATTCCTCATCATCCGCTTCAGCTCCATCGGAGACATCGTGCTCACCACGCCGGTAGTGCGCTGTCTTAAACAGCAGATCGCGACGGCGGAAGTACACTATCTGACGAAGTCCGCCTATGGTCCCGTCCTGGCCGCCAACCGGTATATCGACAAGCTGCATTTTCTGGAAGACGATCTGGCTACTACCATCGCGGAATTAAAAAAAGAAGACTTCGACTTTGTCATCGACCTGCACCATAACCTGAGAACCTTAAAAGTAAAGAGAGGGCTGGGGAAAAGATCATTTTCTTTCAACAAGCTGAACTGGGAGAAGCTGGCGCTGGTGTGGCTGAAATGGGACCTGATGCCGGACAAGCATATCGTGGACCGTTACCTCGACACGGTAGCGTCGTTCGGAGTAAAGAACGATGGGGCGGGGCTGGATTATTTTATCCCCGCGGCCGACGAAGTAAAACCGCATGATATACCTACCTCTCACCAGGCCGGCTATGTGGGGCTTGTCATCGGTGCGGCGCTGGCTACCAAAAAACTTCCGCTGTACAAGCTGAAAGAGATCTGCACCCAGGCCCGGCATCCGCTGATCCTGCTCGGCGGCCCGGAAGACGTGGCCGTTGCCGAAGAGCTGGCGGCCATCGATCCCATCCGGATCTATAATGCCTGCGGGAAATTCAATCTGAATGAATCGGCCGATCTGGTCAGACAGGCCAAGCTGGTCGTCACCCATGATACGGGCCTTATGCATATCGCAGCTGCCTTCAAG
>DATHHO010000298.1:0-17790 GCA_035317125.1 Puia sp.
GCTATGACCTGATCTTCACGGGTAAAGAGACCATCGACTACAATGGCAGCTCGATAGGTGGGATGGTAGCCGAGCTGCTGGACCTGCCCTTTATATCCCTGGCCACCAAATTCGAGCTGAATGGAAGCTCGGCCACTATTACCCGTGAGATCGAAGGCGGGGAGGAAACGGACGAATGCCCGCTCCCGATGCTGGTAAGTTGTCAGAAAGGCATGGCCGAGCAACGCATTCCCAATATGAAAGGCATTATGGGGGCCAGGACCAAGCCGCTCAAGGTCGTTGAGCCGGTGGTCGTCACCCCGCTGACCAGCGTGGTCTCCTTCGAATTGCCCCCTGCCAAGGCGGGTGTCAAGCTTGTACCTGCCGACAACCCGGCTGAACTGATCCGGCTGCTGCACGAGGAAGCCAAAGTGTTCTAATCATCATCTCAAACAGAAAAATTCATATGTCAGTACTTATATTCATCGATCATTCGGAAGGACATGTAAAGAAAGCTTCCCTCGAGGCATTGAGCTATGGCGTCAAGGTAGCGGAGCAGATGGGCATCCCGGCGGAAGGGATAATACTGGGAACCGTAACCGAAGATCTTGCCGCGCTGGGCAAATACGGTATTAAAAAAATTCACCAGGCAGGTCAGGAGCCGCTTAATCATCTCGATGCGCAGGTCTACGCCAGGATCATCTCCGATGCGGCAACAGCCACCGGCGCCACCGTCATCGTATTCGCCAATAACCTGAGCGGCAAGGCAGTGGCTCCAAGGGTATCGGCAAGGCTCAAGGCCGGTCTGGTCGCAGGGGCCGTCGCCCTACCCGTAACGACAGCCGGCTTCGTAGTAAAGAAGAACGTGTTCTCGGGTAAGGCCTTTGCCCATATCGCCCTCGACACCCCCGTGAAGATCATATCGCTTAACCCCAACTCCTACCCTGTCACGACGCGTGAAGGGGTGGCGGACGTGGTTGCGCTGAATGGTACGGCAGACGCCGCGAAGGTAAAAGTGGTTTCAGCCACCCAGGCCTCCGGACAGGTACCCCTGACGGAAGCCGAGATCGTCGTTAGCGGTGGCCGGGGCCTTAAGGGACCCGAGAACTGGGGAATGGTGGAAGAACTGGCTAAGCTGCTGGGAGCCGCCACGGCCTGCAGCCGGCCCGTCGCCGATGCGCACTGGAGACCTCATAATGAGCACGTGGGGCAGACAGGCATTGCGATTGCCCCTGATCTGTATATAGCGATAGGCATCTCCGGCGCCATCCAGCATCTGGCAGGCGTCAACCGGAGCAAGACGATCGTGGTGATCAATAAGGACCCCGAAGCCCCGTTCTTCAAAGCGGCGGATTATGGTATCGTAGGGGATGCCTTCGAAGTGGTCCCGAAAATGATCGAAGCGGTAAAGAAATTGAAGGGAGTTTCCTGAGAGATGAACCTTGCCCCAAAAGGCGAAAAACACACCCGGGAAATGGGTCTGGTTTTTCGATAAAATCCCTTAGTTTCGTGAATTATTTATGAAGAAGATCGAACTGGAAATAGTGGCTTTATCGCATAGCATAACGCAAACTCATTCGTACGCCGTTGTGTTGGGTGAAGTAAACGGTTTGCGACGGTTGCCCATCGTGATCGGAGGTTTTGAGGCGCAGGCTATCGCCGTTGCGCTGGAAAAGATGCATCCCAGCCGCCCGCTTACCCATGACCTGATGAAGAATTTCATGAGCGCCTTTACCATCGACCTGCAGGAGATCATCATCTGCGATCTGCAGGAAGGCATTTTCTATTCCAAGCTGGTATGTGTCAGCGAGCACGACACCGTCGAGATCGACTCCCGCACCTCCGACGCCCTGGCGCTGGCGGTCCGCTTCGGCTGCCCCATTTATACCTACGAGCATATCCTCGACAGCGCCGGCATCCTGATGGAGGACAGCTCCTCCAAAAAGAAAAAAGTCGGTTCGGGCGCCACCACGACCACGACGACCTCGGAAGGCTCTTCCCATGAAGACCTCAAGGCGCTGTCCGTCGAAGAGCTCAATACCCTGCTGAAAGAAGTCCTCATCCAGGAAGATTATATCAGGGCCATTGCGATCCGCGATGAGATCAACAGCCGCAGGAGAAAGATATAGCATCAACACACGCAAGCATCCAGACCTTCAGGTTGCCGACAAACAAATCAAGGTTCCCATGGTGTTTTTTCCCAACTGCAAGATCAATCTCGGGCTCAGGATCCTGCGCAAACGCCCGGATGGCTACCACGACCTGGAAACCGTTTTCTACCCCCTCCCCTTAAAAGACGTGCTGGAAATAATCCCGGCGTCATCGGCCAAACCGCCGACCCACCACGCTGCCCATTCGACTGCGGGATCATCGACCACACCCGTTACCCCGTCGTCCGTCACCCCAGACCCCGCGCCGTCAACCACACCCGTCGATACCACTCCCGCGTTCCACCTGCACGCCTCCGGTCTGCCCATACCCGGCGATCCTTCAACCAATCTTTGTGCCCGTGCCTGGGAGTTGCTGAAAAAAGATTTCCCGGAACTCCCCCCCACCGAAGCCTGGCTGCATAAAAATATCCCGATGGGATCGGGACTGGGTGGCGGATCCGCCGATGGAGCCGCCATGCTGCAATTGCTCGACAGGACGTTCGATCTTAAACTTGGCAAGGAACGATTGCTGGACTATGCGGAGAAGCTGGGCAGCGATTGCCCCTTCTTTATCCTGAACAAACCCTGTCTGGGCAGGGGCCGGGGGGAACTGCTGGAGCCCATCGGGCTGGACCTTTCCATGTATTCATTCGTACTCGTCCATCCGGGTATTCCGGTCAGCACGGCCAGCGCTTTTTCCCTGGTAAGCCCCGGCCACCCGGCAACACCGCTGGCAACGATCATCGGTCAGCCGGTAAATACCTGGGCTGCGGAGCTGGTGAACGACTTTGAGGCCCCCCTTCTTGGTCAATACCCCGAATTGGGGCTGATCAAAAAAAAACTATATGTTAATGGCGCGTTGTTTGCCTCCCTTACCGGCAGTGGTTCAAGTTTTTTTGGGATCTTTGAAAAGGGGAAAGCTCCAACCCTTAATTTTGACCAGCATTTCCAGGTCGATGTCCTGGAATAGACATATATAACCTATAACAACACCAATGCGAGTTGCCGGCTTCTTATTTATCCGCAATGCTGTCCGCTATGATTATCCCGTGCGGGAATCTCTCTCCTCTTTGCTGCCGCTCTGTGATGAAGTGATCGTAAGCATCGGCAATTCCGAAGATGACACCGAGGGCCTGGTCCGTTCCATCGGGGATCCGAAGATCAGGATCCATCATTCCATCTGGGATGAGACGCTCCGCGAGGGAGGGAAGGTCCTGGCAGTGGAGACCGACAAAGCTTTTGACCAGGTGCCCCCGGACGCAGATTGGTGCGTCTATCTGCAGGCCGATGAAGTGATCCATGAGAACGATTATGCCGTGAT
Source organism: Puia sp. (assembly GCA_035317125.1). Taxonomy (GTDB): domain Bacteria; phylum Bacteroidota; class Bacteroidia; order Chitinophagales; family Chitinophagaceae; genus Puia. Next base: position 3,451 of record DATHHO010000298.1, read on the forward strand.
CCGGGAGAACATGGAGCGGTACAAAAACGATCCCCGCGTGGAGGGTTTCTTATTCAGATACCGTCACTTCTATGGCAGCTATGATTATGTGGGAGATTCCCGCCGCTGGTACAGCCATGAGATCCGGATCATCCGCAATGACAAGCGCATCCGCTCTTACCGTGACGCTCAGGGTTTCCGCAAGAATGGCCGGAAGCTGAACGTAAAGCCGGTCGAGGCCTTTATCTATCACTACGGCTGGGTGCGGCATCCTTCCAGCCAGCTGCAGAAACACCTCGATTTTGAGAAATTATACAATAACGACAAACATGCCAAAGAGGTATTACTCCGGCAGACGGAAGATTTTGATTACGCGGACATCGATTCCCTCCAAAAATTCACGGGCACTCACCCCGCCGTAATGCAGCCGCTGATCGGCCGCAAGAACTGGCACTTCGCGATCGACATCGGTAAAAAACGGTTTTCGCCAAAGGGCTGGATGCATTACTGGATCGAAAGGATCACGGGCAAACGGATCTTCGATTACCGGAATTACAAGATCATCTGAAAGCCTCTTACCCTACGCCGTTCTGCAGGCTTCGGCATCGGATGCTGCCTCTTACCCGACGCCGTCCTGCGGGCTTCGGCATTCCGCGGAAATTGAGTATCTTGCTGAAAATTCTGTTTATCCGGCTATACCTCCATACCAGCTTTCTCGGTCAAAACCTTGACTTCCTCGATCACAAGGCCTGACGATATCGTCCCCTGCTGAAAGTTGCTTTCATGTCCTGGCAGCAGGCGGCATCCCGGATCATTTCCTTTTATACATTTTTTCGCCACCCGCTCCACGCGGATCTTAACCCCAGATAGTATGCAAGCTACGCACACCCTTTCCGACAAAAGCCTTCATTTCCTTGAGCTGGAAGAGAAATATGGGGCGCATAATTACCATCCCCTGCCTGTCGTGCTCACCAGAGGCAGCGGTGTGTATGTATGGGATGTGGACGGGAACCGGTATTACGATTTTCTGAGCGGCTACTCCGCACTGAACCAGGGCCATTGTCATCCCCGCATCATCCAGGCGCTTACGGAGCAGGCACAACAGCTTACGCTGTGCTCGCGTGCATTCCACAGTTCGCTGCTGGGAGAATTCACCTCCTTTATAACAACCTATTTCGGATACGAAAAGGTCCTGCCCATGAATACGGGAGTGGAAGCCGTGGAGACCGCCATCAAACTTTGCCGCCGCTGGGGCTATCAGGTAAAGGGGATCCCGGAGAACAAGGCAAAGATCATCGTCTGCGCGGATAACTTTCATGGAAGGACCAGCACGGTGATCTCGTTCAGCACCGATCCGGACTCCAACCGGCAGTTCGGACCCTATATGCCCGGCTTTATGATCATTCCCTATAACGACGCGGATGCACTGGCGAAGGCATTGCAGGACGAGCAGGTGGCCGGCTTCCTCGTGGAGCCGATCCAGGGCGAGGCCGGCGTCGTCGTGCCGGATGAAGGTTATCTCCGGAATGCCAAAGCCCTCTGTGAAAAAGCCGGCGTCCTGTTCATAGCCGATGAGATCCAGACCGGTCTCTGCCGCACGGGTAAGCTGCTGGCCTGCGATCATGAAAACGTGCGTCCCGATATCCTGATCCTCGGCAAGGCCCTCAGCGGTGGCGTTCTGCCCGTATCCGCAGTATTGGCCGATGATGAGATCATGCTTACCATAAAACCCGGTGAACATGGCAGCACCTATGGTGGCAACCCGCTGGCGTGTAAGGTCGCCATAGAGGCGCTTCAGGTATTGAAAGACGAAAAAATGGCGGAGAATGCGAGGGCGATGGGTGAGCTGCTGCGACAGGAACTGGAAGGACTGGACTCCCCTTTTATCAGGACCGTGCGGGGAAAGGGATTGCTCAACGCGATCGTCATCCGGCACACCGATCCCCAGGCCGCCTGGAACCTCTGCGTATCACTGAAAGAGAACGGGCTGCTGGCCAAGCCGACGCACGGCGATAAGATCAGGTTCGCGCCACCGCTGCTGATCACACGCGGGCAGATCGCCGAATGCATCGGGATCATTGAAAAGAGCTTGAAGGCGCTGTGAGACTTACCCAGCCCAGACCCCGGCAGAGACATGGATTACATGGAGTGCGCGGCAACCTGGCGGCGGATTGATCAAAAAGAATTAGTTTTACGCACATGGACAGCCTTTCCCATCATGACCATACGCACGACCATGTAGAAGAGCACATGCAGAGCTCGGAGATCCTGACCGATATCGTGATCGGGATGTCGGACGGCCTGACCGTGCCCTTTGCATTGGCCGCAGGGCTCAGCGGGGCGGTGGGACATGACCATATCAACCTGATCTGGATCGCAGGACTGGCCGAGATCGCAGCGGGATCGATCGCCATGGGCCTCGGAGGATATCTCGCCGGCAAGACGGAGGTAGACCATTACAATTCCGAGCTGAAAAGGGAATATGACGAAGTGGAAAAAGTTCCGGAGCGGGAAAGGGATGAAGTGAAAGAGTTCTTCTCCCGGCTGGGGCTGAGCGAAGATGTGCAGGAACAAGCCGTCGTGGAAATGACCCGCGATAAAGATAAATGGGTGGATTTTATGATGAAATATGAGCTGGGCCTCGACAAGCCCGACCCCAGAAGAGCGACAAAAAGCGCGTTCAATATTGGTGCATCGTATATCGCCGGCGGTCTGATCCCCCTGAGCCCGTATTTTTTTGTGAGCGAGGCCATCACCGGTCTGAAGATCTCTGCCGTGATCACCCTCATCTGTCTGTTCTTCTTCGGTTATTTCAAAAGCAAGATGACCGGCGTCCATCCCCTTGGCGGCGCAATACGCGTAATGATCATCGGCGCGCTCGCGGCAGGTTGTGCATTTGCAGTGGCCAGGCTGATCCAGGCCTGACCGCGTTCGGTCCACGATCCCCGGCCGACGGCCCAACGATCCACCTTATTTGATAATTACCGACGCATCCCTTTCCGCCACCATGCCAAACCATCCATAGATGCGGCCCTTATCCCCCGGGTTCTGGTTCACAAGATTGGCAGGCGCATTGGCCATCACCGTAGCGAACAATCCGCCGTTGAACAATTGTACGAGTGAAGTATTCATAAAATCATAGCTGCTCCTGCTCAGCGACCGCATCACGACCCCTACGGTATCCCCTTTGATATAGGGTTTATCGTTGGCGGTGACGGCCTGTCGGATCGGATAGATGAATTCCAGCCCGTCATTCGTGTTCTCCGCATAGGCGCCGTCGATGCTTACCTGGTCGAAGGTATACCCGTTTCGTTGCCCGTTGCGGTAGGCGCGGATCCAGTAATAATCGGTAGCCCCGGGCATATCCGTCGCAAAGAACGTGGCATAATACCCTTCTTTCTTATCTCCGTCATCTTTTTTAAACGTATAGGTGAGCGAATCGATCGCAGGGATCCGTTTCAGCGTATCACGCGCTTCATAACTCGCGCCCGACCAGTTCACGGTCAGCCGGTAGATATGACCGGTCACTCCAATGGCGACGGCGCTGCCCGGATCATACGAATACGCGCCGTCCTTATAGCCGAGCGGATAGTCCTTGGGCTGGGTAAGGTCGGTAAGCGTTATGCTAGCATCGGGCACGGGCTGCGGGTTGCCGTTATCGAGATATCCCACGCTCTTCAGCAGCTTTACGGACTGAACCCCCGGCTTGTCGGTGATAAACCCGTCCAGATAGGTCAGGGAATTGGAAGGGAGAGGCAGCGGGATCACTTTTTCGCAGGAGCCAAGACCCATCGCGAGACCCGCAAAGATGAGGATGGCGATGACCGGGGTTCTGCCTGATGCAAAATTTCGCCTCCGCGTGACAATCTGGTCCTGAGCGGTTCGTTTGAATGCGTTCATTTTATCTGGATTCAGTTTATTTGTTTTCATGTCTTCATTTTTTCCGGCGCGGCGTCCGCACCGGTCGTTCTAAAAAGTAAAGTTCCAGGCCACGGATGGCAATACGGTGCCGAGGATAGACAGCCGCACCGCCTCTTTAATATTGGGGTTATCCTTGTTCTGCCGGAAATAGATCGAATAAGCATTGGGTCTCGCATAAGCGTTATAGAGGCCGAAGACCCATTCCTGCTTCAGCTTCTTGCCCTGATGCCCCTTCATGGTGGCCGAGAGGTCGAGGCGGTTATAGGCCGGCAGCCGGTAAGTATTCCTGTTCCCCGAACTGTTAAACGGTATGGAAAGGCCCTGTATGTCCAGACGGGTGTCGGGAAAAGTAGCCGGAGTACCCGAAGAATAATTAAAATTGGCCGAGAACTGCCACTTGCTGTTGTAGGCATACACCAGCGAGACATTCAGGATATTGGGCCGGTCATACAACGACCGGTACCAGCCCCCGTTACCAATACCTGCCGTCTTCCGCCAGGACCTCGACCAGGTATAGTTGGCGAAGCCCTGCCATTTGCCGACCTCTTTTTTGACTTCAAACTCGATGCCATAGGATTTCCCTTTGCCCTGCAACAGCTCCCCTTCCACTTTTGGGTTGAGGTTGAGGTCGGCATTGTCGATAAAGTCCAGCACGTCATCCATTTTTTTATAAAAGGCTTCCGCCGAGATCTCCCATTGCGTGAAGCGCGGGATCATCACCCACCCTGCGGAGAACTGGTCCGTACGCGAAGGGCTGATATTGTTGGTGCTCGGATAATACAGGTCGATAGGTGTCGGAGAGGCGGTATTGGAAAGCAGATGGATATACTGCGTGCTCCTCGAATAACCCGCCTTAACATACATATTCTTCTCGATCTCGTACCGCAGAGAGATCCTTGGTTCGGGATAGGTCCAGGTGGCGACCGGCGTCCGCTGGTCCTTATATACGGTATGGTCCAGCGGCTTGCGTACCCCAGCCACCGTGTCCCTGAAATAATAGAGGTTGGTATGGCCGAGATAATCATACCGGGTCATCCGGAAGCCCGCCTGCAGCTGGATCGCCGGGGTGATCTTCCAGGTGTCTTCGGCAAAGAGCGCGGATTCCGTTCCATACCGGTCGATAAGGGTGACGGCATTTTTGACCTGGCCGTTCGACAGGATGCCCTGGCCTGGGTAAAAATCATAAAAGATAAAGCTTGCACCCGTCTTGATCTGATGATGGTTGTTCAGGAACCAGGTCAGCGTGGGCTTTACGCCATACGTCTTGATATTGGAACGCCAGTCGTAGGATTGCGAGATGCCGTCATCCTTTGAATGGAACAGCAGGCTATAGTTATACTGCGAAAAATAAAGGCTCGTGTTGAGGAACAGCCGCGAGGTAAAAAGATGGTTCCATCGTAAGGTGCCGGTCGAATTCCCCCATTTCAGGTTGGCCTGTCCGCCGAAGGAGAATACATCCTGTCCGAAATAGCTGCTGAGATAGAGCGTGTTCTTATCATTCAGCTTAAAGTTCGCCTTGGCGGTGAGGTCGTAAAAATACATCACATTGCTCTTGTTATCGCCTTTCAGAAATGGCTTGGCGAGGAAATCGATATAAGACCGGCGGGCGGCGATGATAAAGGAAGATTTGTCTTTCTGTATGGGGGCTTCGAGGGATATGCGGCTGAAGATGTTGCTCACCCCGCCGTTCACCGACAGCTTCTGGTTGTTGCCATCCTTCATGCGGATGTCCAGCACGGAAGAGGTCCTGCCCCCATATTCCGCTGGAAAAGCGCTCTTGTACAGGGTCACATTCTTGACGGCATCGGGATTGAACACGGAGAAGAAACCCAGCAGATGGGAAGAATTGAAAACCGGAGCCTCATCGAGCAGGATCAGGTTCTCATCCGTATTACCGCCCCGGACGCTGAACCCCGCTGCGCCGTCGCCGGCGGAAGTGACACCGGGCATGGTCAGCAGGGCCTTGAGCACATCGGGCTCTCCCATAAAAGAAGGCATCTTCTTGATCCGGCTCATATCCATCTGCTGGATCCCAAGCGCTACGGTATTGGTACGGCGGAGCTTCTTTTCAGCGGTGATCGTGACTTCCTGCAATTGCGCTGCGGTGGACAGCAGCGTGACATTCAGGGAAAGGTCCTTGCTGATGTCGAGCTCTTTTTGCAAAAGCGTATAGCCCGTATAGGAAAAGTTGACTATATACTTTCCGGGTGCAAGGGCAACGGAAAAGAAGCCGTAGGCATTGGTCTGGGTGGCGATCCCGCCCGGACTGATGCTGACCGTAGCATTCAGAAGGGTCTCGCCGTTGACCGCGTCCCGCAGATAACCGCTGAGCGTATACTGGCCGGAAGCCTGGGAATACGACGGAGCGGAATAGAGCATCGTCAGCATGCATAAAAGAAAGCCACCGGATCGCATGCGCTTATTGATCACGAACCAGCGAACGATAGGATAAAGGCACCCGCGAACGGATGGATAAAGATTCTTTCTGAAAAAAATGGTCATAACAGAGGTTTATTTTTATGGTCGCGTACGGTATATAACAAACGAAGTTCGTCTGACCCCTATCCGGGGAAAAGAAATATTGTAAATGGCAGAATCGTTATCTAGCTGGTCTTTTCCCGGAGCTTGATGTCGGGAAGAATAGCACAAAGGATCATGATGACCGGAGCGATCAGGATCAGGAATACCCCTTCTCTCCTGTCCGGACAGATGCCCTTATAACAAGCGGTAAATAATATAAAGGATTTGATACTGAAGGCCAGGATCACGGCGCCAAGCAGCATATTGGTACGTTTAGCCCAGATCCTTGGCACCAGGAACAGGATCATGGCCACCACGCCGAGAAATACCAGCACTTTTCCCGGGCGGCCGTACATATTCTTTTCGGAGAAGAACCCCGTAAAATTCTTCTGGAGGTCAGGATAATAAGCCCAGGGAAGAAAACAGGCTGCTATAAGCAGCAAGCTTGCCACCACACCGATCCATTGAGAATACTTCATAATAAGCCGTTATGTTACCGGGCCGCAAATTAGGCTAAAAAAAGGAGCGGCCAAGCGATGCAAGGCTAATGACCGGCAAAGGGCGGTGAAGGGCAGGTTTGGCCCGGTGGCCACAGTTCCTATTTCTGGGCGTGCAGACCGAGCTTATTACCTTCTGTATCCACAAAAAAGGCCATAAAGCCGATCTCGGGGCTGATCTCTCCGGGTGGTACGACCAGTTTGCCGCCCGCGGGCTCGATGCGATTGGCGACTGCCTGAATTAAAGAACACTAATGTAATCAAAATACCTTTCGTCCGCTCTTTCCTGGCGCATGTCCGGTCAATTACAGCCGGTGAACAATGGCCGTTTACTCAGGCAGCTATTCTTTATATATTGATAAAAAATTGACCTATGACAGATAACAAAAAGAAAAAAGGCGCCCAGGACAGGGCGAGGGTATCCGCCAATGAACCTTATGAGGTTGAATACCTGCACAGCAAATATCCCGGTCTATCCCATCAGCAGGTATATGCCGCCGTCAGAAAGGCGGGTCCCTCGCGAACGGCTATCATAGCCTATCTGAAAGATAAAGGAAAGGTCAGGTAGCGTTTCCAGGACGACCGGCGTCGCCGGGTCATCCCCCATCCCGCTATACACCGATCTCCACAGGTTGGCCCGGGGCCCTTTTCCGCACGATCCAGAGATCCTGGCCGCCCGTCCTTGTTGGGTCGCTGGCGCCATCGTGAAATTCGAGGATCTCGAAATAGGGCTGCAACTGGCTGCGAAAGCTTCCCGCTGAATTATAGGTGGTCATCATCCGGTGTCCCTTCTTTGAGTAGGATTTTGTAAAAAAACCGTTTTGGTCCAGAAACTGCTTTTCCGGCTCTAAGAGCTTCGGGTCATAGAACTTGCCATGCGTGGTAAATAGAAATACGGCTTTGTCTTTCAGGATCCTGTGGATCTCCTTAATCCACAAGTTCTGCTGCGTGGCTTCTATATGCGTGAATACGGAAAGCGCATAGACCAGGTCGAAGCTGGAACTGTCATAGGTTGTTGGCGGCGTGTAGGGAATGATGGAATAGGAAATGTCCGGATAATGGTTTTTGCCGAACTCGATCATCCGGGCGTTAATGTCGCAGGCATACACCGATGTTTCTGCATCCGTAAATTTATGAACATGCGTAGCGACCCTGCTGATCCCGCATCCCCAATCCAGGATCCCTGAAAGTTCCCCGCTGATATAAATTTTTGTCCAGTCCATGATCTCCTTGGCCGTTGCTTCTCCATCCTTAAAGAATTGCTCATAATCCAGGCGGTAGGTTTCATATAAAAGATAATCTGGCGGAATAATGAGACCCGGATTTGCTGCACGGAAGATCATATTCCTCTTTTGGTTACGAAAAAACGAAACCCGGTATAATAAGGAGTCTAAAACATGTACCAGCCTGGTCTTATAAAACAGATCCTTTACAAAAGCCCGTAGATTGCTCATACTTCAGTTAAATGTTACTTTTAAATTCAAACCCAGACCCGACTTCATCCTGTCTCTTTTTGCCTCTCCGGATTTACAGCCAGGACCACATTCCGCCGCGGCAAAAAAAAACCGCCTCGCGGCGGTTTGGGTTTATTTGGAGGTTCCGGGCGGATTCGAACCGCCGTAGAAGCTTTTGCAGAGCTCTGCCTAGCCACTCGGCCACAGAACCATTCCATAAAATTCCCTGCCTGGCCAGGCCTTGACAGGAAGCATTTTTTGAGCAGGTGCGAAAATAAGATAATTTTGAAGAAGTTCGAAAAAATCATCATTATTTATGCATCCGATCGCTGAAAGTGAACTCATTATCAATAGCCGTGGAGCTATTTATCATCTTGATCTCCGCCCCGAAGAAGTAGCAACGACCATCCTTACGGTGGGCGATCCGGACAGGGTCGGCGCCGTAAGTAAATATTTCGACCGGATCGAGACCCGCTCACAACACCGTGAATTCGTTTCCCACACCGGCTGGGTGGGCAATAAAAGGATCACAGTCGTCTCGACGGGCATCGGCACCGACAATATAGACATCGTCCTGAATGAACTGGATGCATTGGTCAATATCGATTTTACAACGCGGATGGTCCGCAGCGAGCTGACCCATCTCACCATCATCCGTATGGGCACTGCGGGTGCCTTACAAGCCGATATACCGGTGGACAGCTTTGTGGCTTCCACACATGGGCTGGGCATCGACAATCTGCTGAATTTTTATCGCCACGAGGAGAACGAGGAAGAAAATCATCTCCTGCATTCTTTCATCACCCATACCCAATTACATCATCAGTTTGCCAATCCCTATATCAGCGGGGCCAGCGCCTCCCTGCTCCGGCATTTTGTGGATGGGTTTCATCAGGGGATCACCGTCACCTGCCCCGGCTTCTACGGCCCGCAGGGCAGGGTCCTTCGCCTGGGCCTCAGTCATCCCGATCTGATCGACCAGCTCACCGCTTTTCAATATGGCCCTTACCGGATCGCCAACTTCGAAATGGAGACGGCGGGGATCTATGGCCTCGGGAAGATCCTGGGTCATCATTGCCTCAGCCTCAGCGCCATCGTGGCCAACCGGGTTAAGAAAGAATTCTCCAGAGATGGCAATGCCGCCGTGGAACGGCTGATCCGCACCACACTGGATATTCTCGGCGGAATGTAGTCGCCCCACCCGCCCCAAACCCACGACCCCCGCCTGGCCTGGCCCCCCACCCTTCCCAAACCCTGGCTCGCTCCCCTCAATAAAAAAAATTTGCGCAAGCAAATCCTTGCATATATATTTGCAAGCACATACTTGCATAATGAATACAAGAAGAGACGTTTTCCAGGCCATCGCCGACCCTACCCGGCGTGAGATCATCAATATTCTCTCCGATAAACCATTAAATGTCAATACGATAGCCGAGAGGTTCGATGTCAGCCGCCAGGCCATTTCCCTCCATATCAAAATCCTGCTGGAATGCGAGCTCCTGCAGATAAGGAAACAGGGCCGGGAAAGGTTTTGTGAGGCCCGGCTCGGTCAGCTGAATGAAGTTTCCGTCTGGGTGGATAAATACCGCCAGCATTGGGAGACAAAACTGGACGCCCTGGAAACCTATGTAGAAAAATTAAAAAAAGAAAAATATGGAAACCAAAAAAAGTAACACCGCGGACAGAGAACTTATCCTGTCAAGAACCCTGAATGCACCCGTTGAACTAGTCTGGGAGGCCTGGACCAACCCGGAACATATTGCAAAATGGTGGGGACCAGCCGGATTTACCACTACCATAACTGCCATGGATATCACCCCGGACGGCGAATGGAATCTCGTCATGCACGGTCCTGACGGAAGGGACTATGACAACAAAAGTATTTTCAAAGAAATAATCCCCTTCAGGAAGATAGTCTATGAGCACATCTCTTATCCACGGATATTGGCTACCATCGATTTTGAAGAGCAGGGCGAACAAACGCATATTACGTGGCATATGCTTTTTGATTCTGCCGAGGAATTTATCCAGGTAGTAAAGACTTACGGGGCGGATAAAGGACTAAAGGAAAATATGGAAAAGCTCGGCGTCTACCTGACAGGAATGAAAAACGAAAGCAAAAAAAATCAATAATATGGGGACCGGATAGACCTGCATAAAATCTGCCGGTAATAAATCTCCGATTCTTCATTCTGCCGGATTGTAGTTATTTTTGGCACATAATGGAAAAGCTGCATTTTTTCAAATACCAGGGTACTGGAAATGACTTCATCATCTTCGACAACCGGCAGGGAACCATCCCCGCCATGTCCATAGAACGAATAAAATCCCTTTGCGACCGCCGCTTTGGCATCGGGGCCGATGGGCTGATGCTCCTCAATACAAAGCCTGGCTATGATTTCGAGATGAAATACTATAACTCCGATGGCCGGGAGAGCACCATGTGCGGCAACGGAGGACGATGCATGGCCCGCTTTGCCCGCGACATCGGGATGCACAAGAACGCCTTTCAGTTCCTGGCCGCCGACGGCCCACATGAGGCGGAGATCGACGATGATATCATCAGCCTGAAAATGAAGAATGTACCCGAGATCAAAGAATACCACGGGGATTCCATCCTGGACACCGGCTCTCCCCATTATGTAAAGATCGTTGGCGATGTGATGGATTATGATGTCTATCATAAGGGCATGGATATCCGCTACAGCCCTGCATTTGCAAAGGAAGGGATCAATGTCAATTTCGTCGAGCAGAAAAGGGAAGATGAGATCATCGTCCGTACCTATGAACGGGGTGTCGAGGATGAGACCCTGTCCTGCGGCACGGGAGTTACCGCCGCCGCGCTGGTATGCTACCACAATGAATGCGGATATAATGATGTCACAGTCATCACCAAAGGTGGCAAGCTGACCGTCAGATATGACTGTCCCGGAGACGGCTCTTTTGAAAATATCTGGCTTTGCGGTCCGGCTTCACGGGTTTTCGAAGGGACGGTATAACCCACCACCGGGCCAGCATAAACAACCAAGGTGACACCAAGTAACTATTATGATCCAGTTTTTCAAGAATATCAACCACCAGACGGTAGAGATCGAACAAGCCGAAAAGGGTACCTGGGTGAATATTCTTCCCCCGCTGAAACAGCAGGAATTTTCGGAGCTGTCCGATGCGCTGGATATCCCCCTCGACTTTCTCACCGACTCCCTCGACATCGATGAAAGGGCGCGATTCGAAGAAGAGGACAATGTGAAGCTGATCGTGATCAAGACGCCCACCGAGAACAATTCCTTCAACGAGAGCGACGCTTATTATATAACGATCCCTGTGTGCATCATCCTCACCCGGCATGATCACATCGTCACGGTGAATTCCTTCGAGAACGGCGCCATCAAGAAATTCCTGAACACCTTTCAAAACCGTCACCCGGATAAGAAGAACATGATGGCGCTGAAGATCTTTGAAAAGATCACACAGACCTTTATGGAATTCCTGAAGGAGATCAACCAGCGCCGCAATCTTATGGAGCAGAAGCTCTACGCGTCCAACCGGAACGAGGAACTGCTCGAGCTCATGAAGATCCAGAAAAGCATGGTCTATTTCGTGACGGCCCTGCGATCAAATGAATTGCTGCTGCTGAAGATCTCGCGCACGAATTTCCTCGGTCTCAACGAAGAGGAAAAAGAAATACTGGATGACCTTGCGGTGGACATGTCACAGGCGCTGGAAATGGCGAATATCTATACCAATATCCTCAGCAGTACCCTCGACGCGTTCGCCAGCATTATCAACAACAATATGAACAATGTGCTGAAACGGCTCACGTCCATCACGATCATTCTTTCCCTGCCCGCTCTCGTAACGGGCATCTATGGCATGAACGTACCCATCCCCTATGCGAATTCCCATTATGCTTTTTACATCCCGATCCTGTTATCCGTCGGCATCTCTATCCTGATCAGTTGGTATTTTATGAAGAAAAAATGGTTTTAGCCTATGTTCAACATCAGAGTCTATGGCATTTTACTGGGCGAGGACAGAAAAGTCCTGGTCAGCGATGAATTCATCCGGGGCAGCTATTATACCAAATTCCCCGGTGGCGGTCTGGAGTTTGGGGAAGGGACCCGGGACTGTCTGAAGCGGGAGTTCAGGGAAGAGATGGATCTGGACGTGCGGGTCGGGGAGCATATCTATACCACCGACTTCTTCCAAATGTCCGCCTTCAACCCGGATCATCAGATCATATCCATCTATTATTTTGCCGAAGCGCTGGAACCCATCCGGGCGCCGTTGCGGACCATCCCCTTTGATTTTGACGAACGGGAGCTGAATATATATAAGGAGATGGGCGAGACCGAGACATTCCGTTTTATCGGCTGGGATGAATTCAGCGGGGAGAGCGTCCACCTGCCGATCGATAAGGTAGTGGCGGGGATCCTGAAGTCCGGTCAGCTGCGGGGTTGAAGCTCATTCATCGCGCGGCCATTACGGTCCCGACAAACGACTCAGGCAATATGCGTATGATCATCCTTCCTTCGGCTGTTGCGGTATTGGCGGATCGCGGAACATAGCATCGTCATCCTTCCTTCGGCTCCCGCGGCCCATCGAGGATCAGCTCCAGAAATTTCAGATCCAGCCAGCGTCCGAACTTATAGCCTACCTGTCTGAAATGAGCGACCTCTTCAAATCCAAAAGACTTGTGCAGCCGCAGGCTCGCATCATTCGAAGCATCCACACCGGCAATGATCGCATGCAGCTCGTTTTTCTTCGCCGACCCGATCAGCGGCGTGATCAGTAGTTTCCCGATCCCCTTCCCCCGCTGCCGGGCCGACACATAAACGGAATTTTCCACCGTGTATTTATATGCAGGCCAGGCGCGGAAAGGGCCGTAAGAACTGAAACCAAGTACCTCCCCCTCCGATTCGGCCACAAAAATGGGAAGCCCGTCTTTGATCCGGCCTTCATACCAGGCTCTCCGCATATCCATCGTCTGCGGCTCGTACTGATAGATCGCCGTCGTCGTGAGGATGATGTCATTATAGATCGTAAGGATCGCAGGCAGGTCGCTTTCCCTCGCAGCGCGTATGGTTATCATGTTGAAAAATGTTAGTAATGGAGAATGCCGGTTACGGATCTCGGGTAGTTCGCATGGCTCAGCGCCTCACCGACAATTTTTCAATCATCTCCTCCCCTATCGCATCGGCCGAGACCCCATATCCATTCACCAGCACGCCCTTTTGCCCATGCTTAGACTCGATGGCGTATACGATGGCCTCATCGGCAGGATCGCTGTCCCCCTCGAAACGGTAGACCTCGGTGATGCCGAATTCCTCAGGCCGGAGGGACAGAACGGGATCCGCGCAGCTGAGGTGACCGGGCTCCAGATTGAAGTCGATCGTATAGCCTCTTTGTTTCAATCCATTGACCGCTTCTGCGACCGTGTCATAGGTAAACATAGTTTCGAAATTGAACTGATTAAGAAAAAAGCAGGTTCTACCGTTAAAAGCAAGTCCCTGCAATTTACGACTAAATGATCAGCTGATGCGTCTGCTTGATCACGCCCATGACAAACGTACTCTGCAGCTGACCGATATTTTCGGCCTGCCCCAGCTTATTGACGTGAAAATCATAATAAGCATCCATATTCTCCACGACCACCTTCAGCATGAAATCGAATTCGCCCGAAATATTATAACACTCGATGACCTCGGGTAGTTCCTGTATGGTTTTGATGAATTTTGTGCCGGAACGCTTGTTATGCTCTTTCAGCGAGACATAACAAACGGCCATCAGCCCTTTTTTTACCTTGGAATGATTGACCAGTGTTGCGTACTGCAGGATGACCCCCGTGTCTTCCATCCGCTTAATCCGTTCATGTACCGGGGTCGTGCTCAGATGAACCTTGGCGGCGATCTCCCTGACCGTTATTTTAGCATTTTCCTGCAGGAGCCGCAAAATGGCCCTGTCCTTTT
>DATHHO010000299.1:0-13248 GCA_035317125.1 Puia sp.
ACAATCCCGGACAATACCCGGGATGTTTGCTGTTTTTTTGTTCTGGGTTTCCTTACCGGCTACATATTGCCGCTGGATATTGAGAATTTCCTGAACATGGCTGATGATATGAAGCTGCTCGGTAATGGATTTTTGAACTTCTTCCTGGCCATTCTTCTGCGCAAGGGATATGTTGTTGAGCATACTGACTACGGCGGCCGATTTTGCTTCACCAAGGGCAACGGCCATTGCCGGTTGCTGGACGGAAAAAAAGTTGGCCAGGTTTTGGAGATTTTCGACGTTATTCTGCTCCAGCGAACGTCGGATGCGGGTGAGGTAGGAGCCGAATCCGACTATGGCGTTCCCTATATCATGCAGCACATCCGAGGAGATCTCGGACTTGCCCTGGGATACCATCTTCTCCAGTATAGCCTGTTTCAGGGCCTCTTCCTTCTCGTTCAGCTGAATAGTAAGCTTCTGTTCTTGCGCGCTTAGCTGGTTTTCCATGGGTTAGAGGCATTTAGACTTGAATTATACCCCTCAACGGGAAATGATCTTTTATAGTTGAAATGATCCGGGGATGATATGAAAATAGGTATAACCATATACCGATTTCTTCGTTTATCCCTATTCCGCGAATAACTAAAATCGATTACGCATAAATCGTTAAATCTGCGTTCTAGGTGCAATAAAGACTTGTCTGAACTATACATACTCCGACCCGTCCTTTAATCATTGCAGATATTCACCATTGCAGATATTCACCGGCGTATGCACAATTTATTACCCAAGAAGATCAATGTATTTCTGTCTGTAGACCAGGTGGCGGTCAATAATTATTTCAATGCACATGATCCTGCTCCCATTTACAAGAGACAACTGAGCCATGAATTCGAACAATACATCATGACTTCGATCCTGTCGGCCAAGAGGCATTCTTTGTTTAATTTCAAAATATTCTGCAAGGATGACTCGGATAAGCAACTCATTGAGCCCCTGGTATATGCCATCCGGTCCTATTTTTCCGAGAAAAAACTGATCAGGGAGGCTGAATTCGAAAAATTCAAACGGCGGACCTATGTATTGCTGTTTGTCAGCCTGGCAGTGGTGATGATGTGTCATGGTCTGCTGCCCTTATTATTACACGCTGAGAACGGTCTTAATTCAGGGCTAACCAACAGCATGGACATTTTTAGCTGGGTGATCCTGTGGCAGCCGATCGATAAACTGATCTTTCATTGGAACCCCTATCTTAAGGCTATTTCCGTCATGAACAGGTTGGCAAAGGCTGAAGTAATTATTATTGAAAATGCGAATTGAGGTATATATGCTATTTCTATTAACATATCAGGCGACAAATGGTCAGGCGCATATGAACCTGGAACAGTACTACTATTCAAGCCATTCAGGGTCGCCGGCGCTTGTTTCCAAAGCCTCCTTCCAGGGTGAAGACAAATGGTACGGCGAGCTGCGCTATAACTATGATGAGGCGCATAGCTTTTCCTTGTATGGCGGAAGGACCTTTTCGAAGCAGTCGGATCTTTCCTGGTCCGTTACCCCCTTTGCGGGCCTCGTAATGGGAGAGCTGAAAGGCGTTACGGTTGGAACGAACATCGGCCTGGACTATAAGAAGGTCGTATTCTCTGCCGCACCCCAATACACTGTTTCAGCGGAAGGCAGTGGCCGTAATTTTATCTTCAACTGGTGCGAACTGGGTTACCAGGCGACAACCCATTTCTATGCCGGCCTGGCCCTGCAGGAAACCCATAATAATTTAGTTTGTGATAAATGGGTCCCCGGAATTCAATTGGGGTTCTCCTGTAAAGAATGGATATTCCCTGTTTACGCTTTTGATCCGATGAACAGTAAAAGGTATTTTGTTTTTGGCGCGATATGGGAAAAGAAATGGTCGAAATGAACAAACGATAAAACGATGAAACTCCACTTACGATATTTTTCAAGGCAACAGATCAATCGAAGACTATGAAGAGATTCTATATCATCTTTTTTGCAGTGTGTGTGCTTTTTGCCACCGTCCTATACTTTTCGGTCTGGTGGATCATGGCCGGATTGGCTGTGAGTATGATCTATATCGCCTACCGGTTCTATGCTGTCCGCATGGGGGCCATCGAGGCCCGGAATGCTGGGCTGGAGGTTCAGGTGGAAGCCCTCCATGTCCAGCTCGACAGTTCCATTTTAAAGGAACAGCGAACGACCAGGGAGGTTGGGCAGATCAAGGAAGCCCGGCAACAATTAATGGCCATATTAAGCCATGAGATCCGGACGCCTATGAACGGTATAATGGGTATGAGCATCCTGCTGTCGGAGACCCCGCTGACAAAAGAACAGGGAGATTATGCGGCAACGATCCGCACCTGTAGTGAAACCCTGCTGATGCGGGTGAACGATATCCTGGTCAATGATATATTGCAGTTTGTAAAGTTCGATCAGAATGGAGTGCAACTGGAAAACAAAGATTTCGACCTGCGCAACTGTATAGACGAGGTGCTGGAGATGTTTAGCATGAAAACGGCGGCCGCGGGCGTTGAACTTATCGGTTCTATAGATCCGGATGTCCCTGAGCAGGTCACCGGCGACAGCAGGAAGCTGAGACAGGTGTTGATGAACCTCCTTGAAAATTCGGTCAGGTTCACCGTGAAGGGGGAGATTTTTGTGGGTGTTCATTTGCTGAGAACATTGGATAATAGTAAGGCCGAACTCAGTTTTGAAGTGAGGGACACGGGGGCTGGGATCCCGGCCGTCCGGGCGGAGCAAATATTCAACGGGATCCCCGGCAAGGAGTCCGGTGACGCCGGCGCTGAGGACAGCAAGGGACTCGGGTTGGTCATCTGCAAGAAATTAGTGGAAATGATGGATGGATGGATCGCGGTCCAGAGCGAGCCCAAGCGGGGCAGCACATTTACTTTCGCCATACCCTTTCCTATCAGCCAGCGACCGGGTTCGGATCACCTGCAAAGAGATCTGATAGCCAGCCTGAAAAACAAACATGTCCTTATAGTCGACGATAATCCTACCAGCCGGGATGTCCTGCTGAAACAATTGCTGCATTGGAAACTGTTGCCTGTGGGCGCCGGCTCCGGCGAGCAGGCGCTGAGCCTGTTGGCCAGCGATCCTGGTTTTGACCTGGTTCTTACAGACCTTGACATGCCGGGAATGGATGGCGTCCTGATGGCAAAAACCATCAGGGAGAAGTATCCAGCGATGCCCGTTATCCTTATGAACAGCCCCGGTGACGATCGCTATCAGCAGGATTCGGAATTGTTTATCTCCGTGCTGACGAGGCCAGTCAGGCAATATATGCTCAGGGACCATATTCTCGGCATCTTCGCCCATTCCTTAAATCCTTTACCCGACAAACAACTTACTATGAATTTATTATCCGTCGAATTTTCCACGCAATATCCATTACATATCCTCATCGCGGAAGATAACCTGATCAATCAGAAAATAGCCGTCAAGATCCTTACCAAGCTGGGTTACCAGCCTGCTCTTGCCAGAAATGGAAAGGAAGTGCTGGAAATGGTCAGCCACGAACATTATGACATGATCTTAATGGACGTCCAGATGCCTGAAATGGATGGTTTCGAGGCCACGCGGATGCTCCGGAGCTGTCTGGAGATCCAGCCGGTCATTATCGCAATGACCGCCAACGCAATGCAAGGAGACCGCAACGATTGCATTCAGGCAGGGATGGATGACTATATCAGCAAGCCCATATCGATGAAGGAATTGCTTGCCCAATTGGAGAAATGGGCCCTTGTGATAAAAAGCAAAAAGCAAACAACCCTGTTACAAAATACAACACGTCAGATCATAGGATGAACCCGTCATCATTGCCGGGACCCGGCGCTTGCCGGTTGGTCAATCGTGAGCCAATAAACTGACTGGAAAGGCGTTATAAGGGAATATTGCGTAAATTTAAGCCCAATAACCCACTCCCATGATCGTTGGCGTACTCAAGGAACCCTCATTTGAATCAAGAGTTTCATTACTGGCAGAAGGTGCGGCAGCCCTTGTAAAAAAAGGCATCGGGGTTTGGGTGGAATCGGGAGCCGGCCTGAAAGCATCCTGCAGCGATGAGGATTATATCAGGGCAGGAGTACAGATCGGATCCCGGAGTGAAATACTCACCAAAGCCGACGTTGTACTGGGTATCCATTATGATAACATACCGGCTACGCTGCAGAATAAAGTACTGATCGGTGTTTTCCAGCCTTTATACAACAAGTCGCTGATGCCCGTCTGGGCCAGACAGCATATTACGAGCTTCAGCCTGGACATGCTGCCCCGCACCACCCGCGCACAGACCATGGATGTGCTCAGCTCGCAGGCAAATATTGCCGGTTATAAGGCCATCCTGCTTGCCGCAAATCTTTCTCCTCATTATTTTCCCATGCTCATGACGGCAGCCGGAAGCATCCCTCCTGCAAAAGTATTGATCCTCGGTGCAGGTGTTGCCGGCTTGCAGGCCATTGCCACAGCCCGTCGCCTCGGGGCCGTGGTAGAGGTATTCGATACCCGGCCGACGGTGAAGGAAGAAGTGATGAGCCTTGGCGGGAAATTCGTTGAAGTGGAAGGTGCTGCTGACGCATCGAAGGCGGGAGGTTATGCCGTGGAGCAGACGGAGGATTTTTTGCAAAAACAAAAAGCAAAGATCGCCGAAAGCATTGCCAGGGCCGATATCGTAGTGACCACGGCGCAGATCCCCGGGAAGCAGGCGCCGGTATTGGTGACGACGACCATGATCGAAGGAATGAAGCGGGGTTCCGTGATCATCGATCTGGCGGCGGCAACGGGTGGCAATACGGAGCTGACAAAAAATAACGAGACGGTCTTGCATAATGGAGTGTCCATCGTCGGAAATTCCGCGCTGCCCTCTTCCATGCCCTATGACGCCAGCAAGCTATACGGGAAGAATGTGCTGAACTTTTTGCAGCTGATCACCGACAAGGAGAATAAGCTCACGCTTAATTTCGGGGATGAGCTGGTGAAGGGATGCTGTATTACGCATGATGGGCAGGTGGTCCATGAAAAGGTGAAATAATTTTTTTATTATGGAATATATATTGACCTGGATCGGCGGACAACAGCAGATGATCTATATCGTGATCCTGATGATCTTTCTCGGGATCGAAGTGATCGGGCGGGTGCCCAGCGTGTTGCATACACCGCTGATGAGCGGGGCCAACGCCATCCACGGCGTGGTGATCATCGGGGCCATCATCGTCATGGGCAAGGCGGAGGGCGATAACTATGTGGCGCTTGGGCTCGGCTTCCTGGCCGTGATCCTGGGGACCCTGAATGTGGTGGGCGGGTTTGTAGTGACGGACAGGATGCTGGAAATGTTCAAAAAGAAAAAGGGCGACAAATAAACTATTATGGGAATAAGTATACTTACCGTCTGTTATCTCATCGCCTCCGTTACGTTTATTCTCGGTCTCAAAATGCTGTCCAATCCTGCCGCCGCAAGGAAAGGGAATCTTATTGCCGCCGGGGGGATGACCCTGGCGATCCTCGGGACGATTTTTCTATACGAGGACGACAACGGCGCCCGGCTGCACAATTACGGCTGGATCTTCGGCGGGATCTTTATCGGCGGAGTAGTGGGGACGATGGCGGCGCGGAAAGTGAAGATGACGGCGATGCCGGAGCTGGTGAGCCTGTTCAATGGAATGGGGGGCGCCTGCGCGGCGCTGATCTCGATCGTTGAATTTGGGCGGTTGGTCAAGATGTCTTTTCAATCAGCGCCTGCCACTACTGCAAGCGGATTCTTCATGGGCGCCTCCTTGCCAAAAGGTGAGTTGCTGATCATCTTACTGGGCCTTGTCATTGGTTCGGTGTCCTTTGCCGGCAGTATCATTGCGTGGGGGAAACTGAACGGCAAGGTAAAGGATATCGCCTTCAAAGGTCAGCACGCTCTCAATATGATCTTTCTTTTATTGATCGTGGCAGGAGCGGTCTATCTTATCACGCATATCAACTCCGGTTTTACTTTTTCAGAACCAAGTACTGCAGGAGAAGTTATCGCTTCGGCGGCACCATGGGTGAACGGACTTTTCTATTCCATCTTCGTCTTAGCCCTCATCTACGGCATCCAGTTCGTCCTCCCCATCGGAGGCGCGGATATGCCGGTGGTCATTTCGCTGCTGAATTCCTTTACGGGTGTAGCGGCGGCCTGCGGTGGATTCCTGTATAATAACAAGGCCATGCTTACGGGCGGGATCCTCGTCGGAGCGGCCGGCACCCTGCTGACTATTCTGATGTGTAAGGCCATGAACCGTTCGCTGATGAATGTGCTGGTCGGCTCCTTTGGCGGCGGAAATGCTGCTTCCGGATCCGCAGGAGGTCCCGATGGAGCTAAAGATCAGGGCGCTTATAAAGAGATCTCGCTTGCCGATGCGGCCATGGTCATGAGCTATGCCCATAAGGTGATGATCGTTCCGGGTTATGGACTGGCCGTGGCGCAGGCCCAGCATGCCTGTCATGATCTGGAGAAATTGCTCACGGAAAAAGGCGTCGAAGTAAAATATGCCATCCATCCTGTTGCCGGTCGTATGCCCGGTCATATGAACGTCCTGCTGGCCGAGGCCGATGTCAGCTATGACAACCTGCTGGAAATGGAACAGGCCAACGAAGAGTTCCCCTCCACCGATGTCGTCATCGTGCTGGGTGCGAACGATGTGGTAAACCCCGCCGCGAAGAGCGATCCGGCCTCTCCCATCTATGGCATGCCGATCCTTGAAGTGGAGCTGGCCAAAACCTGTATTGTGAACAAACGGAGCATGAAGCCGGGCTATGCCGGTATCGAGAACGATCTGTTCTTCCGGCCAAAGACCTCCATGCTGTTCGGGGATGCGAAGAAAGTATTACAGGACCTCATCGCAGAGATCAAGGCTTTGTAAGGCCCGGGGAGGGGAACATCTTGCTTTAAGCTCTATCTTGCGGTCAAATTCGAGAACATGGAACAGGTAAAATGGTTCGACCGGAAATTCGATTTCACGACGACTGAGAATATTTTCCCATCGATCATCGAGCGGCTCAGCGGCACTCCTGCGCGACTGGAGGAAAAATTCAGCGCCATTCCTCCTGCCTTGCTGACGGTCAGGGTGGACAAGGGCTGGACCATCCAAGAGAACCTTGGTCATCTTACCGATCTCGAACCGTTGTGGCAGAAAAGGCTTGACGATATCGTCAGCGGCCGGCCCGAACTATCCCCCACCGATCTCCAGAATAATAAAACGACCTTTGCCGGTCACAATGATGTGCCCGTCAAAAACCTTTTGCAGGCGTTCAGACAGGTGAGGGCGCAGACTGTCGCTTTGCTGGAAGACATCGGCGAGGAAACGGTATTTAAATCCTCGCTCCATCCGCGGCTCAAAACACCTATGCGTACGATTGACCTGTTCCTGTTCGTGGCCGAGCACGACGATCACCATCTGGCAGCCATCACTGAACTGGTGAAACGATCAGCTCATTAAACCACCATTCTCCTTGCCCTCTTCCTTACCAAAAGAATTAATGACCTCTCTTGAAGCTGCGAAAGGCTTCGATGCGGCAGCGTTTGAAGCGGTGCATGCGGGAGGTCAGCAGGTGGTGTCTGTCCGGCTGAATCCGCAGAAGTTGCCCGTGATCATCGGAGGAGGGACTGCTGGCCGGACCGAACGCGTACCCTGGTCTTCCTATGGTTACTATCTGGAACGTCGCCCTTCCTTCACCTTCGATCCCTTATTCCATGCGGGTACCTATTATGTGCAGGAGGCCTCCAGCATGTTCCTCGAGCAGGCATTGCGGCAAACCTCGGACCTCACCCAACCGCTGAGAGTACTCGACCTCTGCGCGGCGCCTGGCGGAAAATCCACGCTGATCCAGTCCCTGATTGCTGCGGAGAGCTTACTGGTCAGCAATGAAGTGATCCGTGCAAGGGCGGGTATCCTGCAAGAAAATATGGTGAAATGGGGAGGCGCCAATGTGGTGATCACCCATAACGACCCACGCGACTTCCAGCGGATGGAAAATTATTTCGATATCATGGTCGTGGATGCGCCATGCAGTGGCAGCGGTTTGTTCCGGCGCGACCCCGGAGCCATCGGAGAATGGAGCCTTGAAAACGTGAGGCTTTGCAGCGGACGTCAGCAACGGATCCTTGCCGATTGTTGGCCAGCGCTCAGAAAAGGCGGGATCCTCATTTATTCGACCTGTTCCTATTCCATGGAAGAAGACGAGGAGATCCTCGACTGGATGTCGGAAGCGTTGCAGGCTACGAGCTGCAGATTGCAGGTGGAAGAAAGCTGGAATGTAGTGGAGACCTCTGGCAAGAAGGGCGGGTATGGATATCGGTTCTACCCCGACAGACTGAAAGGAGAAGGGTTCTTTCTCGCCGCAGTAAGAAAAGAGGACGGGGGCGAATTCGACTATCCGGACGCCAGGCATGGGCGCGAAAAAAAGAAACAGGGCGGGAAGGATAAAAGGCAAGCGTCGGACAGCAGGCGTGGGTCGGGTGAAATCCAAGGATCAGAAAGAAAGCCAGGGTTTGACAAGCGGCAATCAGAAAAACTGACCCGGCAGGAGGAAGAAAGCATCCAGGGCTGGATCCGGCAGGATCTTCCGCTGATCTTTTTCAAGCATAACGACGAAGTACACGGACTGCCGGCCAATCTGGCCGCAGACCTTTCCTGGCTGCAATCTTCCTGTTATCTGAGGTCGGCGGGCGTACCGATGGGGAGGCTGATGACCAAAGAGTTTGTGCCAGGCCACGAACTTGCCCTGAGCACATTGGTCCACCCCGATCTTCCGGCGATAGACCTGTCGGGTGAACAGGCGATACAATACCTCCGCAAGGAGCCAATCAGCCCCGGAGAAGCGCGGCCCGGATGGGCCCTTGTAAGATATGAGGGACACAACCTGGGCTGGGTCAAGGTGTTGGCCGGTCGTGTCAATAACTATTATCCAAAGGACTGGCGGATCTTAAAAAGGTAATAGGTGAAAACACCTGACAAGAATATTATACATTTTCTCTAATTTCGAAATGCCCGATTTTAAAATTGAGATTGAACCTCTAACGGAAAAATTCATATTGTTGACTACGCTAAAGAAAATTAAAGAAAAACTTAAAATGAAAAGAGGGACCAAACTTATTTTGCTGGTTCTGGGATTAATAACTTTTGCCCTTATTGTAACCTTTTTGATTGCGAATGCTTATTACGATCCCTATCAGGAGGACGGACTTCCTCCCCGGGATTTGGTTACGATTTTTACCGCAGTCATTGTTTGCGGGACCCTTCTTGCCAATACTTTCAATGCTGGAGCCAGTCATTATAAACTTGAAGTCGAGAAAAAGGTTCTCGTATATAACATGATTGAGACTTATAACAGCCAATATATAAGGGACATGTTTAAAGTCAGCATTGTATTTTTAAGGGCACATAAGGGTTTGAGTCCTGAGGCATTTGCTTCTGCGCTGAACGCAAGCTTGGATGATCGGTTTGCTGTATCAGGCATATTAAATTTTTTAGAAAAAATTTCTTTGGCTTATCGAGAAGATATTGGAGGTCAACGACTTATAAAGGAGTATTTTATAGATATTTTTAAGACTAATTATGCTACTTATGCAGACTATATAAAAGTCAGAAATGATATCGCCAGCGCAAAAGGAAGAAATATCTTTGACAATTTTTTAACGGTCTGTAAGGAATGGGAAAAAAATGGTTGGATAATCTAATTAATTTTGGTAACTTTATTCCAAATAAATAATATATGAAAAAGACATTAGGTGGTGACAATTGGGCAGAAGCATAATTCGTATATAATATAAATGTAAAAATAATTTTAAAGAGCGGCTTATAAGGCCGTTTTTTGATTTTAAAGAGGTCCTCACAAACCATATTTTCGCTGCTATCCGATCCAGTATCATAATTTCTCTTTTCCATGTGTATGATATTTTAAGCTTTTTTGATGTGCTATTTGCGGGATAATTATGCATCTTTGCTCAAACAGGTTAAAAATAACGCTATGCGATCAACGGCGATCCTTATTTTACTGGTTAGTTTTTTTGGGGTGGGAATGGCCTGCTCGCAGTCGACGGAATTGGTCGTGGAGGGGCAGGGTGGTAAATTATATCTGACCCATTCCGTAGTGGCGAAAGAAACCTGGTACAGCATCGGAAGGTTGTATAATATAGCCCCCAAAGAGGTGAGTTCTTTTAATGGTCTGACCATGGATAAGCCACTCAGCATCGGGCAGGAACTGAAAGTACCCCTCACCGCCGTGAATTTTTCGCAGACCGGATTGAAAGCTGCTCCCGCCGAAACGCTGGTCCCGGTGTATCATATCATCCAGGAAAAAGAATGGATGTACCGGATCAGCGTCAATCACAACAAGGTGCCCATCCCTAAACTGGAGAAATGGAACAATATCAATAAAGACCAGGTAAAAGCCGGCATGCACCTCATCGTCGGATACCTGAAAGTAAAAACGGCCCTATCCGCCCTGGCTGCGGGCGCTGGAACACCCACCAGCAACGCAGTTGCCGCGAATCCGCCGGCCAACGTCAAAACGGAGGCACCCGCCAAAGAAGAGGCCTCCACAAAGACGCCTGGATCGCAGAACCCTGCCCCACCAACGACTCATGCGGGAGACAAACACCCGGTGGAAAAACCGGTGACGGCGCAACCCTCGGGCACGCAGCCGTCAGGTTCAAGGCCCGTGCCACCGCCTTCCGGGACGCAAGCCGTGACCCCGCAGCCTTCAGGATCAACCGCTTCGTCATCGCTGTACAAACCGGTGACGGTACAACCCTCCGGATCATCCGCTTCGTTATCGCATCCTTCGACAGACCGGCCAGCCCCGGTAAAGCCGATGGAAGACAAAGCCCTTGCCGAGA
Source organism: Puia sp. (assembly GCA_035317125.1). Taxonomy (GTDB): domain Bacteria; phylum Bacteroidota; class Bacteroidia; order Chitinophagales; family Chitinophagaceae; genus Puia. The sequence goes on from DATHHO010000299.1 coordinate 10,880, forward strand.
AGCCGGCTGGTTCTTCCCTGCATTTCAACGGAGGATTTTTCAGTGGGGATTTTGCGGAGACGGGCAAATCCCTGAACGGACCGGCCAGTACGTTTAAGAGCACCAGCGGCTGGCAGGACGGCAAATACTATGCGCTTATGAATAATGTGCCCGTCGGCACCATCGTGAAGATCACGGTCAGCTCCACCAACAAAACGGTTTATGCCAAGATCCTCGGACAATTGCCGGATATGAAGGAAAGCGCCGGTCTGACGGTCCGGATGAGCAATGCCGCTGCCGGCGAACTTGGTGAAGGAGAAAGCAGGTTCAATGTGGAAGTGAAGTACTAAGGCCATTTGTATCCCCGCAAAAAATCGGCGACATTCATTTTCTTTTTTCCCTCCAGTTGTATCTCTTCCAGCAAGATCCACCCATCGGGGCAGGCAAATTTCAGATACGTTTTCTTATCCGTTGCATATTGCCCTGGCGTGAATCCGGATGTTGCCGAAGCCAGCAGCGTATCCGATTTATTTTCTTTTCCTGCCCGAAATACTTTCAGCAATTTCCCATCCAGATGCGTGAAGGCGGCCGGGAAAGGCGACAGTCCCCGGATCAGGTTAAAGATCTCCGCGACGGGTTTATTCCAGTCTATCTTGCAGGTCTCCGTGAAGATCTTTGGAGCATGTCTGAGGGCACGGGGGCCGGTGCCGCCGCCGCCGGGGGCAGGCTTTGCCGGTCCTGTATGCAGGATCAGTAGTTCTTCCTGGGATATTTCCCGGAGCGTGCCGGCCGCAAGGCCATCGATGGTCTGCACCAGCACCCGGGCGCCGATCTCCTTCATACGGTCATGCACTTCGCCCGCCGTCTCTTCTTCTCCGATGGGGAATGCTTCCTGCAACAGGATATTGCCGGTGTCAATATCCTGTTGTAGTCTGAACGTGGTCACGCCCGTTTCTTTTTCTCCATTGATCACGGCCCAGTTGATGGGGGCAGCGCCCCGGTATTGGGGCAGGAGGGAGCCATGCAGATTGATCGTTCCGAGTGGGGGCATATTCCAGACCAGTTCCGGCAGCATCCGGAACGCGACGACCACCTGCACATCTGCGTGCAGGGATCGCAGTTCGTCGAGGAATTGCGGGTTCTTCAGCTTTTCCGGTTGCAGGATGTTCAGCCCTTTTTCCCGGGCGTATTTTTTTACCGCGCTTTCGGTGAGCTGCATGCCGCGGCCTGCTGGCTTGTCCGGGGCCGTGATGACGCCCACGATGGAGTAGCCGGCGGTCAGCAGCGCATCGAGCGAGGCGACCGCAAATTCAGGAGTGCCCATAAATACGAGACGCAGGGATGAACGCCCGGAGCTAAGGCCCGGACCTGCGCCTGTGTGATGCGGATCGTCGCTTGCACCGGAGCCGGTACTTTCATTTTCAGTTGACATAGTGCAAATGTAAGAGAAGATAACTGGCTTGTTCATGGAGCAAATCGTGGATATAACAGGATTTTTTGATTTATTAGTCTTAAATTGCAAGCTTATTTTCTTAATTCCGGCAAAAATTTAAAAAAAACAGAAGCGAAGTTATGCAACAAGTCAAAGCAGGTGATACGGTAAAAGTTCATTATCATGGACGTCTCACAGATGGGACAACATTCGATTCCTCCGAAGGGCGTGAGCCGCTGGAATTTGAAGTAGGTGGCGGTATGGTGATCAAGGGATTCGATGATGGAGTGCTCGGAATGGCCGTCGGCGATAAACGAACGATCGAGATCCCTGTTGAGAGTGCATATGGCCCGAAAGATCCCCAGGCCCTGATGGAATTCCCGATCGACCGCTTTCCTCCCGATATGAAGCCTGAAATTGGCATGCGCCTCAATATGACCGATGGGTCCGGGCAGCAGCATCCCGTTGTCATCGCAGAAGTGAAAAAAGATACGGTCATCCTCGATGCCAATCATCCGCTGGCAGGCGAAGACCTGGTCTTTGATCTTGAGCTGGTCGAGATCATCGCGAAGTCCCGCATCATAATGCCGTAAGCCGCTTGCCCGGAGCTGGGGCCGCAGGCGAATGGGCGCTGTACTTCCGTTCGAAGGCCCATGCCAATATAAGGATGGCGGTCAGGGATACAGCCGTATTCAGCATAGAACCTTCCAGCCCGAAATCTCCCCCGGTGATCATCAGATCCCCTTTTGTCTCCGCGATGAGCAGGGACGGAAGATGCAGTCCGCTGACATTGAACCCCAGCAGCGGGCCCTGGAAAAAATTCCAGCTCAGATGGAACAACATCGAGAACCAGAGGTTCCGGGTATAGATATAATTGATCCCCAGCAGCAGACCTGCCAGAAAAAGATTCGCGAAGGCCAGGGAATGCATACCGGGATTGGATAAATGAAAGACCGCA
>DATHHO010000300.1:0-2650 GCA_035317125.1 Puia sp.
AAGGGCTCATTACCCGCCGTAACGGAAGAGGACCCCCGGATACGGATATTTATGCCCTGGCCCAGTTTGCCATTCTGCTGGGTGACCAGCACTCCAGCCGCACGACCCTGGATCGCGCTCTCGAAGCTGGTAGCGGGTGTGTTCGAAATCTCTTTGGCGGCCACCGTCGCTACCGAGCCCGTGACATCTTTCTTAAGCTTGGTCCCATACCCGACGACTATGACCTCGGACAATACTTTGTTGGCATTTTTCAGCACGACGACCATGCCCGATTCGGAGATCGGTACGGTCTGGTTTTCCGCACCGACATAGCTTACCACCAGGTTCTTGAAGCGGACGGGCGCCTTCAGCCTGAAGGAGCCATCGCTGGATGAAGTGGTGGTGGAGGAAGAACCGGAGACTTTGATTACGGCCCCTTCGAGTGGGGCGCCTGTGGCGTCGGTAATTTTACCGATGATGGTGTGGTCCTGTGCAGACGCCTGATAGTACGCCAGGCTCATGCACACGATCAGTGTGATAAGTTTTCTCATGTGTAGTTAGTTTGAAGTGGAACAATGATCGGAAAAACCCAGATCCGCTGCTGTAGCCATGTCCATTCTCATGATGGGCGCCAACAACGGATATGTATTATTCCAATATGGTTGAAGTTAATGAAATGGCGGTGAATCAGAACATTTCACCGGCTAAACTATAGATATTCTTAATAATAATATATATGTTTCTGCTTATGCGGGTATTTTAATGTTTAAACATCCTATTTTATTTCTTTCATCAGCTCCGTTACGGCTGCCTCCAGCTGCTGATCCTTTCCTTTGATCACCGTTTCATAGTCGTTCATCAGTTGGATATCGGGTGTGGTCTGGTGATTTTCCAGATAAGGACCACCCGCGATCTTGCATCCCAGCGGTGGCACTCCCCAGAAGAGGCTGTTATCCTGTAAAGATTCCCATCCCGCAAAGGTGCAGGTGCCCGGTACCGGCATACCCACCAGCTTGCCAAGTCCCAGCGCCTGATAGGAATAGGCATAACAGTGCCCGTCACTGTAATTGGCCTCATTGGCGATGGAAATGCTTGGCTTGGTCCACCGGAAATTCGGCTCGTAGCCATTGCTGCGGGTATCGGTGGTATAATCCATGAATTTCTTACCGCTGAGGAACATGGCGAGGTCTGCGACGAGATCGCCACCGCCGTTGAAGCGGGTATCGATGATCACTCCTTTACGGTTCATGTATTTGCCCATCACCTCCTCATAGGTGGTACGGTAGGCGCCGTCATTCATTCCAGGGATATGCACATAACCCAGTTGTCCATTGCTCATCTTGTCCACCTCGTCCTGGTTGATCTTCACAAAACGGGTGTAGAGCAACCTGCTTTGTTCAGCCAGCGTGACGGGCTTCACGATCAGCTCTTTTTTCAGGGCCCCGTCCGTAAGACCGATCAGCGTATTCTTCCCGGCCTTGCGGTTGAGATAGCGGGCAAAGTCCGTGTCCGGTGTGACCGGCTCCCCGTCGATGGATTCGATGATCATGCCGGGCTTTACATTCATCCCGGCCTTATCCAGGGGACCTTCTTTTATCACTTCCACTATCTTTATCCCGTTGCCGCTATAGTTCTGATCCCAGAAGATGCCCAGGGCCGCCGTTGCATCTCCGTCCGTTCTGAAACTATTATAGGAGGCCCCGCTGTGGCTCACGTTGAGCTCGCCCAATAATTCACTGAGCATTTCGGCAAATTCATAGTTATTACCGATATGCGGCAGGTATTTTTCATAATCGGGCTTATAACTGTCCCAGTCCACCCCATGCATGGTCCGGGTATAAAAGGTTTCCCGGGTCCTCCGCCATACATGCTCGAACATGAACCGGCGCTCCTTTGCCACATCCAGCACCATCTCTCCGTTGATGTTCACCATATCACGCTTGCCGACCCCAGGCTCGATCCTGGAAATGGTCCCGTCGCTGATGAGGAAGATATATTTCTGGTCCTTATCCCATTCCATGCTGCCGGAATTCGCGTTCAGCGGCAGGAGCATCTTGGTTTCTTTCGTGCGCAGGTTGGTAGTCCATAAATTATATCCTTTTTCAAATTTTGCCAGGTAATACAGCGTTTCCCCGTCTTTGGTGAGCAGGGCATCGGCCACGCTGGAGGAATGTATGGTCAGCTTGATCTTGCGGTCGGCCAGTCCATCCCATTCGATCATCACGCTGTCTTTTTTTGTATCCTTCTTTTTTGTCGTGTCCGCCTTCGACTTATTCTCGTCTATTTCTTTCAGCAGGGTAGCGTCTTCCTTATTCAGCCTGAACTTGTCCCAGCTGTCGCGTGTAAAGAACAGAGCATATACATCGCTCTGCGATCCGCCGCTCTGCGCAACAGACTTTAGTCCGTCCCGGTTGCTGAACCAGGCCATCGCTTTTCCTCCCATGACCCATTTGGCGTAGCGGTCGTTAAAGCCACTTTCCGTCAGGTTGATGATCTTCCCCATCCCATCCGCCTGCACCAGCCCTACTTCACCGGGAGCGATGCCGGGCACGGAATAATCGAACAAGATCCATTTGCTGTCCGGGCTCCACTGGAAATACTGGTCGTTGTCCCCCATGCTGAACAGCTGTTCTTCGTTTAGCAGGGTCCGGGTCTTTCCCGTGGCGATCGT
>DATHHO010000301.1:0-4896 GCA_035317125.1 Puia sp.
ATTGAAGGAAGAGGTGAAACTGCATATGGCGGGTATGGACCTCGACCTCGTGCCGGGCAAGTTCTCCAACGATCAGTTCAAGAATGCGCTGAGCGCATCGCTGCCCGCATCGTTTATGCTACGCTCCACTGGCGTGTCTACGCTTGCCGGAACTACCCCGGCCTCCCAGCAAACCTCTGCGGGGGCGGCCCAGACCGCTGTCTCCGGGAGCACTGCGGCCACTGGTTCCTCCGCCGGGGCCGCCACAACCCCCGCGCCGATCGATTTTTCCACGACCATCCGGCTCAAGGGATCGCAGGACCTGCTCTTCGTGCCACTGGGCAAGTCCACATCCGTGCAGGTCAGCTCTTCCTGGGCCAACCCCAGTTTTACGGGTACCTATCTACCCGATGTGCGTACGGTGAAAGACAGCGGCTTTGAGGCGGATTGGAAGGTGTTGTACCTCAACCGCAGCTATCCCCAGCAATGGAAGGATGCCACCTATGATATAGGCGCTTCCGCCTTCGGCGTGAACCTGATCATGCCCGTAGACTCTTATCAGCAGACGACACGCAGCGTAAAATATGCCGTCCTCTGCATCCTGCTGACGTTCACGGCCTTCTTCCTCATCGAATGGATCTATCTGAAGGCGATCCATTCCATGCAATACCTGCTGGTCGGCGTCGCCCTTTGTATTTTCTATACGCTGCTGCTGTCTTTCTCCGAGTATATCCATTTCAACGGCGCTTACCTGGTCGCATCCATCGCGACCATCGGTCTGATCTCCTGGTATGTGAAAAGCATTTTGCAATCCGGGAAGATGTCCCTGTTCATCGCATGCCTGCTCACCGTGTTGTATGGCTTCATCTTTACGCTGATCCAGTTACAGGACTTTGCCTTGCTGATCGGAAGTATCGGGCTGTTTATTGCGCTGGCCATGGTCATGTATTTTTCAAGGAAGATAAAATGGAATTAACCGGTCATGGTCCTGCATCATGGGCTGTCACAATGGGATTATAAATGCAAGTGAGGGTTTGCAGAGAATTTCCTGAAAGGAAAGAAACTACAAACCCTGTGTGTTGTGGAGAATTTTTTTTGCGGCAGTCACTTTTTCGGAGAACAAAGTATCCTTAGCAGAAATGCGGGCTTTGACCACTACGGTTGTCGAGGATGGAGTCCTTTTTTTAATGGTCTTTTTAGAGGTATTTTTTCTTGCTAGTGGCATATTCAAAGTTAATTAATTCTTTTTTTTAAAAAAGCCAAATATTTAACGTCAGCATTTGGGTCAAAGCTGATTCGTTTATTTTTATTTTCAGAACCTGCTAACGCGGAAAGAGTAAATTCATTGGCAAAGGCAGTGTAATACAGGAAGGATCGTAGCCATGGATCTCGAGATGGAGAAGCTTTCCGGATTCCTGAAACAGCATATGCGGTAACCAGATGACCACCGCCAGCCCCATCCGATACCCAGGCCTCATCCGGGATCAGACCGGCCCTTCATCAAAGAAATAGGGGCGCAGTATTTGCACAACATGAGCATGGGCATCGTGAGACGATCATGGAATTCAAGGGCGCGCCTGTTCAGACAGGAAGTTTTTGTGCTGTACTTTGCCATCCGGGATGACCGTACCCCACTGCTGGCAAAATTGCCCGCTATCTTTTCGCTGATCTATCTGATAAGCCCTGTCGACCTCATACCCGATTTTATTCCATTTATTGGGTATCTGGATGACCTGATCATCGTGCCGCTGCTTTTTCATCTTTCTTTCCGGCTCTTGCCCGCTTCGGTGCGGGAGTCCAGTACACTGAAGGCGATAGCCCACGCCCGCAGGTTGCGGCTGGCCTTACTGATCATCGTCCTGGTGCTGCTGGCCTCTCTTGCCGGCATTTTCTTCCTGATCACACACCAGATATCCCGGTTCTGATACCGGATATCCCCGTTCCCATACCAACTGCCACAGACCCGATGCCGGATCGCGGATTTGTCTATATTTGAAGGGCAACTAAACTACACATATGAAGAAATATCTGTTCATCCTTTCGTTCGTGACCGCTGTCGGGATCGCACCATCTGTCAATGGCCAGGAAAAAACGCCGGCACCGGCTACGCTGAGATCTGTTTTGCTCGAACAGTTCCAGACCACGTATAACAATGAAGACTGGTTTGTCCCCGTGAAGCAATCACTGGAAGGCCTCAGCGCCAAACAAGCCATGTGGAAACCCTCCGACTCCAGCCATTCCATCGGCGAGCTGGCCTATCATCTGCTATTCTGGAACAAACATTCGCTCGATAAATTCAATGGGAAGAACCCGCCCGACTTCAAGGGAAATAATACGGAGACTTTCACCGCCTTTACGGAGGCGACCTGGGCCTCTACCGTGCAGCAACTGGACGAAGTCATGAAGGGTTGGGAGACGGCTATCAAAACGGCAGACGATGCAAAGCTGAAGGATTGGTATTCCACGATCGCGCATATCAGCACACATAACGCCTATCACACCGGGCAGATCCTTTATATCCGCAAGCTGGCCGGTAACTGGGATCCGGCAAAGGGAGTGCGGTAACGCGCAGGGCCGGCACATGCAGCCCGCTTATTTCTTCAGCAGCCCTTTGACGAGCGCCCGCCATTGCAGTTTGGACACGCCGGCTGCACCAGCGATGCCTATCACGGCGTTGCGCACCTTATCTGCGACATGGGAAGCCGACATATTGGGGATCTCATTGCGGCCATATACCGTGGCGCTGACATTCAGCCCGTCCCTTTCCACGATAAAGGAGCTGGTGGCGCTTTGTTCAAAAAAATGGGCGGTATCCCTCGCGATTGTCCCCTGTGAACCGGCTTCTCCCATCTTTCCGGGTTGTGGCGATGGCCTCGCCTGCAACAGGAATAATTCGTAGCGTTCCAATACGGGATGATACTCGATCTTTTCGATCTTCACCCAGTCAAATCCCTGTCCCTCCGCCGTTCCGGGACCCGGAAGATCGATCCGGATATAATTTCCCACTTTTGCATCCGCATCCATCGGATGGCCCGCCTCATCCGTCAGCCGGAATCCGGCGGACAAGGGTCCGCACAAACTATCCCAGTGATTGACATTCAGCAACCTGTCCCTGGCCACTAAAAAGATGCGTATGGCTTCTTTCTCCGATGAGGCAGTCACTGCTTCCGGCGTTTCGGTCTCTCCTCCCTTTCCCTGCGCCGGCACAAAGGTCTCCGCCTTTCTGGGCTCCGTGCTCTTTGCTCTCATGATCTTTTTCCTATTGCACATCAAAAATTTTGCCATCCCGGACCCGCCCCGCGGAGCGGTGACTGGTCAGGCTCCCGCCGCCGCATCCTTATGCCGTACAAAATGTTTTTCCGGCAGCCTTATGGCGGGAATGAACGCGAGGGCGATGACGAACCCGGCTATAAGGAATCCATCCTGCAGCGCGAAATGCTCGGCTATGGGGGCCGTATGCTTCTGCAAATAATGCTGATAAATAAAATTATGGAGCACTCCGAACAGCGCAATGCCAAGGGAGCCACCCGATTGCTGGAGAAGACTGTTGAGAGAAGTGGCCGTGGCCGTCTGCGGCAAACTGACGGAATTGAGCATGGCGGTCGACACCGGCGCGACCAGCAGGCTCATGCCCAGCCCCCGCACCAGCATGGGCAAAATGATCAGCACGATGGAGAAGCCCACCTGTATCCTGGAGAAAAGGAACATCGATACGGCCACCAGCACGATACCGGCAATGGAAATATTCCGGATCAGTCCTTCATCCGCTTTTTTTCCGGCATAAGGCCTGGACACCAGCATCATCAGCGCATTCGGCAGCATGAGCAGGCCCGACTGGATCTCGGTATAGCCCAGCAATCCCTGTAAAAGGAAAGGGAGGAAGAACATGCCCCCGAACAAGGCGATGGAACGGATGACGATGATGACGGAAGAGTTGATGAAATCTTTAGAGCGGAATACGCTGAGGTCCAGCAGGGGCTGTGGCCTTCGTGACGACCGGATGAACAGATACAGGGCGGCGGTCAGTACGGTCAGCCCCGACAAGAGCCGCCAGGATAGCAGCTCATTGCGCGAGACAAGCGATACGGTATACTGAACGGAAATGATAAAAAGCGCAAAAGAAGCATATCCTGCGAGGTCGAACCGGGCCGCCACCCGGGGCTGCGCCCGCAGGAAGCCCAGATATTTCAACGCCAGCCCGATCGTGACGATGCCGATGGGGATATTTACATAGAAGACGGACTGCCACCCGAAATAATGGGTCAGCACCCCGCCAAGCGTAGGACCGATGGCCGGGCCCATGACATTCCCGATACCCCACCATCCGATGGCGCTGCCTCTTTTCTCCTTCGGGAAATTTTCACTCAGGATCGCCAGTGAGGTTGGGGAAATAGCGCCACCCCCGCTGGCCTGTAACACCCGGGCAATCACCAGCATCACCAGGTTATCCGAAAGACTGCAAAGCAATGACCCGAGGGTGAATATGGCGACGCTGGAAACGAACAGCCAGAAATAGCCGATCCGGCTCTTCAGCCAGCTGATCAGCGGCAGGAACAAACAGAAGGAGATCATGTAGGCCGTAACGACCCACTCCACTTCATCGATATCGACCCTGAACTGATTGCGTATGACCGGCAACGATACATTGACGATGCTGGTGTCGATGGCTGCCATCGACGTGCCGGCCATCAGGGTGATCAGCACCAGCGGACCTTTCCATGAAGGCTTGCCCGGTACATCGGCCAGCCCTCCGTGCTGCAGTTCGGTCCCGTCCCTGCCGATCGACGGGTCCACGACCACCGAACCGACTGGTGTTGCGGGCACACCCGCCGGCTTCGCGAAATTCCCGGCATCACCGCCCGAATCTTGCCCTGCATCACCGCCCGAGCCCGGCCCGGCATCATTACCTGCATCCGG
>DATHHO010000302.1:0-15103 GCA_035317125.1 Puia sp.
TTTCCCAATTCCGACCGGAATACCTACCGGCCTATCGATGATCTGATCGCGCTTTATGATCAGGCAAATGATGTACGGTTCAATGCATATATGGCAGATTTCGGGGGACGCCTGATCGTTTCCAAATATGTCGGAAGAGGATCTTCCTTTGACGGCGTCGTAAACTGGAAAGCTCTCCGGGTCAGCGAACTGTACCTCAACCGGGCAGAAGCAAACTTTCAGATGAACAAGCAGGCCGAAGCCCTGGCTGATCTGAATACCCTGCGGGCAGCGCGGATCGATGGCTTTACGCCTGGGACGGAAAGCGGTGCTGCCCTGCTGGCGGCCATCAAGACGGAGAGAAGGAAGGAACTGGCCTTCGAAGGGGGGCGCTTTTTCGATCTCAAACGCTGGGGCCGGACGCCCATCGTGCGGTCGGTCTGTGGCGGTTCGGCCAATTCCCCGAGCAATGTATGTACGCTGCCATCCACCAGCAGGGCATGGGCCTGGCCAATCCCTTTCAATGAGATTATTGCCAACGGGAATATCAAACAAAACGACGGATATTGATCTTTGCGCGGATGCGGGATAGCTGCCGGCTGAGAGAGGATCGACGGGTTATTCCGGGTTGCCCGGGTTTTGTGCCCGGTGGGGTTGACAATGCTAAGATAGTTTAGCGATCAGACAATTAAAGGGAACCATTTCTCATGGATTTTCCTTTTATTGCGGTGAATTGCATTCATTCTGACCTCTTCTATTTTGACCATATCTATAAACCACCGGTTTACTGCCCCGTTTTATCGGTTTTTCGTCAGGGGATACCGGTTTCTGGCCGGGGGGCGCATCCTCATTGTCTTGCTGCTGTCGGTCTTTCAGCAGGTGGCCGCGCAACAATCCACCCGTCTCACTGAAGGCTGGGAATTCCTGCGGCAAGACCTTGGAGGTCCGTGGGAAGCGGTCAGACCCTTTGCAAAAGGCGACCCCACCAGCGTTCCGGTCTGGTCTTCCGTTCATCTGCCGCATTGTGTGAATGCGCTGGATGGCGTCGATCCCGGTGGCAATTATTATCGCGGCCCGGCCTGGTACCGGACGCAGCTGGAGATCCATAATCCATACAGCAAAGGGCGCACCCTGCTGCATTTTGAAGGAGCCGGCCAGAAGACAGAGGTATATATTTATACCAGCAAAGTGGGCGCTCACACAGGCGGCTATGACGAATGGTCGGTAGATATCACCGATGCCGTCGCCGCCTTTGCACAGACGGCCGTCTGCCAGCAGCAATTCAAAGGCAGGATCCCCGTTGTCATACGCACGGACAATTCCCGCGATCTGGAAACGATCCCTTCCAGTCTCTCCGATTTTAATATCTATGGAGGTCTCTACCGTTATCTCGACCTGGTCTATACTCCTTCGCTTTCCATCGATAAGGTCTTCGCACAAGCTGCAACGGATGTTGCGGGTAAAGAAGGCCGCGTCCGGATAAAGACGTTGCTGTACAATCCGGCCGGAGACGCATCCGCAACGATCACGGTGAAGCTGAAGGGACCGGATGGTAAATATGTAGGGCAGCCTGTCGTTACTCTGTTCAGCAGTTTACGCACGCGTGTATCTGCATCGGTGAACAACGATCCGCTGACGCGGCAAGCCAGTGTGGCCCTGCCCGGTCAGTCATCCACAGATGAGCGGCCAGACACCGGCACGGCCGCAGCCGATACCCTCGTCATCGGCGAGCTTACGGTGAAGGACCCACGATGCTGGTCACCGGCCCACCCCATGCTCTATGCCGTCGAAGTAACGGTCAGCGGGGCGGGTGAGAGCTGCACCCGGACAGAAAGGATCGGGTTCCGTCATGTCGAATTTGCCGATCATGGCCCGTTCCTGCTGAACGGCCAGCGGTTATTGCTGCATGGCACCCATCGTCATGAAGACCATGCAGGGCTGGGCGCTGCCATGACGGAGGACCTGATGGGCAGCGAGATGATTCTTATGAAAAAGATGGGCGTCAATTTTATCCGCCTGGCCCACTACCAGCAATCGCGGATCATCCTCGACCTCTGTGACAGCCTGGGCATTTTCGTCTGGGAGGAGATACCGTGGTGCCGGGGCGGTCTGGGAGGGCCGATATATAAAGAGCAGGCCCGCCGTATGCTGACCAATATGATCGGTCAGCACTTTGATCATCCATCGGTGATCCTCTGGGGCCTTGGAAACGAGAATGACTGGCCAGGTGATTTCCCGGAATTCGATAAAGAAAAGATCAGGGATTTTATGAAAGCGCTCAACTCGCTTGCCCATCACCTGGACCCATCCCGCAGCACGGTGATCCGCCGCTGCGATTTTTGCAGCGATATCCCGGATGTTTATTCCCCTTCCATCTGGGCCGGCTGGTACAGGGGCATTTTTACGGAATACAAACAGACTACAGAAGAAGAATTTAAAAAAATAAAACATTTCTTTCACGCGGAATGGGGTGGGGACAGTCATGCCGGCCGTCATTCCGAGAATCCCGACAAGGCACTTCTGGCCGTCAGAGGCGGACAGGGCGCCGATGAACGCGCGGGCGACGCTTCGCTGTATGGCGGCGCCGCCAGAGTATCGAAGGACGGGGACTGGAGCGAGTCCTATATCTGCAATCTTTTCGACTGGCATCTGAAAGAACAGGAGACCATGCCCTGGCTGACCGGCACGGCGCAGTGGGTCTTTAAAGATTTTTCTACACCTTTGCGACCGGACAACCCCATCCCTTATGTCAATCAGAAAGGGGTAGTGGAAAGGGACCTCACTCCGAAAGAAGGCTATTATGTATTTCAATCCTACTGGACGGACGTTCCGATGGCGCATATTTACGGTCATTCCTGGCCGGTACGCTGGGGTGATGAAGGGGAGGGAAAAATGGTAAAGGTCTATTCCAACTGTGACGAAGCCACGCTGTTTGTCAACGGGAAGAACTGTGGAACAAAGCAACGCAACAGCCAGGATTTCCCCGCCGCCGGACTGAGATGGACGGTGTCTTTCCAGAAAGGAGAAAATATGCTGAAAGTAATCGCCCGGAAGGGAAAGATCGTCGTGGAAGATTCTGTCCGCCAGCAATACCAGACGGAGAAATGGGGTAAGCCCGCAAAGGTTGTAGTGGAAAAAATGCCGGAAGACAACGGCATTACTGCTGTCCGGGTGCAGCTGCTGGATGAAAAAAATATTCCCTGTCTGGATGCGGCGGACTGGGTGAGCTTTGGGCTGGCAGGAGAAGGCAGTCTGATCGATGATCAGGGCACGGCCACTGGTTCCAGGCATGTCCAGGCATTTAACGGGAGGGCGCTGATCCGGGTGCGGACACATCCCGGTGGTTCGGTGATCAGTGTTAAAGCCGGAAATCTCTCAACCGTATTCCTGAACCTTTAAAGCGAACGATCCATGGTTGTCAAAAGATAGACTATTGATTTTATAATGGGGAAAGGAAAGGCCAATACCCTTGTATCTTTGTAAAACTTTTATACTATGCGCATTCTCCTCACTGCATTTCTTCTTTTTGCCGCAGGCGTCGCCGCGCCAGCCCCTGCACAAGCCGCGGCTGTGACGGCTTATGAGCCCGGCCTTTTACAGATGGGAAAGGCCGCATTCCCACCGATCGGGCAGGAGATAGTGGTTACGCTTGCAGACGGGAAAACGGCTCTCCGGTTGCCTCTCGAAAAGGAAGAACAACTCCTTGATTTCGGTCTCAATATCCAGACCATTTACCAGCGGGGAAAGATCCTGCAACTCCATGTCGATCATTATGGGGGAAAAGACACCTCAACCGTTGGGTTCAGAAAGGAAATAACGGCCGTGCTGAGAAAACAGGTATTGGAGGAGGCCGCCTGGGCCATGCAACAGAGCCCGGTAACGGTGACGGCCAGCTCCTCCCCCCGTAGTGCCGGTGGCCCGCATGATTTTTTCTCGCAGGCGGATTATTTCTGGCCCGATCCAAAGTCAGCCGATAGCCCCTATGTCAACCGCGATGGCATGACGAACCCGGATAATTTTACCGCCCACCGCAAGGCAATGATCAGGCTGAGCCGGGTCGTCGGCGCCCTGGCATCCGCTTATAAGATCACGGGGGATGAAAAATATGTGCGGCAGGCGTTGGACCACTGTCGGGCGTGGTTCGTGGATACGACAACCCGTATGAACCCAAGTCTGAACTTTTCGCAGGCCATAATGAATCGTGTCACTGGCAGAGGGATCGGTATCATCGACACCATCCATTTTATGGAAGTGGTACAGGGTCTGCTCGCGATGGAAGGAGCGCGGACTATGGACAAATCGCTGCTGGACGCTATCCGGCAATGGTTTGGAGAATACCTTACCTGGCTCACGACCTCTGCCTTTGGCAAGGCTGAAATGAATGCCACGAATAACCATGGCACCTGCTGGGCCATGCAGGTGGCTTCCTTTGCCAAATTCACCGGCAACGAGGAACTGATGAATTTTTGCCGGGATCGGTATAAGAAGGTATTCCTCCCAGCCCAGATGGCGGCGGACGGCAGCTTTCCCCAGGAGCTGAAAAGAACAAAACCTTACGGCTATTCCCTGTTCAATCTGGATGCCATGGCGATGCTCTGCCAGATACTGTCCACCAAAGAAGATGATCTCTGGAACTATGAAACTACCGATGGTCGTTCGGTGAAGAAAGGAATTGAATTCCTGTACCCATTTGTCGAGGATAAGAATAAATGGACCTATCCGCCGGATGTGATGTACTGGAAGGAATGGCCGGTGGCCCAGCCTTTTCTCGTATTCGGGGCATATGCATTTGGGCGGAAAGATTGGTTGGACACCTGGAAAAGACTGGATCATGCCCCGGCAAACGAGGAAGTGATCCGCAATTTACCCGTACGCCATCCTTTGATCTGGATAGATTAAATAACCTCTCAACAAAAATGCTCATGGACCTTGGTAAAAAAGTATTTCTTTGCGTGATCTTCTGTAGTATCATGGGTGCAGTATCTTATCAGGCCCACGCACAGACGGCCGGCGCCCCCACCTCTGCGACCGGTCTCCCGCAGGTATTTGCGGATGCGGAAAAACAAACCCGGTTGCTGTTGAAGGAGATTGCTGCCGCGCAGGGCGCCGAGCTCTTCTCTCCCCGCACGCTGGAAAATGGCCGCCTCAAGCTGGTGACATCGAGAGACTGGACCAGCGGGTTTTTCCCGGGCGAGTTGTGGATGCTCTACCGGTACACGCATAAGAAAGAATGGAAGGGCGAGGCCGAGACGTTCACGGCCAAAATGGAAAAAGAAAAAACGAATGGCGGCACGCATGATATGGGCTTCAAGATCTGGTGTTCCTTTGGCAACGGCTACCGGCTGGCGACTGACCCAAATTTCGAAAATGATTTCCCGGCCGAATTTCAGCGGGGCTACAAAGAAGTGATCCTTCAATCGGCCCGCACGCTTTCCACCCGGTTCAACCCCCGTATTGGTTGCATCCGTTCGTGGGACCATCATGCCAATCTCTGGGGGTTTCCGGTCATCATCGACAATATGATGAACCTGGAGTTGCTGTTCGAGGCAACAAAATTATCCGGCGATTCTTCCTTTTACAAGATCGCGGTGAGTCATGCCAATACCACGATGAAGAACCATTACCGCAGCGACTACAGCTCGTTCCATGTCGTGGATTATGATAGCGCCACAGGGAAAGTGGTGAAGAAAATGACCTGGCAGGGATACAGCGATGGATCGGCCTGGGCGCGCGGGCAAGCCTGGGGGCTTTATGCCTATACCATGTGTTACCGGGAGACCGGGGACAGCGCCTATCTGCGCCAGGCCGATGGGATCGCACAGTTCATCCTGCATCACCCCCGGTTGCCGGAAGACAAGGTACCTTACTGGGATTTTGATGTGCCGGGGATTCCGGCTGGCGCGGATGCGGCGCGACGAGTTGCGGGAACAGGTAACAACGGTGTTAGTGCGGAGCCTCAGCGGGTTGACACCGTTCCGCGTGATGCTTCGGCGGGGGCGGTGATCGCCTCGGCCCTCTACGAACTGAGCAGGTATAGCCGCAATGGGGTCGAATATCTGGACGCGGCCGACAAGATCCTGGCAAGCCTTACCAACAAATACCGGTCGCCGGTCGGAGATAACAAAGGGTTTATCCTGCTGCACAGCACCGGATCCAGGCCTTCCAACAGCGAAGTGGATGTGCCGATCAACTATGCGGATTATTATTATCTGGAGGCGTTGTTAAGGTCGGGGGAGTGATAACAACGATCATCGGAGCGTTGCCTCGGTGAACCCGCTGGGACTTTTGTAATTTGTGGATTATCAAATGATTAGCCGAAATTGTATTTTTTTAATAGGATAATCGAATAATTTCCGATTATCCTATTATTTTTTTACATTTGCATATGAATCTTGCCCAAGCTATACGGTCTTATGCTACTCAGCCTTTGACCCATCAGTTGTTACTTTCTCTACTTAAAAGGTATAAAAGGCCAAATGACAAAGTGCATGCTTTGCTTCAGGAGGGAATGCTGGCTCCTATTAAGAAAGGGCTTTATATAGCAGGTCCGGCAGTAAATGCGGGCAAGCCTGAGCCCTTCTTGTTAGCTAATCATATATTGGGGCCGAGTTATGTTTCGTCAGATACGGCACTTTCCTACTATGGCCTGATCCCGGAACGGGTATATGAGATCACCTCTATGACCACTAAGGCTGCAAGGGAATTTAAAACCTCCATGGGCCTGTTCAGCTATATCCGCTTGCCAATACCCTACTATTCTTTTGGTATCCGTCAAATCAAATTATCAGATGAGCAATATGCCCTGGTGGCCTCACCTGAAAAAGCATTGCTTGACAAGGTTGTTACCACGGCAGGAATTGCATTCAGAAGCCTTCATGCCGTTAAAAGCTATTTAATGGATGATCTGAGAATGGATGAAGATGGCTTAAAAGGTTTTGATACCCAAAGTATGCTGGAGTGGGTGCCGAAAGCGCCGAAAAAGGAGAGTTTATCCATGTTAATTAAAACGATTCGAAATCTATGATAAAGGAATGGCTTGAGGAATATAAGCCTAAGAATAAAGAGGAGGCTTTGCAAGCCTTGCGTGAAATAATGCAAGAAATTGCGCTTGCAGGATTGCAACGTGCAGGTTTTTTTGAGAAAGCGGCATTTTATGGTGGTACTGCGCTGCGTATATTCTACGGGTTGAACCGATTTTCCGAAGACCTGGACTTTTCCCTGCTGGAAGTAAACCCTGGTTTTGTACTCGATAAATACCTGGAAGCTGTACGTATTGAATTTGAAGCAGCGGGCATGAAAGTATCTATTAAAGAAAAACTCAAAATGAACAAGAATAATATTGAATCGGCTTTTTTGAAATCCGAGACCATCTGGAAGGAATTGGTTCTGGAGCATATTATTCCGCAAAACGGATTGAATCAGGTCGCGAACATTAAGATCAAACTCGAAGTCGATACCGAGCCACCATTGGGATTTGAAACGGAAGAAAAATTGCTGTTAAAGCCTTTTACCTTTTATGTGAAATGTTTTACCCTTTCAGATCTCTTTGCCGGTAAGATGCACGCCTTGTTGTTCCGAAAATGGAAAAACAATGTTAAAGGTCGCGACTGGTATGATATGGAATGGTATATAAGGAAAGACGTTCCCTTGCACTTGCGGCATTTTGCTTTAAGGGCAAAAGATAGCGGAGACTGGCCTAAGGAAACCATTACGGAACAGGAGTTCCGAGATTTGTTACAGAAGAAAATTAACGCAATCGAGATCAATCGGGTAAAAGTTGATATAAGCAGGTTCATACCCAATCCGGAGGTGTTGGACGTCTGGTCGGCGAGGTATTTTCATGATTTGGTCAGCCATTTAAAAATTATGGCGTAGGCTGCCCGGAGCCTGTGGATACTGTTTTGGTGGACCCATATTCCTTGTTCTACCATTGGGGAACTTTATTGCTAGTGGTTAATATTGTGATCAAATAGGTGGTTGCACTTAATAAAATATCTATTTTTTTATATATCGACTGTCTTGATTAAACTTCAGACTTATCAGCCCGGCCTTATTTGTTCTGCTATCTATAAACCTAAGAAATGAATTCGATTGCGTTTATTGACACTGAGATTGAACTTAAAAGTCAAAAGATCCTTGATCTGGGAAGTGTCAGATCGGACGGCAGTACTTTTCATTCCAGTTCGATGAAGGAATTCATTGACTTTATAAAAGGGACAATATTTATCTGCGGACATAATATTCTAAACCATGATTTGAAATATATCCAGGAAGCTCTTGCCGCTGCGGAAATAAAACAGTCAAACATTATTGACACTTTATTTTTATCCCCCCTGCTTTTCCCGGCCCGACCCTATCATGCCTTATTGAAAGACGATAAACTACAGTCAGAGGACAATAATAATCCGCTGAATGATTCGATAAAAGCAAAAGATCTTTTCTATAGCGAAGTTTCGGCCTTCAATAGAACGGATACTATTTTAAAGCAGATTTTTTATCTTTTATTGAATGAAAAAAGAGAGTTCTGCTCCTTTTTCGATTTTATCGGCTACAAGGCAGGTGATATAAAACTTGAGCCTTTAATCCTTGACAAATTTAACTCCGAAATTTGCGAAAAGACTGACCTTTCTAAAATCATTTCAAACCATCCGATTGAATTAGCATATTGTTTAGCATTAATAAATTGCAGAAATCGCTATTCAATTACACCACCTTGGGTCCTCAAAAATTATCCAAAAGTTGAACGGGTAATGTCTTTACTCAGAAACAAATCATGCCTGAGCGACTGTATTTATTGCAGCCAGGCATTAGATATTCACAAGGCGCTGAAATCATATTTTGGCTTTGATGCCTACAGGACTTATGCAGGCGAGCCATTGCAGGAGAAGGCAGTTAGAGCAGCCGTCGACCATAAATCTATTATAGCCGTATTTCCCACCGGAGGAGGTAAGTCAATTACCTTTCAAATCCCTGCTTTAATGAGCGGATCATCGGTAAAAGGCCTCACGGTCGTAATTTCTCCATTGCAATCTTTGATGAAAGACCAAGTCGATAACCTTGAAAAAGCTGGATTCACTGATGCGGTTACTATAAACGGGTTGCTTGATCCGATCGAAAGAGGGAAATCATTTGAGCGTGTCGAAGATGGTTCAGCATGTCTTCTTTACATATCTCCTGAATCATTGCGTTCACCGTCCATTGAACGATTATTGTTGGGGAGGAATATAGTTCGGTTTGTAATTGACGAAGCGCACTGTTTTTCCTCCTGGGGACAAGACTTTAGAGTTGATTATTTATATATCGGCGATTTCATTAAATTAATTCGAGAAAAGAAAAATCTTGACGAGGCAATTCCGGTTTCATGCTTTACGGCAACAGCCAAGAAAAAAGTCATTGAAGACATTTGTAGCTACTTATCAGAAAAGCTTTTAATCGATCTGGAAATTTTCAGTTCCACTGCGACAAGAACGAATTTACAATACAAAGTTCTTGAGAAAAATGATGAAGAAGAAAAATACCATTCGGTAAGAGATCTTATCGAAAGGAAAGATTGCCCCACTATCATTTATGTTTCACGGACCAAAAAAGCATATTCTCTTGCCGAAAGATTGTCAGAAGACGGGTTTAATGCGAAACCATATCATGGAAAAATGGATGTAAAAGAAAAAACAGAAAACCAAAATGCATTTATAGCCGGTGAAGTTAAGATTATAGTAGCGACTTCAGCATTCGGCATGGGAGTCGACAAGAAAGATGTTGAAATGGTTATTCACTATGAGATTTCGGATTCTTTGGAGAACTACATCCAGGAAGCAGGAAGGGCAGGACGCGACGAAGATATGACGGCTGAATGCTTTGTCTTGTTTAACGAGGAAGATCTGAGTAAGCATTTCATTTTACTAAATCAAACCAAGCTTTCAATCAAAGAAATTCAACAAGTTTGGAAAGCGATTAAGGAGATAACAAAATTTCGTTCTACTGTTTCAAATTCAGCCTTGGAGATTGCGAGGAAGGCAGGATGGGATGACAATGTCGTTGAGATTGAAGCAAGAGTAATAACGGCAATCGCGGCGCTCGAAAACGCCGGTTATTTGAAGCGAGGTCAAAATATGCCAAGAGTTTTCGCAAACAGTATATTATCAAAGACAGCGCAAGATGCAATTGATAAAATAAACGCTTCGCATCGATTTGCGGAAAACGAGAAAGAAAAAGGAGTAAGGATTATCAGGAATCTTTTTTCCAGCAAAAGCAGGAAGCAGTCAAACGATCATGAGGCCGAATCCCGGATAGATTATATCTCGGATCGTTTGGGAATTGTGAAAGAAGAAGTGATCAACATAGTTAATCTCCTTCGTGAGGAAAAGATTCTGGCAGATGCGAAAGATTTAACCGCTTTTATTAAGAGAGGAGATAGCGCAAACCGCTCTCTGAGCATTTTGGAAAACTTCAGTCAGATCGATTTTTTTATTTTTTCGAAATTCGAAGAAAACGAAACCCTTTTTAATATTAAAAAACTGAACGAAGAAGCCGAAGAGAAAGGCTGTAAAGATGTAACGCCGAACAACCTTAAAATCATAATTAATTTTTGGGCAATTAAGAATTGGATAAAACAACGCAATGAAGGTTATTCGAAAAATAATGTCTCCATACTTTTTGTTCAGATAAAGGAATATTTAATAGAAAAATTAGAAAATCGACTTGAGCTGGCAAAGTTTATTGTCGAACAACTATATAAAAAAAGCGGTGAAAACATCACGGTGAACGGTAAAGAGAACGAGGAAGTGTTGGTTGAGTTTTCGGTTCATGAATTGAAAGAGATATTTGAAGCCAAAATCCAGCTTTTTAAAATTCAAGTCTCCATCGAAGATATTGAAGATGCGCTTTTTTATCTTTCAAGAATTGGTTCTATAAAAATTGAAGGAGGATTTTTAGTCGTTTATAACCGGCTTACCATTGACAGGATTGAGCAAGACAATAAGAAAAGATACAAGAATGAGGATTATCAAAAGCTAAACCAATTCTATGAAAATAAAGTTCAGCAAATTCATATTGTTGGAGAGTATGCTAAAAAAATGATTGAAGACTATGAGGGAGCTTTACGGTTTGTTGATGATTATTTTCAGATGAATTACGCCTCCTTTCTAAACAAATATTTTCCGGGTAGCCGGCAGAATGAAATCAAAAGAAATATAACGCCTGCCAAATTTAGACAATTGTTCGGGTTGTTATCTCCAACCCAATTAGAAATAATCAAGGATAATGTTTCAAAATATATTGTCATTGCAGCCGGACCCGGGAGCGGTAAAACTAAGGTGCTTGTTCATAAATTAGCCTCTTTATTATTAATGGAAGACATAAAGCATGAACAATTGCTGATGGTTACATTTTCAAGGGCCTCAGCCACGGAATTTAAGAAACGATTATTTGCGCTCATTGGTAATGCCGCCAACTACGTTGAAATAAGGACTTTTCACTCATACTGCTTCGATCTGCTGGGAAGGGTAGGGAGCCTTGAAAAATCAAAATTAATTCTGAATAGCACAATTGAAAAGATCAGGAACGGGGAAGTCGAAGTAAGCCGGATAACAAAAGCGGTTTTAGTAATTGACGAAGCCCAGGATATGGACGATAAAGAGTTTGCCTTGATAAATGCCTTGATAGACCAAAATGAAGAGATGAGAGTGATTGCAGTTGGAGACGACGATCAAAACATATATGAATTCAGGGGATCAAGCTCGATATATTTACAAAAATTCATTGCTGAAAGAAAGGCGACCAAGTATGAGCTGGTAGAGAATTACAGAAGCAAGAATAACCTCGTTAGATTTACAAATGAGTTTGTAAGAAATATCCGCTATCGTTTGAAGGAAAATCCCATTGTAGCTAAACAACAAAACAATGGAAACATAAGATTGGTTCATTACATAAGCGAAAATCTTATTTCTCCTTTAGTGGATGATATTCTTTCTGCGGGACTCGGAGGAGCTACTTGTGTGCTGACGAAAACAAATGAGGAGGCTTCGTTGATAACTGGCCTGCTTCTGAAGAACGGAATGCAGGCAAGACTAATTCAAACAAACGACGATTTCAATTTGTGGAACCTTATTGAAGTTCGTTTCTTTTTGAATCAATTGAATTTGGGAGATGGTGTATTTATGATAAGTGATGATATCTGGGAAACTGCAAAAATTAATTTCAGAAATAATTTTCGAAATAGCACAAAGTTGGATCTGTGCAACAATATTATTAAAGATTTTGAAGAAACTAATCCAAAGAATAAATACAAGTCAGATTTGGAAGTTTTTGTCAGAGAATCAAAGCTTGAGGATTTCTACAATGAAAATGGCGAAACTATTTTTGTTTCTACCATACACAAAGCAAAAGGAAAGGAGTTCGACAATGTTTTCATAATGCTTAAAAACTTTAATTCTGCAGCCGATAAAGAAAAGCGACTACTATATGTTGCTATGACAAGGGCAAAACAAAGCCTGACGATTCACTTAAATGGGAATTATCTCGATGGCATTAATACGGAATGCCTTGTCAGGATTGAAGACCGGCAAATATATTTACCGTCGAGTCAGTCGGTTATGCACTTGTCTCATTGGGATATTGTGCTGAATCATTTTAAGGATAAACAAGGCTTGATTTCACAACTCACATCTGGAGAAATTTTGACCATTATCGGGGATGAATGCGCAAACAGCAATGGACAATCTGTTTTAAAATTTTCACGTAGTTTTTTAAATACAATTGAAATACTGAAACTGAAAGGGTTTTATTTAAAACAGACGAAAGTGAATTTTATTGTTTATTGGAAAAATGAGGGTATGGAACAAGAGGTGAAAATCATTCTGCCTGAATTATATTTTGAGAGATAATGCCTCAAGATCCAGTTCTCCTTTTGATGTCGGTTTTTCCCGTGAACCCAGTCTGCCTGGTTTTTCCTGTCTCCGCATCCACCACTCTTGTCGCAGGATCCTGGCCTCTGGTCGCATATAGCCACAAATCTTTCGCCCTTATAGGTAGTTTCGTCAGAAATTTACTTATATGACAACGCAAACAGCAGAAGGCTTTATCCTCCGCCACCAACGGCTCCACTCATTTTTCAAGAACAGAACAACCGCCATCGGGCTATGGCTGACGGCCCTGGGTATTTTTATCCAGGTCGTCACGGGAGCAACAGGATATCCCAGGGTGCCTCCTGGAATAATCATACTGGCGGTGGTGGGTATCCTCGTATACGCGACCGCAAAATTTCGCTGGGCTTCCTTTATCGGGCTGATCCTTGCCGGTAAGATCGCCCTGGGCGTCTTTACCTTTCCCGGAACGGGATTACGTCTCAGCCATCCGGAAGTTATAGGTCCATTCTTTGGTACATTAGTGCAACTAACAGGGCTGATCATTGCGCTTGTGGCTGGAATAGGCAGCACTATCCATAACTACCGGCCGGAAAGGGGTCTCACACAAACAAGGACCTTTTCAGCAGACAGCGACCTGCCCGGCAAATAACTTTAAACTTGACAAAATGAACGATACAAAAACAATCAACAGGATCAGCCGCCTTCTGCGCGTCGCCATGTTCACGCTGGCTGCCATCGCTATTGCCATGGTCGTCAGGAGAGTCCTGACCATGGAGGGCCTTATACCAGTGGTTACTCCCAGAGGCGGGCCTCCTTTTGACACTGGCTTCGGCAAACACCCGGTCATCACCTTCCTTCATATACTGCCGGGGGCTTTGTTTATGATCCTGGGGCCCATGCAATTTATGCCGGGTGTCCGTTCCAGGTCTGATTACTTCCACCGACGGAGCCTGCGCGTGTTTCTCGTTTGTGCTTATATCGTCGGTTTCTCCGCGCTCATCATGCCTTTTGTCATGCTGCCTATCGGGGGAGTAAATGAGGCGGCCGGCAGTATATTATTTGCCCTTTTCTTCCTGGTCTCACTCACCAAGGCATGGAGGTATATGGTTAAAAAAAATCTTGCCCGCCACAGGGAATGGATGATCCGGGCCTTTGCCATCGGCCTGGCGATCGCTACGATACGTCCCATTATAGGATTGTTCTTTGCCTTCTCCGGCCTGCCGCCGCAGGTGTTCTTTGGAACAGCCTTCTGGATCGGCTTTACGCTGCACCTCATTACGGCAGAGACCTGGATCAACTATACCCGCGACGCTGTGCAAAACGTATCTTTATAACCGGCAAATGAAACTAAGCATCAGATCAAGAGACATTAATATCACAGTTCATGTATTGATCTGGGCTGTCTTACTGCTATTGCCATTCCTCCTATCCACGGCCGCCAATGGATATAAAATAGGGTTGATGCCTGGACCGTTCTTTACGGCGACTGTATTTATCCATATGGCTATTTTTTACGGGAATGCTTATTTTCTGTATCCTAAATTACTAACCCGGGCATATTGGTGGCTTTATGTCATAGCCAGCACCTTGTTGATCCTTGCTTCCTCGCAATTAAAAATCCGTATCCTGGCCGCATGGTTTCCGGGCGTTCTGGAATCTTCCGCAGCTTACCGCGTTATTATTGTCCCGTCTGTCGCTGTGTTTGTGATCAGCAGCATTTATCGCGAGATCGTCGACCGGAGACATTTTGAAAAGAAACAAAAGGAAATAGAGGCTGTCCGGTTGTCAACCGAGCTGAAATTCCTTCGTTCCCAGATCAGCCCGCATTTTCTTTTTAACGTACTGACCAACCTGGTGTCCCTGGCGAGAAAGAAATCCGACCAGCTGGAGACTTCACTCATCATGCTTTCGGACCTCATGCGCTATATGCTTTATGATGCCCAGGGAAAGAAGGTGGAGCTTTATAAGGAGATCGAATATCTTAACAGTTATGTGAAACTGCAGAAATTGCGTTTTGGGAATGAAGTGCAGATCGACAGTTGCATCGAAACAGACGATGAAGACGGGCATTATCCTATCGAGCCGATGCTGCTGATCCCCTTTGTAGAGAATGCATTCAAACATGGCGTCGGCTACAGTGGAGGCCCCCGGATAGAGATCAGCTTATCGGTGAAGGAGGGCTGGATGAGCTTTGAAGTAAGGAATAAATTTGATGATGGGGTGGGGGCGGATGACAGATCGGGGGAGGGTGATAGAGCGCG